>NZ_SJPY01000006.1:302158-617463 GCF_007860185.1 Novipirellula aureliae
TCCATGGCAATTTACCTAAAATGTGTTCTCTAAAACTCCCAGCCTTCCGGGCTGCACGTCTCCTATTGTAAATCCCATGTCAATTTGAGCCCAGGCCAATCTTCCCCACAAACCCGGTCATGCACCCTCTCGGATAGAGAAAACACTTTGACTCTTGACATCCTGCACCCAAGTGGAGAGAATGGCCACTGCTGAGACTCATTCTCAATAAAGGGGATTTTGTTTGTGACCACACTTGACCAGCTAATGCCGGGACAATTCGGCCAAATTGTGCGTGTTGACGGGTTTGATTCCATCGCTTCGCGACTTCGAGAGATGGGTTTTATCCCTGGGCAAGCAGTGCAATTCGTACAAACCGCTCCGCTTGGAGACCCGATGAGATGTTCGGTTCAGGGTAGTCGGATCGCGGTTCGCTCGGGTGAAGCGCGTCGTGTTTACATCGAGCCAATTGTTAAGCCGTGTGTTGCGTCTCAATCTTAGAAAGCACATTTAGGCGACATTTTTAGCAGGCCTTAAATACATGGCGAATTCCGCCGAACTGACTCGCTCCGACGCGACCGCAAAGCGTACCTTGCGTGTCGCTCTGGTAGGAAACCCTAATACGGGTAAGAGCACTCTGTTCAACGCCCTTGCTGGCATGAACGTCCGTACCGGCAATTATCCTGGCGTCACGATCGAAAAGAAGATTGGTCGCTGCAACGTTGGTTCCTATGATGTTGACTTAGTTGATTTGCCGGGCACCTATTCGATGGCACCGCGTTCGCCGGATGAATTGGTTGCCATCGAAGTTCTAACGGGTGACGCCAAACACGAGCCCGATGTTGATGTGATTGTTTGCGTGGTCAATGCGACGCTTCTTCAGCGAAATTTGTTCCTGTTCAGTCAAATTGTCGAGCTCGGAAAGCCGACTATCTTAGCACTGAACATGAGTGATGCGGCGGAAGCGCGTGGGATCGCGATCGATGCCGATCAGCTATCGAAAAATTTAGGCGTCCGCGTTGTCGCAACGAGTGCATCGAAACGAAACGGAATCTCCGAGCTCAAAGAAGCGATTCAATGCGAATTAGATCACCGAGACGACAATCAATCGGTAGTGGCTGGACGCAAACGTCCTTTGCCTGCGGAGTTCTATGTTGTTTGCGATGAGCTTCGCAAAGAGCTGATGGAGCGGGCATGTACGACTGGCCAAAATCCGATTGGCAATTCGAAGAACGATCAAAATTTGGTACCCGATCAATACTTGATCGAGCGGATGCTGCTCGACCGTGGTGGAGAAGCGGAACGCCGTTCGGTGCGCCGACTTGGCGCTGCGGTTTTGCCAGCGATCTCAGCGGCGCGAGAAAAATTGGCGACGCTACTTGGGGATTCAACGGAACTGGAGTGCAGTGCTCGTTATGCTTGGGCAGCGAATCACTTGGATGGCGTCGTCACACAGACCCGCGCGAAACCTCACAGTGCGACCGATTGGCTCGATGCAATTTTGACGCACCGTCTCGTTGGCATGGTTTGCTTCTTCGCAATCATGTTCATTATCTTTCAATGCATCTATTCGTTCTCATCGTTGCCGATGGATTTGATTGATGCGTCGACGGGGGCGGTATCGGATCTTGTCACGTCCTCTGTCGGGCCTGGGATGCTACGTAGTTTGTTGGTCGATGGCGTGATTGCTGGTG
Source organism: Novipirellula aureliae (assembly GCF_007860185.1). NCBI lineage: Bacteria > Pseudomonadati > Planctomycetota > Planctomycetia > Pirellulales > Pirellulaceae > Novipirellula > Novipirellula aureliae. The sequence goes on from NZ_SJPY01000006.1 coordinate 303,832, forward strand.
TCGGTGGTGTGTTGATCTTTTTGCCCCAAATCGTGTTGCTCTTCTTCTTCTTAGCGATTCTAGAAGATTGCGGTTACATGTCGCGTGCGGCATTCTTGGTTGACCGAGTGATGGTCACGTTTGGGCTCAGCGGCAAATCATTTTTACCATTGATGAGTTCGTTTGCCTGTGCGGTCCCTGGGATCATGGCCACGCGAGTGATTGAGAACCGCCGCGACCGCTTTGCGACGATTATGGTCGCACCCTTGATGAGTTGTAGTGCTCGTCTACCTGTCTACCTGTTGCTGATCGGTGCCTTTGTCCCCGCGACAAGCATGGCAGGAGGCTGGGTATCGACACAGCCACTGGTATTGATGGCCATGTATTTCGTTGGAGTCGTTGTTGCGATTCCCATTGCATGGTTACTGAAGAAAACGCTTTTAAGAGGCGAGGTGGCTCCCTTTGTATTGGAGCTTCCCGATTACAAAGTGCCATCGGTGCGGGTTGTTTTTTCACGTGTCTGGGAAGCGGGCCGCGAATTTGTTGTCCGTGCAGGCACTTTGATTTTCGCAGCATCGATCTTGATCTGGTTCGCAGGCTATTGGCCGGGCGATCATTCCCGGCAATTCGAAGTTCAACGAGAAATCGAATCGATCGCAGCATTGGACGGTTCCAATTCAGAAGGTTCTGATGCCGAACGGCAAGCTACGACACTTGAAGAGCTTGAAGAGGAGCATCGTCGGCTGAGTTCTTCCCTTTTAGAGAACAGCGCACTCGGCATGATTGGACGCGGGATCGAGCCGGTCGTTGAACCGCTTGGTTGGGACTGGCGAATCGGGGTCGGTGCGGTCGCAAGCTTTCCCGCCCGCGAAGTGATCATCGCAACGCTTGGGACGATCTACTCACTTGGGGGCGAGGTCGATGAACAGGACGACGGATTGATCGCTGCGATGCGAGCGTCGAAGTGGCCCGATGGACGCCCCGTTTTCACGGTCCCCGTCGCGTTGTCAATCATGGTGTTCTTTGCGCTTTGCGCACAATGTGTCAGCACCCTTTTCGTGATCAAGCGAGAAACGAATTCCTGGTTTTGGCCCGTCCTAAGTTTTTCCTACATGACAGTACTCGCATACGTGGGCGCATTCGTAACGTATCAAGTCGGAACGCGATTCTTTTAGGGGAGTATTTCAGACATGGATCATTGGCAACCCATTATCGCGATCCTGATCGTATCACTTGCTGCATTTTGGATTTCCCGGCATCTCGTTCGAACGGTTCGCCGTGGGCTGAAGGGACAACCGACCGGCTGCGGAACGTGTTCCATGAACCAAGCGAATAAGAAAGAAAACAAATTGGTTCAGTTGGGCTCGAAGGCGAAGTCTGACACGTAGCCCTACCGGCGAGCCTGCTGGATGAAGAGTGTCGTGGTTAAAGCGATGGCAGCAACTGCGCTTTGAGGTGTCCAGCATAAAAAGATTCCCATCATGACTTTGTCGAATTCCATCCCCAAACGAATTCCAACCGCAATCGCAACCGCGATCAGCATCAATGCCGACGGCGTGATGATGGCAACTCGCCGCTGCCACGATAGACGGCGTGGCAACATCGCGATGGCGACTAAACAAATCGGACCAAGTGAGTAGATCGCCAGCAGTGTCTCGGGACGGGCGGCCACCTTCACTGCAATCGCTACGAAGACGGCACATAGCGTCGTGACAATCAATAACCCCAATAAACTGAACTGGATCGGCCGTTTCGATTCCTCTGCGGCTTCAATTTCAAAGTCTTCAACCAACCGGTTGAGCCTATCGCGATGACGAGCGACAACGACTCCTAAAATCGAGCCAAGCGAAACGGCTACCAGAACGTTTAAAAATAGCATCGGATAGTCGGCGTAGAATCCATTGTATGTGTTGCCTGCTTCCCAGACAACAAATGGAAATCCGATTGCTTCGTCATTCGATTCCGCTTCCCCAATCAAGTTGCCCCAATCACTTGAACGAACAAAATAGGATAGCGCATTGACGACGGCGACGAGCAACATGCCCACGGCGGTGCCACGAGCGAACCAGCGAAATCGTGTGCCGCCAAACGTTCTCTGGGAAGCTTGATCGGTTGCCATGTTTGTTATCGGTGGATGATGGTTGGCTTTGGGGGTAATCGGTAAGAGTGCTTCGTTATCGACACTGAGGCTGCGAGCACGGCAAAAATTTGATCCGGAGAGCATCTCAAAAGGTAGCCTTGTTGTACCTCCCCCGACGCAGCCGGGGGAGGTCGAGCGATGCCATTTAGACATTCGCGAGGGAGGGGGGCCTGCAGGATTCACATCGTGTAGGCCCCCTCCCGAACGGCGGCTCGGACGCCGCGTTCGAACTCCCCCAAGCTCCGCTCGGGAGAGGTTGGAAAGTTAGTGCGAACGTGGCGAGCCCGTCGGGGCATTATGCCTCGTTGAGGCGTCCTGCCACAAGAGATAGCAGGCTGCGACGTCGGAAACACCGGAAAAACCGAGTGAATCAGCGTTTTTTCCTGTTTGGCATTCTGTGTGCTTAAGGCTTGGTGTCATTGCGATTCTGCAATGACCTTTAGGAACAATCACTCAAAATGGGAAATCGAATCCATGGAAACCAAGAATGCTAATACGAACGGCTCTTCGAAGCAGCCAAAACCTCGATGGTATCGGGCCACGTTGGGAATCGCTGCGTCGGCAGCATTGATTGCCGGTGTTGCGATTTCCGGTGCCACGTTTGTCAGCGCCGACCAAGCGGTGAAGAATCCTTTGGCGGATCTGTCGCCACAGCAAGCGGCGGCGATTGAATCGGCTCAATCGCTGTCGAGTGCTTTTCGCACCGTTTCCAGCCGAGTGTTGCCAGCGGTGGTCGCTATCGAAAACCGACCGGCAGTCGCTGCTATGACAAAGCAAAAAGTACAACCTTCGAGCGAACCGTTTGGCGGGCAGAATCCGTTCAAAGGGACACCATTTGAAGATATGTTTAACGACGGAACGTTCAATGGTCGACGCTTCCAAATGCCGCCAAACATGGAGCCACCGAGCGGCTCTCGGCCAAGTGCCGGTATCGGTTCTGGCGTCATCATCGATCCGTCTGGGATTATCTTGACGAACAATCATGTCGTTGCGGGTGGCGGCGAAGTGATCGTGCGGACTCAAGATGGACGCGAGTTCGTGGCGACGGATGTATGGACGGATCCAAAGACGGATGTGGCCGTTGTCAAAATCGAAAATGCAACGGACTTGGTGGCTGCCGTGATGGGCGATAGTGATCAAGTCGAAATCGGTGATTGGGTACTCGCCCTGGGGCAACCGTTTGGTTTGGAAAGCACCGTTACAGCCGGAATCATCAGTGCCAAGCATCGTGGCATTGGCATTGCTGACCGCGAAAACTTTCTGCAAACCGATGCTGCAATCAATCCGGGCAACAGTGGTGGACCGCTTGTCAATCTTCGTGGCGAGATTGTCGGGATCAACACCGCGATTCACTCGCGAAGCGGTGGCAATGAAGGGATTGGCTTTGCCGTTCCAAGTAACTTGGCCAATTGGGTGAGCGATCAACTGCTCAATAGTGGCACCGTGAAGCGTGCTTATTTGGGCGTTGGCATCCAACCGGTTACACAAGATATTGCCAAGCAGCTTAGCGTGAAGCCTCGCGGTGGCGTCGTCGTTACCGATGTCTTCGAGGGTACGCCAGCCGAAAAGGCAGGTCTCAAGTCGGGTGATGTGATCGTGCGTTTTAATGACCAAGCGGTTTCGAGTCCACAGGCTCTACAACTGATTGTCGAACGTGGTGCGATTGGACGTGAACAGACGATCGAAGTCATGCGAGACGGTAAATCGGTGATGTTGAAATTTGTGGCTGAAGAACAAACCTCCGATTTCGCATCCGCTGATGCGAAGGATTCACAACGCGAAGGGAAGCGTCTCGAAAATCTCGGTTTGGAGATCGCACCGGTTGACGCGGAGGTTGCCAAGCAACTCGGCGTGGAAGGGAACAGCGGAGTCGTTATCACGATGGTTGCCGATGGCAGCCCAGCGGATGATGCAGGGTTGAAACCCGGGATGTTGATCACCCAAGTGGATCGTCAGTCAGTCGAATCGGTGGCCGATTTTGAGGCTGCGATCAAGCAGAACCGTGAGCAGAAAAAGGGAGGCGTTTTGCTGCTTGTCCGCACGGAAGCCGGTTCTAAATTTGTGGTCATTAAGTCATAATTGACAGGTGTGACGTTGTTTCGAAATGCCACAGCCTCCTTTGAGGCTGTGGTTTTTTCCGCTCAGAAGCCACTTAAAACAAAACAGTAGACATAGAAACCATGCGATTGGCTGCGAAACTGATCCTACTTTTCCTTGGCGGATTGCTACTCATTGTTGGCTTGTTTGCATATTTGACGATCCAACAAGACCGGCGCCTCGCCTTGGCCGAACACGAACGTTACGCTGCCGATATCGCAGCAACACTCCGTCCATCATTGCATGATGCATCGCAGTCGGGAAATCCGAATGATCTGCAACAAATGATGATTCAATCTACAGCCCGAGTGCGGCATACGCGAATCCGCTTGGTCGAAATTGATGGAAACGGCCAAATGGATCAATCGAGCTATCGGCAGCCATCGGTTCCTCGCAGCATGATTGTGACGACTTCCGAAGTGACGACCATTCGCATGCCCAATCCGAGCGGCGACAATATGCTTTACACCTACGTGCCTCTCGACCCAAGCGATGCCAACGTTGGCAAAAAGGAGAGCCTTGAAATCGCTGCTCCCGATACGCAAGAGAGCGAACGAATTCGGCGATCGATGTATTCATCGATACTCGCTTTGCTCGGCGTTGCATCATTGGCGGGTGGCGTTGTTTGGATTGGAGGAGTTGCGATGGTCGGGCGTCCACTAAGCCGGCTGGTCGCAAAGGTCGACCGGGCGGGCCAAGGCGACTTTGGTGATCCGATCGAAGTGAAGTCAAAGGATGAACTTGGCGGTTTGGCCATTGCCGTCAATCGGATGTGCGAGCAGCTCGAGTCTCAGAGAACTCGCATCGCTACCGAAATGGAATCACGGCTTGAGACGGTTGAACAGCTTCGCCATTCCGATCGACTCAGCAGTGTAGGCCGTTTGGCGGCAGGCATCGCTCATGAAATCGGGACCCCCCTTAACGTGATCGGCGGTCGTGCTGAACTAATCGGATCGGGGCAATTGTCCGAGCAAGCGATTGCGGAGAGCGCGAAAGCGATTCAATCGGAGACAAAGCGGATCACAAAAACAATTCGAGAACTACTCGATTTCGCCAGACAAAGCGTTCCCAATCGAAAAATTCAATCAATTGTAGATCTCGCGAAACAAACCGTCGACCTAGCTCGTCCATTGGCAGCGAAGGAGAGAATCGAGCTTTCGCTTCATTCGCCGCAACAAGAGCTAACGGTAGAAATTGATGAGAGTCAAATTCAACAAGTCGTTATGAATTTAATCGTCAACGCGATCCACAGTATCAAAGATAACCCGGCGGCCAACGAGGGCGCCATTGACGTCTATGTTGGCAACGCCCCAAGCTCCGGGAAAATCCCCGAATGTCGGACCATTGCCGTTTCCGACAATGGGATCGGAATGAATGAGGAGACGAAAACCCATATCTTTGAGCCGTTCTTTACGACGAAAGAGCAAGGCCGTGGGACAGGACTTGGATTGTCGATCTCACACGGGATTGTAAAAGAGCATGGTGGTTGGATCGATGTGGAAAGCACCCCGAATCGCGGCAGTCGCTTTACTGTATACTTACCAGTTGGAAACGAGGTTTCCTAGTGGATCGTGTTGAGGATCCCCATGCAAAGTATTCCGACGAGGATCTTGTTAAAGATTCTCTTGCACCCGGATCTTTAACAGGATCCACTACAAAAGCAGATGCGAACAAGTGATGAACGAAGGGCGAATTCTAGTCGTTGACGACGAAAAGAGTATGTGCGAACTAATCGAAGCGGCGCTGCAAATGCGAGGTTTCGAAACGGTATCGTCTCAATCGGCCAGCGACGCGATGGGGAGATTTCGCGAATCCGAGTTCGACGTGGTCTTAACCGATGTGCGAATGCCAGGCGAATCGGGATTACAGCTCTGTCAACAGTTGTGTTCGCTTCGTCCCGATGTCCCGGTTGTCGTGATGACAGCGTTTGGAAGTATGGAAACGGCGGTGGCTGCCATTCGTAGCGGCGCCTACGACTTTATCACCAAACCTGTCGAGATGGAGGTGCTTGCCATTGCGCTCGCCCGGGCGGTAGAAAAACGGCGGTTGTCAAACCAAATTCGTCTGTTGAAGCAAGCTGCCGAGGGACGCAATACGGCAGACGAATTGCTTGGTGAAAGCGAGCCGATGAAGCGATTGACCGATCAGTTGATCCGTGTTTCACCAACCGGCACGTCGATTTTGATCACGGGTGAAAGTGGGACCGGCAAAGAATTGGTCGCTCGATCAATCCATCAACGCAGCCCTCGAGCAAAGCGTCCGTTCGTGGCTGTCAATTGTGCGGCATTGTCGGAATCACTGCTGGAAAGCGAGTTGTTCGGTCACGCCAAAGGGGCATTCACCGATGCTCGAAGTGAGCGGCGTGGTTTATTTCTCGAAGCAGAAGGAGGGACGCTATTGCTCGATGAGATTGGTGACATGCCGATGGCGATGCAGGTAAAACTGCTAAGAACGCTAGAGGAAAATCGATTGCGTCCGGTTGGCGGTGATCGCGAGATCGAGTTCGATGTGCGCGTACTCGCCGCAACCCATCGTGATTTAGAATTGGCCGTCGAAGAGGGGCGTTTTCGTCAAGACTTGTTCTACCGAATCAACGTCATTCAATTGCATTTGCCAGCCCTGCGTGCTCGCGGAGTCGATATTTTGAAGTTGGCGATTCACTTCGTTGATCGGTTTGCCAAACATGCGAACAAGCCGATCTCGGGAATCGCCGAACCAGCCGCCGAAAAACTGCTCAGCTATGCTTGGCCAGGCAACGTGCGCGAGCTGCGAAATGTTATCGAACGAGCGGTCGCATTGACTCGCTACAATACAATCACGCTCGAAGATTTGCCTGAGAAAATACGCGACTACAAGAGTAAGACCGTTTTTATCGGCGGTGATGATCCGACGGAACTCGTTTCCTTAGAACAGGTGGAATCGCGTTACGTCGAACACGTTCTTGATGCGGTGAATCAAAACCGAACTCTGGCAGCTCAGGTGCTAGGGATTGATCGCAAAACGCTATACCGAAAACTGAAAGATTAGTGCAGCCAATTTTGCCAAGGAAAAAACAGCTCTTTCAAAACGGTCACATGCTTTTCACCAAATGGAATGAGGACGATCAAGGTCTACTCCCGTTCGCGATGAACGAAAACACCTTGCCGCCCTTAGAAATCGAGCGAGGAAAAATCCGCTCGCTGCTCGACGATCGCCTTGAGAAAGACTCTACGAATCGCATCGTATCCACGATCGTTGGGGTCTTCGATATTGGTGAAGAACCAATAATGGGGATCGTCTGACCGATAGGTCGAACGCCAAAATTGGCGGCAATGCGAACCGTGACCGAGGAATGTCTCGTACAGAGGAACGACATGAACGTGGTCGTGGTTTGCCGCCGCATCGCGAATCGCCTCGTTGTACTTTTTGTGAATCGCTAGGCCATCCGGCCAATCGGGCAAAAAGATGCTGAGCGCATCTCCCACTCCATCCGTCGGATCGTAAATATCAGCAATGAAAATTTGACATCCCGATGGAAATTTATCGCTAATCCCGTTTAGCATCGTGTCGAGACGTTTGCGGAAATTCTCGATCCAAGGTGTTGCTTCAGCGAGCGTCGCGGAATACATCGCACACTCACGCGGTTTGCTACGCCCGTAGCTGTGAATCAGATCATTGCCGCCTGTTGTCAACAAGACGATTCCATAAGCGTCTTCGTAGCGAGGAATCGACTCATTGATCAAGTCGGCGTGTAGACAAGATTCCGAGCCTGAGATCGCAAAGTTCTCATGCGCTAGATTGGAAAAAACAGCTTCCAAGCATACGCCTTGTAGTTCAGCAAACTCGTCATCAGGATTTTTGATCAGGCGATTGAAATAGCTGTGGCTCGCTGTTTTTGCTCCTAGTCCAGCCGTGATACTGTCGCCAATCCCTACCACTTGAACCGGCTTGTCCGTCCAGATGTTCGCGAATGCCGCTCGATCAACGCCCGGTCCGGCCGGGCCTTCACCTACCGGACGAGCCAGGAAAAACTCGATATACCCAAGTACCGAACCGACGGTCAACAGAAAAACAACGACGAGCAAGATCAGTCGTTTTCTTTTCTGGGGACGTTTCACCTGTTCCGAGTTGGACTGTTCAAGAGGAGATGGCGAGGTACTAGGATTTGTCATCGTTCGCCTATCAAAAATGGCAGGATAAATTCGTACTGCATCGCAAGTATATCAAATCCAATTCGCATTGGCGTTAATCCCTTTTTGCTTTTCGGGTCCATTCATTCGGGTCCATTCAAACGATGAGGTATGTCATTAATAAGAGCAGCGATGGAGCAAGTGCATTCTTTATTGTTGCTTAGTCGCGAATGCGACGACAGGCAATCGACCTGGACGCGAGTCCGGGGATGGGATGGTTGGATCGTGCTTGGGAGGCCTGCGAGGCAGTATAGCTTCGCTAAAATCACGATAAGTTTGCAAAATGGGTGCGGAATAATAGACAAATTCGACGACCTGGCGCATTCTAATGGGTAATGGCTACCTTTGACAATTTTTCCGAGCACGTTCGGCTGTGTGCTTTGCGGATCGCCGAGAGCGGTGCCCCTGCACTGGCGGGATTGTACGATTTGACCTCCCAGCGACTGGTTCGCTACGCGACGACGATCACATCGAACCAGCATGACGCGGAAGACGCCGTCTCCGCAGCTCTGGTGCGTGTCAGCGGCGATCCGAACCTGTTGTACCGTTCGGCACGACCTTGGCCCTATCTGCTTCACATGGTCCGCAATGAGTCGCTCGTGATTCTCAGACGTCGCAAGCGGTGGTCCTTGATCAGCGATTTATCCGACCTGCTCACTCGAAGATCGGTCGACCAAATCGAAGTCGAAGAGCAACACCGCGCCGTTTGGGTGGCGTTGCGGTCGTTGCCCACCGAGCAAAGTGAAGTGGTCGTGCTGAAGATTTGGGAAGCGATGACGTTTTCTCAGATTGCCGAAATCCTTGAAATCTCACCGTCGACGGTCGCCAGTCGATATCGTTATGGGCTCGAAAAATTAGCGGCCATTCTGCACACCACCAACGCGGAGGTGATTTATGAGTGAACATCAGCGTTCGTTTGCGGACCTCGAAGCACGAATCCGCTCCGCTGGCCGTCTGATTACTCCGAGTGAAGACCACCGACCACGGACATTGGAATTGGCCCGTGATTGCGATTGTGATGCAAAGACACGTCGGAAGCTGGGCGGGTACTTTGTGTGTGCGTTGTTTTTGTTTGTCATCCTTTCGCCGGTGTTCAGTTATCTAAGCCGCTACCGAACACACTTCCAAGGGCCAACGGCAACGGAGATGCAACAGCGAGCGGCGGAGCTAGAAACGCAAGCCAATGTGGGCCCTTCGTGGAGCATGTTCGAAGCGTTCGACCGATGGCGAAAAGACCAAGCCAACGTTTTCCAAAAAACGCGATAGGCTTTGCGTTTCGTTAGATAAATTTGGTTGCGCTGCGCATGGTTGATGTAGGACAAGGCAAGCCAGCACGCTTGTCAAATCACTCGCGTCCATGCGGCCTGTCCGAGACACGTATATTCAGCGTCTCGGGGGACGTCGATTTTATTACTGACTTTTCAACCACGGCAGACGATAAACATCCCGAAGGGATTTCGGAACACGAAAAGACAAACGACACCTTTTGTTAGGCCGGAGGCCGATACATCTCTGCCGGTGGCGTGAGCCACCGGAATGGATGGACAACGGAACCACTAGCCCGGAGGGCGACACATTGTGATGATGTGTCGGCCTCCGGCCTCGCGGCGACCTAAAGCCATTGATCTGGTGACTCACGTCACCGGCAAGGATTTGTCGGCCTCCGGCCTGAAAAGAATGCGACTAATTCAGCAGTCTTCTTTGGGGTCGAATGTTGATTCGCTTCCTCAGGCCCCTAATTGCTAGAATGCCTTCAACACAAATCGCTCAGTAATTCAATCGACGTCTCGGAGAGACGCGGCTACGTTGCGTTATTGACCCATTTCCAACACGAAACATGAATACCGAACTCGACCGTATCCTGGCCTTCAACGAACAGCTGCTCTCGCTGTCGCGTGCTGGTTTGCCGGTCGATATTGGTGGTGCAACGGATACGGAATCGATCGAAGCATCCATCACCAAAATCAATGCCAGCCTTGCACTCGCAATCGCTCGCGGACAGATGCTTCAGCAGGCAATCGGTGACACCGACGCCATGCCTTCGCGGTATCGTTTGGCGATCCTTTCACTTCTACACCGCGACCACTCGACCGTTGCGTTTGATTATTTGACGACGCAAGCACGTGCACAGCGTGAACTTGTTTTCGATGTTTCGCGTTGGTTCTACCAACTTGGTGTTCTGTGTTTGATTGCACTACTCGGGTTCACCTATTTGATCTTCCGCGTTATTCCAAAGATTGCCATGGTGTTTGACGACCTTGGACTTGGTTTTGATAGCTCGATCCGTTTTTCAATTTTTGCTCGCGAAACCTATTGGACTTGGTTACCACTTCTACTTGGGTTTGTTTTGGTCGGTACTTGGGTTTGGCGTAGATATTCCGCTCGCTTGCCTTGGTCGTCCTTACCCGGTGGCAAGCGGTACCAAACCGCACAGTCGAACGCAGAGGTCGCCGATCGACTTGCAACTCTCGTCGAGCAAGGTGTCTCCGTTGATGAAGCAATGACGCTTTCGCACACCAATCTGGCTGCCTTGTCGCCACTGTTGAAGTGGGCTGCGGTGGGTGATTTGGAAGGCGAATCGCGTGGTGATGCTTTGCAAATGGTTGCGGAGTCGTATCGGGCTAAGGCCACAAGTCTAGCCAGGATTTGGCGAGTCATTGTGCCGACCGTCATGACGGCTCTTGTCGGCGGTGTGATTGTTTTTGCTTACGCACTAACGGTGTTTTTACCATGGCTTTCATTCCTAGCAGGGCTATCATGAAAGCAACCATCCCCTCTTCATCGGCGATCGAAACTCGCATCACCAAGGTACTTGAGCATCGCGATACGCTCGTTCCCGCACTCTCGGCGTTGGCGGACGATAGGGCGTCGGGCAGCAATCGCCGAAAACTAAAGCGAGTAATCGCTCGAATCGAATCCGGTGCAACCGCTCGCGAGTTGCTGATCGATCCGGCTACTGCGGTGTGGATGCCACACTTGGCTAGCTGTACGAGCGGTGACGATGGTCGGATGAGATTGACCGACGCGGTGCGTCGGTCGGCTGCGGAGAATCAACTGGGGACTCAGCGGCGACGAAGATGGATTTATCCGATCATTGTGCTCGCGATCGCGTTCTTGATCGTCGTGGTGAGCTGCGTCACGATTGTGCCGAAGTTTGATGAAATGTTCAACGAGTTCGGTTTGCATTTGCCACTACCAACCTTAATCTTAGTTTGGTTATCAAGGTGTTTCACCGATCAAACATTTGCTTCCCTGATTGGCGTCGGTGTGGCTGCGGCAGCCACTTATGGGCTCGTGCGGCTGTGGAACCATTTTGCACTTTCGAGTAGCTTGCTCGGCTATTTTGTGGTCGGTAATTCGGCCAGCGTGATCGCAATGGCGAATCTAACAAGCCAATTGGCGGAGATGTACGAACTTGGTGCGTCGACCGACGAGGCGTTCTGGTTCGCAGGCAACCAATGTCGTCATCGCTATTATCGCAACATCGCTCATCGGATCGCCGGGCATGCTCAACATCAAACGACGCCGATCGGCGAGTCTCCTTGGGCAAAACCGTTGCCGAAGAACTTGGTTTATGCGGTCGATGCGGGGACGGATGGCGGAGTAAATGTGACACTGATTCGAGAACTGGCCGAGATGTACCGCGAACGGCTCTCTCACCGTAGCGAATGGCTCGGTGGCGCAGCGTCGTATCTAGCCACGATCGTGATCGGAGTGATTGTCCTGTTCGTCGTCGTTGCTCTGTTTATGCCCCTGGTCAGCCTCGTCACGGGGTTATCGTAATGAGTTCATTCTTCGCGACCTATCTGCCCAGCTTCGGGAAACTGGATCATCTGCTGCTCTCGCGTTGGCGTATCTCAGCATGGTTTTCCGGCGATACCGTGGACGATCGGCAACGTTCACTGCTGCGGATGCTGGCGGCCGCACATCAACAGCGACTCGACCCTACGGTTTTGGTCGACAATTTGGCAAGCGAACATCGCGGTGCCTACCGCCGGCGATTGAAACGACTCGTTCGGCGACTTCACGAGGGTCTGTCACTTGTCGATGCACTCGAACAGACACCTGACGTCCTGAGTGATGAAACCGTGTTAGCCATTCGCTTTGCAACTCAGTGCGGGACGCTTGACTCAACCTATTCCCGTTTGATTGCCGGGCGTGACGAGACCGATAACCGAGTTCAGCATGCGGCCGGACATTCCACCATCTATGCATCAATCATTGGCCTGTTTGCCGTGTTGGTCGTGATCTTTCAGATGACGTTCATTTTGCCAATCTTCTTGAAAATCTCGGAGGAACTTACGGAGGGGGCGACATTCAGATCTGCCGGCCCCCTGCGATCATTGGCGGCGACGATCGAAGCAATCACCGATTACTTCCCACTGATTTTGATTGCTTCGTTTCTCCTATTTCTGCTGTTGAAGCTGACTCGAGTTCGCCGCTTTCTACGCCGAGCCGTTGCCGGTCGCTGGATTGATACGATTGCCAAGCGACGATCCGCAAACCTATTGAACCTGATTGCGGATAGTCTCGAAGCCGGCCGTCCATTGACATCATCCTTATCGACGTTGGCTCGCTATCACTACGACCGCGGCATTCGGCAAAAGTTGCTGCTCGCTCGCAACGAGGTCGAGCAAGGAAGTGTGGCTTGGGACAGTCTTGCCGAGGTGAAGTTGATCTCGGCAGCGGAGTCCGATGCGATTCAAAAGATGAACGGTACAACCGACCGCGTTTGGACCATTCGGCGATTCGCCGATTGGAATCGGGACAAAGTCAGCCGCAAACGGGAAAATCGATCTTCGTTGCGACAGCCCCTCATTGTTTTGTGTTTGGGAGCAATCGTACTTTGGATCGGCTATGCCTATTTCCAATTCCTTACCAACCTTGTTGAGAATTTGGCGAGACCCTAATGCCAAGCATGAAACCCAACGAAAAACGAAGACGAGGCGTGGCGATGGCCGAATTGCTAATCGCCGCCACCTTGGTGATGACTGGCATGGCCATGGTCACGCCCTTGGCGATGCGTAGCGGACGGATGTGGATGCAAACCCGTGAACATCATTTGGCACTCGACGAATTGGCCAACCAATTGGAACGATTGACCCATTTACCCGCTGCGGAATTGCCTGGCGAAATCGAGAACTTGACGGCGTCGGATTGGGTCCTTCAACGATTACCCGCCGTCAAGCTTGACGCGGAAATCTTAGATCAAAATGCGATTCGCATTTCAATCGATTGGAAACGAACCGGAGACCCCGCTCCGCTGCAATTGGTCGGATGGCCAAAAAACGCCGATGCGGAGCCCAGCGAATGACTCAAAAACGCAAAGCATACACTTTGATTGAAGTGATCACGTCGATGTCGCTGGGGATGTCGCTAATGGGATTGGCGATTGGATTGGTCCATCAATCGATGACGATCAAGTCGATCTCGGATCAACGAGCAAGACATGATCGAAACTCACAACGCTTACTCGATGAATTTCGCAAAGATGTTCACGCCGCCGTGTCGTGTGTCATGATCGAGGACGGAATCGAAATCTCGCTACCAGCCGGAAAGCGTATCGAATACGTCTCCCAGGATGATCGCATAACGCGGATGGAACCGCTGACAGAAGATCGAATTCGCCGAGAAGCGTATGAACTGAGTGAACCCTTTTTCGCACAATTTTCGATTGCGGGCGATCCGAGTCAAGCCATATTAACGATCAAATGCCGCTGCGGTAACGACGGAGAAAGGGTCGATCGGCAAGCGATCGTACGGGTGGGACGATGAAAGTAGCACGACAGGCAAAGAAGCACGGTGTGTTCCTGATCGCAGCGTTGGTCAGCTTGATGGTTTCGACCAGTCTTGTTGTCGCTGCAGTCCGTTCGGCGGTGATAGCACAACGCGAACTTCGCACTCAGCATCAGGTACTGCAAACCGAATTCCTAACCCAAGCGGCCTTGGATTACGCGGCCGCGAAGCTAGCGGATTCACCCGATTATCGTGGTGAGATTTGGGAACCGGACGCTCTAAACGACAAATGGGCATTGGCCGCAGCAGAAATCATCGTCACGGAATCCGCGAATGCAAATCAATCGAATATTCGTATCATTGCTCGGCTGGCCGCTACGTTGAACCAGCCTCGTTCACAAATCGAGCGTACTACTGAGTATACATTTACCAATCTCGCATCCCCAAACTTGGAGTCTCCCGATGATGCAATGTCCAAATAGAAAGGTTTCACGGCCAACGGCATCCGCGTTTACGCTGGTTGAATTGTTGGTCGTTATCGCGATTATTGGAGTACTGGTGGGGCTGTTGTTGCCCGCAGTCCAAGCGGCTCGCGAGGCGGCTCGTCGATCGAGCTGCCAAAACAACAGTATGCAGCTCGGTTTGGCAGTGCATAGCCACGAGTTTACCTATGAGCGACTTCCGATGGGGGTCATCAATCCAAGCGGCCCCATTCGAAATGAGCCGATTGGACAACACGTAAGTTGGATGGTAGAAATCTTGCCGTTTATCGAACAACTCAATGCGTTCGAGCATTTCGATCAAGAAGCAGGCGCTTACGCCCCCGAGAACGCTCCCGTGCGTACGTTAAGTATTGGAACCTTCCGATGCCCGTCTTGCCCGATCGCTTCCTCGGATGTGACCGTATCCCTCGAGGACGAGTTTCGATCGGTTGGATTGAGTGATTATGCAGGCTGTCATCACGCCAGCGAAGCTCCGATTGCGGAAGAGAACAACGGAGTGTTGTTCTTGAATAGCCGTATCCGCTACTCTGATATTCTCGACGGCAGTTCGCAAACCATCTTGATCGGTGAAGCGATTCCTGACGCCGGGTCGTTGGGATGGACGTCGGGAACACGATCGACACTCCGCAATACCGGCTCAAGAATCAATAGCGAACGGCCAATGAATGCTATGGCAGCACGTGTCGACCGCGGTTCATTGACGGTCGGCGGTTTCAGTAGTTTTCATTCTGGCGGTGCGAACTTTGTATTCGCTGATGGCTCGATTCATTTCTTGTCCAACAGTATCGATGAAGAACTCTATGTCCAACTCGGAAACCGAGCCGACGGTGAGCTATTGAAGGGACGGGGTTTTTGAGGCTCGCTTTTGAGGCTCGCCAGAGAGTGGATCTTGTTAAAGATCCTGACGCACTGGGATCTTTAACAAGACCCACTACGACAAGATTCTATGCCGACATCGCACAAAATGCGCAACGCTAGCTGGCCCGCCAGTTGTAACATTCTAGCAACGCGCTGCTAACGATTTCGCACAAAGCCGCCAAGCGAATCGGCTTACTGAGCACTCGGTAGGCTTTCATCATTTCAGCCTCACGACGAATCGTGTCGTCCAATTGGGCGGACATCAGTACACAGGCGGGGCGGTCGGGGGTAGCGGGCAATCGACGCAGTAATTCAAGCCCAGTGACACGGGGCATATGGACATCGACCAAAGCCAAATGAAAACGCTTGTTTTGGATGGCTTCAAGCGCTTCTTGGCCATCGCGCGCCTGTTCGACCTCAAAGCCACGGCGCGACAATCCCTCGCAAACAGCACTTCGAAATGCCGTATCGTCATCGATGACTAACAAATTGGGCACAATCATGACAATATTCTCCGCATTAACTGCCACCGTGGCAGCCGACCTCTCCCGTCTAGTATACACCAAGCAAGTCCAGTACCAGAGATGTGTTTTTTCGTTTCCGCTGATTCGATCCGCGACCACCGGACTCGAATGCGTACAGCTGAACCGATTATTTGGGCTACCACGGCAACCATCTAAACGCATGTAGGGCCGACGGGGCTGTGGGCTAACAAGGACCATTGCTCCACAGCATGACCTAAGGAGAGGAAAACCCGCTTGGATCTTAGCCGAGATACATTACGATACACTCCAATCGTTCATCGCATCCTTCCCATTCGGGCCCCAACCAATATGATTCCTAGCCAACCCTTTCCATCCCCGAAGCTCGAATCGTCCACTTCATCGTTGGAATCAAGCTCAGATGTTTTGATCCTTGGAGTCTGCGAGGATGACGATGGGAATGCTTATTTGGATTCCAACGGCGACCTACCCAAGAGGTTGGTAGAGCATTTAACGCAGCGAAAATTGATATCGGCAAAACTTGGTGAAGTCAATAAACTCGTTTTTCCGAACACCGATGGGCCATCGCTGATTGTTTGCATCGGCGTAGGCAAAACGTCTGATCGAACGCGTGACCATGCTTTTGATTCGGCCGCAACCGCCGTTCGATCGATTAATGCCGAAGCACAAGGTGTTGTTGATATTGCACTAGCCAATTGCTTTGCTGAAGAGACGCACGATAGCATTGTCGCTGGAATTTTGAATGCGTGCGAGAATCAATCGATCTATCAAACGACTCCGAAGGAGTTTGTGCCTGAAACCCTTCGTTTCATTGGCGTGGGGCATCAAGCGATCGAACGAGGACGAATTATCGGTGAAGCGATGATTCATCTTCGTCGACTTGTCAATGAACCACCGTCGGAAGTTTACCCCGAGAGCTTTGCAGTCAAAGCAACCGAAATCGCAAAAGCGTCGGGTTTAGCGATCGAAGTTTGGGACGAAAACCGTTTAGAAACGGAAGGATGTCGTGCAATCCTGGCGGTCGGTGCGGGCTCATCCAAACCGCCGAGGCTGGTGATCATGCGGCACCAAGGCGGTGGAGCAGAGCCGCCGCTGGCGTTTGTCGGAAAAGGGGTTACTTTTGACAGTGGCGGTTTGTCGCTCAAACCAAGCGATTCGATGGCTGATATGAAATGCGATATGGCCGGGGCGGCTACTGTCGTGGGATTGATGCACGCAATTTCGCGACTTGGTATCAAACGCAATGTCATCGGAATTTGTGGATTGGCGGAGAATATGGTTAGCGGAACCAGTTACAAGCTTGGCGATGTGATCGAAACACGAAGCGGCAAAACGATCGAGATTTTGAATACCGATGCGGAAGGTCGTGTTGTGTTGGCCGATACGCTGAATGTTGCTAACGATTCAAAACCATCAGCGATAATCGATCTTGCCACCTTGACGGGAGCGTGCATGGTGGCGTTGGGCACGGAGGTTGCGGGTTTGATGACCAACAACCAAACGCTTTGCGATTCCGTGCGCGATGCGGCTGGCAAAGAAGGCGAGCCGGTTTGGCAACTTCCGATGTTCGAATTGTACGACGAAAAAGTGAAAAGCAAAGTTGCCGACATTAAGAATGTTGGCGAAGGACGCTGGGGCGGAGCAATCACTGCCGCGAAATTCTTAGAGAACTTTGTCGACGCGACACCTTGGCTGCATATCGATATCGCTGGACCCTCGTTCGTCGATTCCGCTCGGCCGCACCGCGATGCGGGGGCAACCGGCGTGATGCTGCGTTCGCTTTTGAGATGGGTCGAAACGTAGCATAGGCTTCTAGCCTGTGTCTACGAAGAACCACAGATTGGAAGCCTGACGCCAATGTGAAATCACAGGCTGGACGCCTGTGCTACTGCGGCTATTTTTTTGCGACGCCTGGCCAGAACTTCTTCCATTTGCTCGTCGTGACACTATCGTCCGCCTGCGGTTCTTCTTCGTGAGTGTGGCGGTCTTCAAGCTTCGCTGCTAAATCAGCGATCGCATGGGTAATGGCCGCCTTGGGAGCTTGCGTGATAAGCGGAACCCCATTGTTTCGGACTTCAACCATCGTTCGATAATCGTTCGGTAACAATGCAAAGATATCTCGCCCGAGTGTCTCTTTTGCTTTCTTCAGGCTAATCTGTCCTGAATCCAATCCTGCTCGGTTGACGACGATTTCAACTCTCTCGTGTAAGTCACCAATCTCTTCAAAGCTCATCATGAGACGAACGACATTTCGTAGGCAGGGTAGATCGAGTTGGGTGACGAGCAGAACTCGCGTTGCACTCTCCATTGCCGCCATGTCCACGCTGCTATAAGTCTTCGACAGGTCGATGACCAGATGCGTGAATGAGGCTTTGAGCAGACCGATCACCTTGCGGATACTCTCGGCATTGATTGTCTCGGCATCATGAAGCTCGACAGGGCGAGGTAGCAAATACAATCCACTACCATGTTTTGTCAGTGATCGCTTCAAAAGTTGGATATCCAATCTCGACACGTTCTGAACCACATCAGCGAGTGTATATTCGGGAATGGAATCGAGAAACACGTCGGCGTCCCCGAGGGCTAAGTCGAGATCGACGAGGGCGACGCTGTTGGTCGGGTCCGCGGCCAAAACGCAACCTAGGTTGACGGCGGTGCTTGTTGAACCGACGCCCCCGGTTGCTCCGGCAACGGCAATCACCTCGCATGCTCGCGATCCCCCTTCGCTGGCCCCAAACTTTTGTTGGCTAATTCGGTCCAACGTGCTCGCCAACTCTTCAGCGGTCAGCGGCAACGTCAAAAACTCTTTTGCTCCCGCCCGAATGGTACGCAAAATCTGATGGCCGTCGGTGTTTTCACTCACGGCCAATAGGGAAGTTTGTGGCGATGCGACGGATAACCGTTGGATCAACTCGATGGCTTTGTCGGGATCCGAGTCGAGGGCGACCACGCCTACGTCAGGAACCGTTTGATCAATGATATCTGGGAAGAACTCGTAGCGGGAACAGTCCGCTTCAAGCCAAACCGTGTCGATCCCTAACAGCATCCCCTTCAAAGAGTCTCTTGTTGCATCGTTGGGATCGACAAGGGCAATTCTCAGTACGTTACTCATAGCGACTTTCTACCGAAACGGCATTTCTTGTTGAATGATTCGATTCTGTTCTGCTTCTCGTAAGGCGGCGAATACCGCAATGTCGCTCAGCTCTTCGAGCTGACAGCGTTTTTTCGCTCCCCAGGCCGAAGACGCCTTCCGCTCGGAGAGCAGAGCGACAATCGTCGCGAAACGGCATTCATCGAGGCGACATCGGGTGGTGGGGCCATCGTTAGTTCTGCGGTTCCATGAGCGTGACTCCGTCTCCGACAACCACGGGGTGATTCCCAGGCACGATCGCTCCAGGCGGATAGATTGGAGCTTGTTGCATGGCAGGGTCAAATCCAGGCCCATAAACGCCCGGCCCGTTCATAGGCGGCCCATTCATAGGGGGCCCGTTCATAGGGGGACCATTCATAGGGGGACCATAATTGGCAGGCCCGTAGTTGATCGCAGGCCCGCCCGGACCGAATCCCTGCTCGCCAGCGTTTCCGCTCGGACAGGGTGGACCACAATCTCCACCCTTCAAGTTCGGGACTTCGAGGAATCCCTTCCCGTAGAACTCGCAATCATTCGGTGAATCGGAATTGAGTCCTGGTCCACCCGACGGCGTTTCGAATGGGTCCATCGCTCCAACGATCTCCGGTGTAACGGTAACCAACAACTCAATATCATTTCGTCGTTCTTCGACTCGTCGAAACATCGCCCCGATATATGGCAACTCACCAAAGAACGGCGTGGCTCGCCTGCGTGATTCGGTGCGTGATTGAAGCAAACCCGCGATTGCAAAGGTTTGGCCCGCCTGCATCTCGACGGCCGTTTCCACGTAGCGATGTGTGAACGCGTAAACCTGAGTCCCTGAGGTTATGATCGATCGAGCTGTATCGACCTCGCTGACTTCCGGCCGAACCTCTAGCCGAATTCGGCCAGGCCCCACCACGAATGGCAGGAAGTCAACCGACGTTCCATACTCTTCGTAGTTAACCGATACACTGCCATTTCCTGCCGGCACGATGTAAGGAACTTTACCACCAACGATGAAGCGAGACGGTCGGCCGTGGGTTGCGACCACAGTCGGTTCCGCCAATAGTTTTAGCAAGTCATCTTGGCGCAGAGCCTTGATCAATGCGTCAAAGTTGCCAGTGAAGATTCGGGCATTGGCGCCGTCTGCTGATTGCGCCAGCGAAAATATCCCATCCGCATCGATTGACGATGCGGACACACTCAATAGGTCCGCCGGAGCGTTCAAGAAGAGATTGCCATTGCTCAACACACTTAAATCGACACCTAGATCGCGTAGTTTTGTTCGCGATACCTCCATGATCTTCGTGTGAAGCAATACTTGTTGCACCCCAACCACTCGGATGTTGTTGACCACGGTGGGGTAGTACTGTTCGACGATCGCGATGGCTCGATCCACATCATCAATACTGGTAACGACCCCCGAAACAATCGCACTGGTGTTGACTGGCATTACCTTCAAAGCCGCGTAGGGCAATTGAATCGCCAAGATTCCTTCCACCTCGCGAGCATCTGCCAAAACGGTGACATCCACGGTGTAGAGTTTATTGTTGGTGTCCCAAAGATTGAGCTGAGTCGTCCCAGGAACCTTTGCAAAGATTTGCACCTGGTTCTGAGAAACGGGCGTCGCACCAATGACATCTTCATTGTGGACTTGGAATTTAGGAATTCGATCTTCCAAGGTTAGGATACGACTACTTTTCACCAGCATCTCGAGTCGTTCGATTGACTGAGAAATACTATGATTCGCTGCCGAGTCGTTCGACGCCAAGCGAACGGGTTCGTCACCTTGAACGAATCCAAAGGAACCCGATACCAATAAACCTACCATCATCATCAAAGATGCGGCCGATTTAGCGTTAAGTCGATTCGTTTGCATCGTGGAGCATCCTTGCGAGGCCTGTGGTGAAAGCAACCATGCTTTCGCCAATTTAGTCAGACCGTATGAGTAACTAGCTAAAAGTAAAAATCAAATCTAACGTCATGTTGAAGCCGAAAACCTATTGAGCAGGCTCTTCTTCAGTCGTCGGTTGGAAAAAAGGACTGTTCTCACCATTGAGATAGCTGTAGTCCTCTCCTCCGGTTGACGTATTCGGTTTTGTGGGTGGCACGGATGTGTCGACCGATGCATCGGTCGTGGCTTCACCGGATCCTGTATCGTTAACGATTACTGGCAATTCATTATCGGCGATCCAGTATTCGATCATCCGGCCTTGGACCATCTTGATCATTTTGAAACCGTTCTTTTTCTTTTTCTCGGGCTCGGGGGGTGCTGCTGCTGGTAAACCAATCGTTCGCACCTGCGGTTCGTTCTTTTTGTTGCGTAGCGATTCTTGAGCTGCTTGGTAGTCGGCGATCCAGCTTACGAATTCTTCCGCCGCTTTACTGGGCCCGTCTTTCTGGACCGCTTCGTCGTAATCGCCCGGGTTGCCGAGCGTCAAGCGGATCTTGCCCAGTTCATTCGCATACGTCCATGCGTCGACATCGCCTGCGTGAATCAGTAGTTGTATGGTCCGTGCGTTCTGGACGCGGTCCTCGGAATCGGTAACTCGTTCAGTCTTTCCGTCGATCGCGAAAATGCGAACCCCGTTGATGACGGTCTTGGTCATTGTTTGGGGGATCACTTCGCTTTTCGTGAAGTAAGCCATCACGTTGACCCGGTCACCCGGTTGGACCAAGTTCGAGATACTATTTTCGGCATCCGCTCGCATCGATACCACTTGGAACCCCATCGGGATCGTGGCCATGTTGTTATCCATCAACTTGACTGGCATGACCGGTTCGCCGACGTAGAATTTTTGTTTCGCGTACTTGCCTTCGAGCAAGGCCAGATCTCCGACAGAGCCTTCGGGAATGCGGTCAGCCGGCCAAGGTTCAAGCCTGATTTTTTCTGGTGTTACCTGTTCGCCCAAATCGATTGCCTTGGCAGCCACAAAAATTTCGACGGTCGCGGTCGTTCCTCCAACCGTTGAGCGAGCTTGCATCCATTGGCTAATGCCAATCGCTGCAACTGTTCCACAGACAATGGCAAGCAGCAGAATAAGTGATTTGTTTCGCATGGCTTCAATTCGGTCCCAACAGGGAAACAGTTTGCGGAGGAAGTCGGTCGAGTAAAACGAAAATTCGAATCGTCGGACCGATCCTATTCATAGGGGTATTCGGAGGAAAGCAATGTATCACTGCAACCGGTAAATTCGGCAGCTCACGAACTACGTGACTCGCCGACCTGTCCTATGCTTTCTGTCTCGCCTAACCGGCAGATCTTGACCCCCGTGCGTGCGGTGCTTAGGTAGACTGGGGCGACCAGCGGCAGCCCCGGCATCCAACGAATGAATGATGGCAAACTCGTTCCTCGTTTCTTGCTGGGTCGGCGCCGTTTTCGAAATTTGCTCCTTGACCGAGCCTCCGACGGGCGACCGCAGTATCGACTACACCAATAGGCCGGCGATGGCGAAGTAGGCGATGGAGCCGATTGCCATGGGAATGCCGTAGGGCAGTAATTTCATCGTCGGTTTTCGTTCGCGGGCAATTTCCGCCAATTTGGACGGTTTTCGGACCGTTTTCCATTCGTTCAGGATTTGGTGAGCCATGGCGTAATGCTTTTGCCATTGTCCGCTAGCCATAATCATGAAGACTGCCATCACGCCACCGACAATTGCCGTCGCTGCGAAGGCCCACAAAGTCGTAATCGTTCCAAGCCAAGCACCGACTCCGGCGAGCAGTTTCACGTCACCGGCTCCCATGCCGCCGACATTACGAAGGACCAGCAGCAGCATCATGCCGACCATCGTTCCGAGTAGGCTGTAACCGAGTCCGGCAAAACCCGAATCGAGTGTCCAGTGAACCCAGCCGCAGATGATGAAGGGGAACGTCAACCAATTTGGGACCTTCAAAATGGCTCCGTCGATGACAGCAGCCACGATTAGAACCGCCGTAACGAACCAAACGGTCCAATGCTCGACCATGCCTTGAAGTAAAGTATCCATTGTTTTGTAATCCCGTGCGAAATATCTGTTAGGTGAGCCAATGAACGATCCAGCGGATGGTTCAAACGAATTTGGTTGTGGAGGTGGAAGCTTACGCCACTCCTATGGTTAGCGTGGGCCGATCATCCAACTAAACATTGCGAATAACAACGTTACGAAGCAGCAAGAGATTTGCCATGCGTAGGCGGCCGCATCAGCGGGTAGTAGTGGGTAGTTCATGGTTGGGGTCTCGATCAAATAGGTTCGAGCGATCGATGGAAATTCTTATCGAATGCAAGGAAATTCGCGCAAGCCCGCCACAGATCGATCGATCTGCGACGGGCATTGCGACGAATTGAGTGGGTCAATGGATGCATAAACGCAAACATTGAGCAATCGGAACTTAAGATCCGGCTGCCATCGAGTCAGCAACGTCTTTGAAACGAGCTTCAGCGTTCGTTCCAAGCGTACCAACGGTACCGATACAAACAACAACGATCAACGCAAGCATGACGGCATACTCAACAGCAGTTGGGCCATCTTCTTCTTGCAAAAACTTGACGATACCTTCAGCGAAATTCTTCATGTCTCTCTCCTCGCGAGTGAGATGTGGGGCGACTAATTTTAACGGTTAGTCACACTCCACGACGGTGGACTAAGTGAAGACCAATTCGAAAATGAATCAATCCTTCACGAAGTGCAGGTTCGTCTCCGACTTTCGTCTAACGCGCCTTGGCGTTTGAACTGCGAACTTATCGAAAAGAACTTATCGAAAAGCCCTTAGCGCAAACGTTTCCCTCGGCAACCCGGCTTTCCTGAAGCAACCGTTTGAAACTCAAGCGAACCCGAGTCAAACGATCCCTTGCGGATCCGTAGCTTTGCGTCCCGTCCTCTCGAACGGTTTGCCTTTGTCAGGGAGCAAATCTGACCGACCGACCAGAACAAACACACGCATGTTTGTCTATCGACCGGCAGCGGATCGAACTCCGATCCGCACACTCTTTCTACTTTGAAAGTACGACACGAATCGAGGCAGTCAAAAAAATAGGGGCTGCGAACCGTTAACGATTAGGTAAAAAGCCCGCTCGTAGCGGTTGTAGCGATTGTGCAGTCGATTACGGCTTGTCGCTCGTTCACATCCGCGTTCATGTCAACCGACTCATGAAAACAGGTACACTGATGGAGTGACAATCCCTCAAACGACGAGATTTCTCCATGCATGATGAAACCGACTGGCGGCAAAAACTTAGCGGATTTGCAGGCAATGACCCACCGACGCTGATTGCCATTTGCGATGCTTTTCTCGAAGAAGTCCCGATCCTAATTCGCCAAATTCGTAGCGGTTGGGAAGACCCTAAGGACGAGAAAACGCTTCAAGTCGCCGCCCATACGCTCAAGTCCTGTTTCCGCTACGTCGCCCCCGATTCGGATATCGAACGGGCGGCGGAGTTTGAACGAGGCGCCGCCAATCCTCAAGCAATCGAGCCAGAGCGACTGGAGCAACTTGAAGCGATTGCAGCTCGTTGGTGCGAACTTGTTGGAGAACTGAGAGCAGAAACCATTGCGGCCCGAGAGTAGTCGATTGTCTCTTGTCGCCGCATTGCTGGCGGTCTCCGATCGGGTGACGCAGACGTATACCAACCGCGGCGCCCGGTCCGAATCGTGCTGTGCCCTTCGCTCGAATTCGACTGCCGCTACCTGTAGCATTCTCCGCGAACAGCATCTATCATTGATGGGTGAGTTTGGCGTACTTGACGCCGTTTCAATATCAAAGAGAGAGATAAGATGATGCTTCGAGTGTTCTGTGTCGCCATAGCGATGATCACGTTTTCAAACGTTGCGGATGCGAAACTGCGTGCCCTGATTGTGGACGGCCAAAATAACCATGCGGTTTGGCCGAAATCAACCATCATGATGAAACAGTATCTCGAGGAGACGGGACTGTTCGAAGTTGACATCAATCGCACCGTGTACACCTGGAAAGGTGACCGTGAGGCCGCGTTTTTGCCGCTTGCTGGTGTCGGCGAAACGGAAGACTTGAAGCAGCCCAAGCCGGATCCAAACTTCACGCCAGCGTTTGAAAAATACGATGTCGTGATTTCGAACTTTGGTTACAAAGCAGCCAATTGGCCCGAGTCCACCCAGCGCGCTTTGGAAGAGTATATGGAAAATGGTGGTGGTTTCGTTTCGGTCCATGCCGCAGACAACTGCTTCGGCCAATGGGATGAGTACAACCGAATGATTGGCCTCGGCGGATGGGGGGGACGAAATTCAGAAAACGGCCCGTATGTCTATTTCACAAATGAAGGGGAATTGGTTCGCGATGATTCCCCCGGAGGCTGCGGTAACCATGGTCCGCAACATCAAATTCCGATTACGGTTCGCGTCAAAGATCATCCGATCACCAACGGATTACCTGACCAATGGTTGACGGCGAAGGACGAATGCTATGCCATGCTTCGTGGTCCAGCGGAAAAGATGACGATTCTAGCTACCGGAAAAGATAATTCTGGCAGAGCACCGACCGATCGGCATGAACCGATTTTGATGGTCATCGACTATGGCAAGGGCCGGACCTTCCATACGACGCTCGGCCATGACGACTACTCATGCGAGGGTGTTGATTTCATTGTCACATTCACTCGAGGTGTCGAGTGGGCAGCGACAGGCAAAGTGACGCAGTCCGTCCCAGAGGACTTCCCAACAAAGGACAAAGGTTCAAGCCGCAAATTCACCGTGAAGTAGCCTTGCCCGCATGGGGGTGTTTGCCGCTTGGCATTTGCCCACTTGTCGATTTCGAATTTAAAATGATTTCGGAAGTCCCGGAAATTCATTCTCCATGAATGGTAATGACCAGAGTACGGCCACGCGCTCGGTCGCGGTGTTCGCAGAGGTAGATTCCCTGCCAAGTCCCCAGCGATAAACGTCCATTTGCTATCGGAATCGTTACGCTCGATCCCATCATAGAAGCTTTGACATGGGCGGGCATGTCGTCGCTTCCCTCGAGGGTGTGCACGTAAGGAAGCGATTCGGGGACAGCGTGATTCATCGCGGTTTCGAAGTCGATTCGGACATCGGGATCCGCGTTCTCGTTAATCGTCAGCGAGGCACTGGTGTGTTGAATAAACACGTGCACCAATCCGACACGAATCGAGGCCAATTCGGGCACTGCATTGACGACGTGTTGAGTCACCAGATGGAAGCCACGGCTAAACGCTGGAAGCCGCAGTGTTTGCTGGATCCACATAACCCGTTAACTCCTTCGGGGGATAGAATGTCGAGTTCAGAGAAATTTTTTTTTCATCTCTTACAAGTGTTTCATTTTGACACGGCTTTTATATCTTCCAAGTTGGCTTGTCACCCCCAATAACGGCCAGTCGTCTACCTATTTTAACAAATCGCTGGATAGGCAGCCCTCTGGGCCAAACACGGTAAGTCTTGGCCCCCTTGACAACCGGCCAAGCACCTTGCCTGAAAGTACCTTTATTTCGCATGATTGACGATAACTTCGCGGATGAGCGGGTTTTGCTCTCCTGGAAAATAGAAAACGGGGCATGGGGCGAGCGAATCTTCGCACAATTTTCTTGACTCTTTTGTGAATACGTCAATAATCAACCCGTAGCAGCACAACGTCGTCCTTTGGATTTGGACATTTGACAATAAGATACTGGCAGGTGAACAGGATCGGCAGGATCGATTAGAACACCATTGGGAGCAGAGAAAAAAAGCATGAGTCATTGCAAGAACGTATTCGAGGCAATTCTGCGTTATGGTCACGATGAGGATTTCGTTCCTCACGAGGACGAGCAGTTCGAGGCGACGGACGCCCCAGCGGGCAGTCGTGAAAAGATTGAAGTATTGCGACGTCGCGTTGAACTTGGACAGCCTCTATGGCACACAACTGACCGTGTTGACTACAGCGGTCTAACGGGAGCGATTCGACCTCGCGAGTAAGGTCGATTGCCGAAGTGATGAAAGAAACGGTCTGCTGAGTTTGTTCAGCAGGCCGATTTTTTTTTGGGGGGGGCGCGTTTCGTCTTCGGATATTCCGAAAACTTAAAGTGGAAGTCCAGGCTTTAGCCGATTCACACCTCTTAAATCGCCTAAAGGACATCGATTGTATTACTGACGTAGTGGGTCTTGTTAAAGATCCATCGCGCCCGGGATCTTTGACAAGTTCCACTACCAAGTTGCGACAAATCCGTCAGCAATACAATCGACGTCCTCAAGGCTAGACTACAACCATTGCGGCGATGGCGGCCGCAATCACTCTGTCTGCGGCTTCGTGTTGTCTGTCGACGCGATCCACACTACTCAGTTGAAACCTCGTCGAGACGACATCCTGTACGGAATCATCCCGGCGACGAACCGCGATAAAGATGACGCCGTCTTGAATTGACGGTGCATTCGGGCCAAGGTGTCCAGTGACCGCGACGGCTAACTTCGCTTCCGGCGTTCGGTTAAGTACGCCGACTGCAAGTTCCGTGGTCACCTCGGCACTCACCGCTGAATGGCGTTTCAGTTGCTCTTCGTCGACGCCGAGCCAGCCAACTTTGGTTGCTTCGCGGTAGACAACAGCCGATCCGCATAGCCATTTCGAAATCCCTGGAACAGCCGCAAGGGTTGCGGAGACAAGTCCTGCGGTACAGCTTTCCGCAAACACGATCGTTGTCTTCGTCGCTTCGAGCAACTCAGCAAGTTGTGTGGCAGGTTGCAAATTGCGTTGTTCTATTTCCATTGCGTAATTCTTCCATCCTAGCTGCGTGACGGTGGTTTCCTGCGATTGATTTTGGCATCTTGCGTCGGACTTGGAAAGGCAACGAAGTGACGCGAAACGCTAGCGAACAGCACCCCCAGAGCCAGCCTACTTGATCGAACAAGAAGATGGTGACAAAGTACTCAATAGTGAATGCGAAATCCCCGGATCCTTTATGTCCGATAATCAATCCTCGGTGGATGCTGATGAAGTGGCTATTGTTTCTAACGATTCTCGTCGGTTTCCTGCTTCGAGCCCGAGCGATCGAGTCGGCGGTTGACTTGCTCGACCAAGAGAACGCTCGTTCGCTCACGCCGCTCGATCGAGAGAACTGTTTCTTCGATCCCGATGCGGAAGTTTTACTTTTCGCTGGCAAAGATCGCCTGCCAGGCCGTGCGGGCATCGATGACGACTTCAATGGCATCGTTGACGATCTGTCAGAACTCGGGGCGATTTACGGTGATGACATCTGTTTGACGCCAGCGGATGCGAACTACAAATCGATCCGAGAGGGCAGCCTGCCGTGGCGAGTGATCAGCGTCGGGGCATGGGTCAAATCCTGAGCCGATTTTGAGCAAACGAACCTGTGCTCCTGAGTCCCAACCGCCGTTTGGGGTTTGGTCTATGAAGGTGGTTTTCCAAAAGGCAACCTCCAAGTTATTCTCATTGCAAGCGACGCAGGCCTGGCCTACTAACCCGCAAAAGGCCCCCAGGTGTCCTATCTGTCGCAGCCCACTTGTCTTGCCTCGTGCTTTGAGCCACGATTGACGCTTTCCGAGTTTGATTTCTCTCGATAAGCGACTGCATCATGATGACTCCCAAGCAATTCTTTCAGAGTTCTTCTCCTCGTTCCTTCTTCTCCTCAATGGCGAGGTCGCCAGAGCCAACGTCCCGTGCGAAGACCGCTTCACGACTTAGCCGTCGGCGGCGGTTGCTGGTTGAGCAACTGGAGGATCGCCGAGTGCTCGCTGCGGCAATCGATTTGGCATCGATACAAGGACAAGTCTTCAAGGATATCACTGGCAACGGCTACAACGCTGGCGAAGAGGTTTCCGGTGCCAACGTTTCCCTCTACCGCGACAACGGAGACGGTGTCTTTGACAGCGGCACGGATACCTTAGCGACCGATGTCAGCAGCGGCACCGATGGCCGGTACCAGTTTTCTCGGCTAGACGCTGGTTCCTACTTTGTGGTTCAACCGGCGCAATCGGTCGACGGACGGACCTTGCTAGAAGCGGTTTCAAATCGGATCGATATTAGCACGGATGCTGTCCAGGGGATCATCGTTGATAAAATCGATAGCTTTGATGAAACCGAACAAGTCGTTCGCGATACGACCAACGACGGCATCCCGGTCACATCGTCCGTTGTGACAGCGGCGGGCGAAACGATTGGCGGCGAGCGAGATCTGTTTGTCAACAAGACGAGCGTAAACGGAAGCGTTCAATTAAGCGTCGATAATCCGCTTTTACCTGACCGGCTAACCTTTGACTCCGATCTCAATGGTGACGGCGAACGCCGTGTCAGTTGGGATG
This sequence comes from Novipirellula aureliae, assembly GCF_007860185.1. NCBI lineage: Bacteria > Pseudomonadati > Planctomycetota > Planctomycetia > Pirellulales > Pirellulaceae > Novipirellula > Novipirellula aureliae. Next base: position 333,185 of record NZ_SJPY01000006.1, read on the forward strand.
GGCTGGACGGTGATGCGACGGTCATCGACGATACTGGCTTGGAGGGGATCGACTTGACTCGCGGCGGAACCGCCTTGGGCGTCCGTTTACAAGTTGGTGCGTTCTTTGGTGGTGGAACGGCAACGATACGATTTTATAGTGACGACGGCGATGACACGACCGCGTCTCGCTTTAGTACCGCAACGTTAGCGATTCCAGAGACGGGCGGCGAACCGACTGCGGCTGAATTCATCGAATTTAGCACCCTGCAAGCGGGCGACGGAGGTGGTGGTGCTGCTGACATGACAAGTATCGGTGCGATCGAACTCGACATCAGCGGTACGATCAACGCCAATGGTAGCGCTGAACTGGTTGGCTCGATCGGGCCAACGGTGTTCACTCAAGATTTCGTCAATTTCCAATCAGCCAACTTGTCATTGAGCAAGACGGTGTCGGTAGCAAACCCAACCGTGGGCCAGAATGTCACGTTCAATCTAACCGTCGATAACGCGGGCCCCGATTCAGCCACCGGCGTTCAAGTGACCGATCTCTTGCCTCCTGAGTTTGCTTTCGTCAGTAGCAATCCAACAGCCGCCTACAACTCGACCACGGGCGTATGGACGGTTCCGTCGATCCCATCGACGGGGTCTCAGTCTCTATCGATCGTCGCGACCGTTGTATCCGCCGATGCCAATGGCAATGCAGCCGAAATCACGGCGTCCGATCAATTCGATCCGAATAGTACTCCCAATAACGGAGCCAATGACGAAGACGACTATGCCACGATCACCGTATCTCCCCAAACGGTCGATATCGTCTTGACCAAGACGATTGATAATGCCGCACCCAACGTTGGCGATACCGTTACCTTTGTCGTGACGGTCGTAAACCTGGGCCCTTCGGCGGCGACTGGCGTTTCGGTTCACGATCTCTTGCCCGCTGGTTTGTCGTTTGACACGAATGCGCCGTCACAAGGCGTTGTGACGTCACAGGGAATGTATGACCGCGCCAGCGGGATTTGGGAGGTGGGAACCGTCGAAGTGGGGGAGGCGAATGCAGAAACCTTGACGATGGTGGCCACGGTGACCGCAGCGGGCGAGCGATCGAATGTTGCCGAAGTGATCACGATCGATCAAACCGATACGACAAGCACTCCTGGAAATGGCGACCCGGATGAAGATGATCAAGCGTCGGTCGTGTTCAACACGCCTGTCGTCGACCTGTCGATCACCAAAACGGTGACCAACCCCACGCCGAATGTGGGTGAGAACTTCAGTTTTGTTATCCGACTCGATAACCAGAACGCTTCGACAGCGACGGGCGTACGGGTGACGGACATCATTCAGACGCCGATCGAAGTCATCTCGTCGAGCACCAATGACGGCACGGTTTACGATCCTTCGACCGGAGTTTGGGAGGTCGGCAACGTTGCAGTCGATGAGAATCCAGAGCTAACCATTATCGCTCGCATTAACTCACCCACCCCTGTCACCAATACGGCTAGGATTTCAGCGGTTGACCAAGCCGATGCCGATACGGCGGACGATTCGGCAACGGTGAGCGTGACACCAAAATCGATCGATTTGTCGCTGACAAAGAGTGTCGACAATGCACGTCCCGTTGCAGGCGAAACGGTCGTGTTCACGGTGGACGTTGCCAATGCCGGACCGAGTGACGCCACGGGGGTTGTCGTCGCAGATACGTTGCCTGCAGGCTTGACCTTGGTCTCCGCCGACACCACGACCGCGTCCGGTGCCGCTACGACGGCGGAGTATATCCCCGCAAGCGGACGATGGATGGTTGGCACCGTGACGCCGACGGAAATCCAACGTTTGATTTTGACAGCGACCTACAACGCTACTTCACAAGTAACCAACACCGCCGAAGTGATCGCCGCGAACGAGTTCGACGTTGACAGCCAACCGAATAACGATATTCCTGGTCAAGATGACCAAGACTCGGTGGTTTTGTCCCCCGCAACCGCCGATTTGTCACTTACCAAAACGGTCGACAACGGTGTCCCCAATGTCAACCAAAGCGTCGTCTTTACGATTGTGGTGTCCAATGGAAATAATGATCCGGCATCCGGTGTGGTCGTCCGTGATCTGCTGCCGAGCGGTTTGGAGTTTGTCGGCATCACGCCTGACACGGCCGACTATGACGCGTTGAGTGGTGTTTGGACGATCGGTGATTTGGATGCCAATTCATCGGCCACGTTACAAATCGAAGCGATCCCACGGTCGAATCAATTGTTTAATAACGTCGCGGAAATCATTGAGGCGGACCAATTCGATCCCGATTCGCAAGTCAACAACGGCGACCTCGATGAAGACGATCAAGATGAAGTGCAAATCCAGCCTCAGCAAATTGATTTGTCGTTAACGAAAACGATTGACAAAGAACGACCCAATGTTGGCGAAGAGGTTGAGTTTCTTTTGACCGTGTCCAATGCAGGACCAAGCGATGCGACGGGTGTGTTTGTCACCGATTCGTTTCCTGCAGGCGTCGAGCTTGTCAGCGCAACACCAGGCCAAGGGGGCAGTTTTAACACAACGAGCGGCCAGTGGAACGTTGGCGTCGTCCGAGCCAATCAATCCGCCACGTTGACCTTGATCGGTCGCATTACCGACGTCGGTTCGTATACCAATTCAGCGGAGGTCACCGCTGCGAACCAATTCGATATCAACTCGACCCCTAGCAACAATGATCCAGATGAAAACGATCAAGCGAGTGTCGACTTTCGTGTTCCTGTCGCCGATCTATCAATCTTGAAGACCGTGTCGAACGCAAATGCAAATGTCGGCGAAACGGTTGTCTTTCGCGTCGAGCTGACGAACGATGGCCCTGATGCAGCGACCGATGTGGTTGTGACTGACATCTTGCCCTTGGGAACATCGTTTGATGGGGTCAGTTTTGGTGCGGGTGAGTATGATGCAACGACCGGAATTTGGGATGTCGGTACGGTCCCAGCCGATTCGATGGTGACGCTCAATATCTCGGCCATTGTCGATTCGATCGGCGAAAAAGTTAACGTGGCCCGAGTGACTCGGGTGAACGAGTTCGACCCCGATTCCATTCCTGGGAACAACGACCTGAGTGAAGATGACCAGGATCAAGCGATCGTAACGCCTCCAATGATCGATCTGTCGCTTGAAAAAACAGTCGATGTCACCCGCCCCACTCTCGGACAACACGTTGAGTTCGAGCTGACGATTCATAACGCTGATCGCAGCAACGCCACTGGAGTCATCGTTACGGATGCTCTACCCGATGGTTTGCGTTTTGTTTCGAGTGTTCCTGCGGGGCCCGCGTACGATCCAGTCACCGGACAATGGCAGGTGGGTGAACTCGACGCGAACGCATCGAAAACACTCCAAATTGTCGCCGAGGTCACGTCGGTCGTTGCAGCGACGAACCTAGCCGAGGTGACGGCGGCGGATCAGACCGATTTCGATAGCACACCCGATAACGCAAACACAGCGCCAAATGAAGACGATACCGCTTCGGCAACCATAACGCCCGCCAGTGCCGATTTGTCTCTGACAAAGTCCGTTGACAACCCGATTCCCAATCGAGGATCGGACGTGACGTTTACATTGAATGTGGCGAATGCGGGTCCCGATACAGCGAGCGATATCGTGGTCGCGGACCCGCTACCAGGCAACTTGTCCTTCGTCCGCATTACCCCTGACACCGCGCTTTATGATGAATCGACTGGTCGCTGGACCATTCCGACGATTGCCTCCGGGCAGAGTGCTTCGTTGCAAATCACGGCGACCGTGAATGCGGCTGTCGAGATAACCAATACGGCCGAGATTGTTCAATCGAACCAATTCGACCCCGATAGCACGCCAAACAATCAAGATGCTGATGAAGATGACCAAGCATCGGTCACATTGTCGCCACAGTTGGTCGATTTGGCTTTATCAAAAATTATCGACGAGCCACGGCCAAATGTGGGCGACGCGATCGAGTATACCCTAACGGTTTCCAATTCCGGGCCATCTCCTGCGACCGGTGTCGAGGTGACCGATCGATTGCCGTCGAATGTTCTTTTCGATTCGTCTCGTCCAAGTCAAGGTGCCTACAATTCAGCGACCGGGCTATGGACGGTGGGAAATATCCCACTCGATGTCACTCCTACCTTGGTCATTCGAGGGTTTGTTCAATCGACGAGCGGTGAAACGAACACGGCGGAAATCAGCGCGTCCGATCAACCCGATAGCGATAGCACACCGGGGAATGATATTGCAGGCGAAGACGATCAAGCGTCCGTCGCCTTTGTCACCCGCAGTGCCGATCTGTCGCTAAGCCAAACCGTTGAACCTCAAACGCCTGATCAAGGCGATCAGGTCACCTTCACGATTCGAGTCGACAACTCGGGCCCCGATACAGCGACGGGCGTCGTCGTCACCGATCGATTACCGACGGGACTCAATTTCATTTCCGCATCACCAAGTGACGATTACGATGCGGTGTCGGGGAGATGGAATGTTGGCGAGATCCGCAAAGATGGGCAAGCCGTTTTAACGATCGTTGCTGAATTGACAAGTATGAATGCGGCGACCAACCAAGCGTCAATCACGGCCAGTGATGTCTTCGATCCCGACAGCACGCCAGGGGTCGATCATCCGACCGATGATGATATGGCATCGGTCACGGTTACGCCCAACCTGGTGGATGTGTCGGTTAGCACGACGGTCGACAACGACGCGCCGCTTGAAGGCGATTCGATCGAGATCGCGATCACGGTAGCAAATGCTGGGCCTGCGACAGCAACAGGCGTCGATGTACGTGCCTTCATCCCCGATGGCCTGACAATCCAAAATGTCGAATTGGATCAAGGTAGCTATGATCCAGTCACCGGGATTTGGAGTGTGGGGACGATAGCAAAGGACGCGATGCCAAGATTGCTAGTTACAGCGATCGTCGACACACAAGGCGTCAAGCAGATCAACGTGGAAGTGATTGCAACCGATCAATTCGACGTCGATAGCGATCCCGACAACAACGTCGAGGATGAAGATGACCAAGAGGAACTTGTCATCCGCGCACCAAGAATTTTAGGGAAACGATTGTTCTTGGCGCGTTAGTGTTAGAAACCGTAAGTTCTGTCCGTTTTGTGAGCCGACGGCGCTAGCCGCGGGTATCAATTGGGCATTTCCGGGATACCCGCGGCTAGCGCCATCGGCTCACTTTACGGTCGCATGCGACCGAGCGATCGGCTATGGCTGTCGCCCCCTACCGAGCAACGCTACGATGCGTTTTCGTGTTTAACCGCGTGGGCAACGCCCCGCGTGTTTTTTGAGTGCCGAGCGCGCGACCCGATGGGCACGCGGTTTAACGTTACCCGGCCATTCGCGAGATGCGATTGTGAGGCTGGGCTAATTCGTCGGCGGTTGGCGTGTAGCGGTACTGCATCAAGTACGCGTCTTCAATGGTATCCTCATAGAAGTCACGGAGCACCGAGATAGCACGGAAGCCAATCTTCTTGAAAAACAATTGCGCTTCGAGATTCGTTTCGCGGACTTCTAGCATGATCCGGTTTCGCCGTTCCTGAGACAGTTTGCCCAGCAGCTTGTGAACCATCGAATCAGCAACCCCTCGGCGGCGAGCGTCGGGATGAACAGCGAAGTTTAAAATGTGTAGCCGATTCTTGTGCAGTTCGTAAATCATGAACCCGACCACTTTGTCGTCAAGCTCAGCAACCATGCCAATGCAATTGCGTTGGCGAAGACAACGAATAAAATCTTCTTCTGTCCAAGCGTATTCGAAACTACGATTCTCGATCGCCAATACCGCTGGCATATCACGACGAATCATCCAACGAATGTGAACGCTGACAGATGCTTGTTTGGTATCCACGCTGGACTCCTTTCCACCGAAATGAACCATTTTAACTGCGAATCACTGCCATCGTGGCAATGATTGCTTGATTAAAATGCGCCGCAACCAACGACGAATCCGGAGAATAACAGAACATCCAAAATGGACCAATACAGAACGCTGCAGGTTCTGAAAGTTTTTTTGGGAAAGTGGCCCGGGCTTCTTGCATGGGGTTGGTTGCCTTCCCAGGCTGGAAGCCTAGGCCACGTTCCCAGGCTGGAAGCCTAGGCCACGTTCTCAGGCTGGAAGCCTTGGTTGCCTTCCCAGGCTGGAAGCCTGGGCCACATTCCTGGGCGGGAAGCCCAGGGCAGGGTTAAAAGAAAAGAAAAGAAAAGAAACCGCGTGATGTGCGCACCATCACGCGGGCAAGCAAATCGGTTGACTGGTCTCTGCCCTCGGCGGTTACCGGCGGCGACGGTCCTTTGCGGTTGTCCTTTTCAGGTCGCCAAAGACTTTCGCGTTCGGTTTTTCGCTCCCGACGTTTGACACGGGTCGTTGCTTTGCTACAACAAACATGCTGCATGCTTGCTCGATCGTCAAGCAAAAACGATTGCAAAACAAAGCTCCGCCTGCAAGGAGGATCATGCCACCGCTAGGGACGGCAAAGCTTAACATGCAGAGGAGCGTTGTTGGTTTTCTTAGCCATTATGGCGATGGTCAAAACGCCCAATCCGCTCTAGCCCCAATCCGCTCTAGCCCCAATCCGCTCTAGCCCCAATCCGCTCTAGCCCCAATCCGCTCTAGCCCCAATCCGCTCTAGCGATGTCCAGCGAGACTCCAACCCGAGACACTCATGCTTTCTGTATCAAGCACTGACGCACAACTTCCTTCGCCGATACCGAGCGGGTTGGATCGCTATCGTGATTACAAAGAGATTGCGCGCGGTGGCAACGGGGTATTGTACTCTGCGTTTGATCAAGTCATCGGCCGTGCCGTCGTCATTAAGGCTCTGTTGCCCTCCTATCGCCCCGACCGATCCTTCCGTCGACGTTTGCTGCGAGAAGCCCGAGTCACCGCGCTTCTACAACATCCCGGGACCGTCGCGGTGTATGACATCGGTGAAGACGAGGAACTAGGGATTTACTACATCATGCAGCGGATTTCGGGCGAGAGTTTCTTCGATGTGCTGCGCAGTATCGCACGACGCGAGCCGGATGCCGAAGAGGCTTACCCGCTAAGACGAAGGATCGAGATTGTCCACAATGTTTGTCAAACATTAGCATCTGCACATGCTCGCGGCGTGATCCATCGCGACGTCAAGCCTGGCAATATCTGGGTCGGTAATTTCGGTGAAGTCCTGCTGCTCGACTGGGGGGCAGCCAAGGTATGGGGGGAAGCCTCTTTCCCGAGCGATTCGAAGTTGCCACCCGCTCGCCGCCGACATGTAATCGAAGATTCCTTGTCGACCGAATTGGTCAAGCACCAATCGACGAATTATGACCTGCCGCCATTGACACCCGCCCAGCAATTGATTGGAACGCCAACCTACATGTCGCCCGAGCAAATCGGCAATCGGGACATCGACGACCGCAGCGATATTTTTTCAGCCGGAGTGTGTCTCTACGAAGCGATGGCGATTGCCGAGCCCTTTCGAGGCAAAGACGAAGAGGACACGTTTGACAATATCTGTTCACGCCAACCAACACCGCCGAGTCAGCGTTCACCCGATCGCGGTATCCCCCCACAAGGCGATCTTGTCTTTGCCAAGGCGACTAGCAAGCAGGCTTCCAATCGCTACCAAACGATGCATGAATTCATTGCAGATCTTGAATCACTTCGCGACCATTGCGAGTTGCCATCGCACGCCAAATCGGCAAATCAATCGAATCGGTAACCGACGCGACACTGCCGTCGACTTTGGCGGTGTTTACGAGCCCGACGTGATGACTTCGCGATGTGATGATCGCGTAAGTCGGGTTGCCAACCGAACCATTCTTGCCCTCTTGCCAAGAATTGAAGTCGGTTTGCTCATACGTTTGATTGCCATTGGTAAACGATACGTTGCTGTTGGGCGGCATCGCCGCAGTGAACCCCGTGTGATGAACGCGTCCATCAGGCCATTCGGTGTGCCCGGTATCCTTGAACTGGTCACCACTGGCGACGATCGCTTCGGCTTCGCTTTGGTTCGCAGGGATGGTTGTCGATGCGGGGCCCCCATTGCGTTGATAGGGTGTCCACGCTTTGACCTCGGCAATCAACAACGTGTGGCTGGTTCCGTCAAGGCAATCCCGGAAATCGAGAAACCGATTGGGGAAAAACATGCCGTCGCCCCCCTTCTGCGTCGATGGGTCATAAACAAACCAACGTCCAAAGTTGAATCCGTAGTTCGTTGGATAGAGGGCCGGTCGATTGTCCGAAAAAGTACGCACTTGGTCGCTGAGGGGATCGCTGGGGCAAGCAAAGACCGGGATCTTTACCCCGTCGATGGCGGACTGGTTATCCCACGCGATCGACAAATCGACCCTGTCGAAAACGTTTTCCTGTTCAAGGAATGGCAAGATCCGACCATGGACGCCCCAGGATCCGTTGTTACCCGTTGTCGTCGTGTCAAGATCAACAATCGCGGAAGGTGGAAAACTCTTGAAGGCGCTTTGATAGTTGTGGCAAGCCAATGCGATTTGTTTGAGATGGTTGCTGCACTGCATCCGTCGAGCGGCCTCGCGGGCGGCTTGCACCGCAGGCAAAAGCAGACCGACGAGAACGCCGATAATGGCGATCACGACAAGGAGTTCGACGAGTGTAAATGCAGTACGCTTGGTTGACATTGAAATCTCTTCTTCTCGTTTTTGTGTGAGACTGGTTGGAACGTGGGCTTTCGCCGATTCACGCTTCTTACGGAATCGCCTAAAGGCTGGACTCCAACGTTGCAATCGAATGCGGATGCGGACAACCGTAGTCCCCTTGGTTTTAAACTGCAATTGGCGACGTCATTTTCGTCTCAAGTGGCGGATTTTCCGCCGTCGAAGATTCGTTAGAATCAGTGTGTGAACATGCAACTCTCCTATCGATCGCTTCGTCTACGGCTACTCGTTCCGATTCTTGCAACCGCGATGTTGGCCGCTCTGCTCGTTTCGGCGGCATCCTACTTTCTCGGTAACCGCTGGGCCGACGAGCAATTGCGAGATCGCTTCACGGGTATCCAGAAAACGATCGCGGATTCTCGCTTCCCACTGAACGGTCGGGTGCTCGACTTGCTGGCCGAATTGACTCGAACGGAGCTAATCGCTTTTGATGAAAACGAAAAGATTCGCTATTCGACGGTTGGAATGGGGAGCGAGCAAGAACAGGTTGTTGAGGCCCGAAAGACGAGTGGTGCAAAACAGATTTCCCTCGCCATCGACATGACAAACGGTGACGCTGAAAAGAAATACCGTCTCTTGACTTTTTCGACGGTCGGGGGGGCGTCGCGGCCTGATCGCGTCGCCAGTATCGCAGTGCTTTTTGACGAAGCCCATTTCGAGGCGACTCGCCGTCGTGCTTCGGTCCTAGCCCTCGCAACGGGTTTGTCGACCATTTTTGCGCTCAGCTCCATCACATTGTTTTTGACTTCGCGTTTGGTAGGACGTATCCGCAAACTGCAACGACGGGTCGAAAAGGTTGCGGATGGTGACTTCACCTCAACGGTGTCGGACCACATCGGCGATGAGATCGGACAACTCGGCCAAGCGGTCGATTCAATGGCGGGCCAACTTGATACCCTATGGAAGCGAATCCACAGCCAACATCGAGAAAAGCTGCTCCACAAGATTGCAAGTGGAATGGCACACCAACTTCGCAACAGTCTAACCGGGGCGCGAATGGCAGTGGAGCTGCATGCTGCGGATTGCAATTCTTCCGACGACGAAGGGATCCGCGTCGCCATTCGTCAAATTGAATTGTCCGAAGACTATGTCCGCCGATTGCTACTCGCGCAATCGGGAAAACAGGACAAAGACCGACCCGCAAGGGTGATGATTTGTTTTGAAGATATCCGGATGAGTCTTTCGCCAATTGTTCAGCATCTTCGAGTCGAAATGGATTGGCATATCGGTGATTCTGTAGAAGACGTGGTGATCTCCGATGGCCCCTCATGGACCGCCGCGGTCACCAATCTGATTGACAATGCGATTCATGCAAGTCGAGAGGTATCGGTTTTGCTGGAAAAAATCGAAGGCGACCCCACGACCGGTGCGGTTCCGCTGTTGCGCGTGGTCGTCAGCGATCGTGGACCAGGGATTGACCAATCGATTGCGGCGGAGTTGTTCGAGCCCTTCGTGACGTCAAAACCCGAAGGGATGGGGCTAGGATTGTCGGTTGTCCATCGCACCGCGGAACGGTTTGGTGGGCAAGTACGTTTTCGACGCAAAGGTGAGCGAACGATCTTTGAATTGGACGTTCCAATCGTGGACGAAGCAGGGGAGAAAACAGAATGAACGCTACGGTACTTGTTGTTGACGATGAACCCTCTATTTGCTGGGCTTTCGAGCGTATGCTGCAAGGCGAGGGGCACCACGTGCTCACCGCGTCGTCGGCGGAAGAAGGGCTCCGCTTGGCAAACAAACACCCGGTCGACCTGGTCATCCTCGACGTTCGATTGCCGAACGAGGACGGCATTTCTGCATTGCCAAAGTTCTTAGCCGCTACCGACAATGCCCCGGTCGTGATCATCACCGCTTTTGGTGATTTGGAAACCGCCGTGGCGGCGGTCAAAAATGGTGCAACCGATTATTTGACCAAGCCGTTCAAACTCGAAGATGCACTGCGGATTTGCCGTACCTGTTTGCGAACGTCGTTTCGTTCAACAGCCCCTGTTGCGACTCAGTCGATGAATAGGGATGGTTCCGTCCTGATTGGCAAGTCGCAGGCGATGCAGTTTGTGTTTCGCCAGATTGCTTTGGTTGCCGATAGCGATTTGTCGGTCCTGTTGACTGGCGAAACAGGGACAGGCAAAGAGTTGGTCTCCGAAGCCATTCATCGGCACAGTCGCCGATCGAGTAAACCGTACATCGCGATCGCACCGGTTGCTTTAAACCCTGACTTAATCGAGAGCGAACTTTTTGGCCATGTCAAAGGAGCGTTTACGGGGGCGGCAGAGGATCGTGCTGGTTTGTTCGAGCAAGCGGATGGTGGCACCGTATTGTTGGATGAAATTGGCGATTTGCCTCCTGCAATTCAGGTCAAACTGTTGCGGGTTTTAGAACAAGGTGAGTATTGCCGAGTCGGTGAGTTCAAGCCGCGACGTGCGAATGTCCGCATTTTGGCAGCGACTCATCGCGATTTACAAAACGCGTGTCGAATGGGCCGTTTTCGTGAGGATTTGTTTCATCGACTTGCGGGCGTGCAAATTCATCTGCCACCGCTGAGGCAAAGAATCGAAGACATCGGCCCGCTCTGCCTACATTTCCTCACGGCGATGGACTATGCTGCTGCGGATGCCGCGATCGATGATGAGTTGCTCGCGGAACTTCAACAACTTGATTGGTACGGTAACATTCGTGAGCTGAAGAATGCGGTTGCTCATGCAGCCGTCGTCGCCCGGGGACGCCCGTTATCGATCGACGATTTTCCTTCGCAAATGGGACTTGTTGCAAAGCCTCGGCAGGCAACCGATCAGCCAACGGCTTCCATTGAGGAGGTGATTCGGGAGTGGGCGGAGCAGCAGCTTGAGGCGGAGGAATCGGCATCCGCACCCCTGCATCCAGAACTGTTAAGTCTCATTGAACCAGTGCTTTTTCAGGCGGTTCTCGATCATACCGGTGGCAACCGGGCAAAGGCGGCCCAGCGACTTGGCATTCATCGTGGAACACTGCGCGATCGATTGAAACTGTATCGGATGGATTAGGCTATGCAACGGTTAAGATCCAGCGGTGTTCGATAGTGGATCGGTTAAAGATCCCCGGGCCGCAAGATCTTTAACAAGATCCACCACCTTAATTCGTCAGTTTACGAACGGAATCGCAACAGGGCATACTTTCGTTTCCCGCGTCTCAGTACCATCACCGTCTCGCTCGCCAAATCGGCCTCGCTCAACCGATGGTTCATGTCGGAAACCCGTCGATTGTTCAGATAGACGCTTCCCTCTTTGATCGATCGTCTCGCTTCGCTGCCGCTGCTGACGAGTCCCGCGGTTTGCAACGCGTCGATGATCCAAAGCCCTTCGCCTGATAGGGATTTTCGATCCGCTTCACTGCTGGGCACATCGGCAAAGATTTGGCTCAACTGGGCATCGGTCGCTTTTTCAATTTCACCACCAAACAGAATACGCGTTGCTCGCTCGGCGGATGTTATCCCTTCTTCACCGTGAACGAGCCGTGTCATGTAGCTGGCCAAACGTTTCTGAGCGGCTCGGCGGCCTGGGTCCGCTGCCGTTTGCTCGCCGAGCGAATCGTATTCGTCTCGCTCGATCTCGGTCAGGTAGGCGATGCACCGCATCACGTCCGCATCTTCGACATTGATCCAGTACTGGTAGAACTCGTAGGGACTGGTTCGGTCGGGATCGAGCCAGACCGCTCCTTTTTCGGTTTTGCCCATTTTGCGTCCGTCGCTGGTGGTCAAAAGCGGAGCGGTCAAACCGAACAATGGTTTGCCCAGCATGCGGCGACCAAGATCAATGCCGGCGGTAATGTTGCCCCATTGGTCGCTGCCGCCTGCCTGAATGCGGCAATCGTGCTCGCGGCACAGGTGGACAAAGTCGTAGGCCTGCAAAAGCATGTAGCTAAATTCGGTATAGCTCAGGCCTGCTTCACTCTCTAGCCGCGACCGAACCGACTCCTTGCCCATCATCGCACCAACGGGAAAGTTTTTGCCGACATCACGCAAAAATTCGAGGTAGGAGTATCCCTTCATCCAATCGAAGTTGTTGAGTAGCTTTGCTCCACTATCGCCATCAAAGTCGAGGAACTGCTGCATTTGTTTACCGACTCCCTCCACGTTGGCCTGCAACTGTTCAGCGGATAACAGGTTCCGTTCTTCGCTCTTTCCGCTGGGGTCTCCGATCATTCCAGTGGCCCCTCCGACCAATGCGATCGGGCGATGTCCGGCGCGTTGGAACCGCCTGAGCATCATCACTTGCATGAGATGTCCGACGTGTAGACTCGACGCCGTCGGATCGAAGCCGATATAGATCGTTTGAGGCTCTTTCGCTAGCAGTTTTCCAAGTTCGGCTTCGTCGGTCGTTTGGTGGATCAATCCTCGCCAACGGAGGTCTTCGATTAAGTTCATTGTATTACTTGTTCGTGGGGGACAATCGGGCCATGATCGCTTCTGCGATGCGTAGATCCTCGGGATGTGTGATTTTGATGTTGTCGCTACTTCCGGAGACGATTGCAACCGGATGACCGATTCGCTCAACCAATTGGGCATCATCGGTTGCTGGATAGCCTCGATGCCGGTCGTAAGCTAACCGCAGCAAATCGAGCCGAAACACTTGTGGGGTTTGGGCAACCCAAAGCTCGCTTCGGTCGACGGTTACGCAACGATCGTTCGCGATAAGATCTCCTGCGGCGTTCGGCGTCGCGCGAACCGCTCGCTTGAGCGTACCGGTGACGGGCGTAGCCAAAATTGCGGCTCCCGTGGCGGTCAGCGCCGCAAAAATAGAGGATAGATCGGGGTCACCTATGAGCGGGCGTGCCGCATCGTGAATTGCCACGTACTCGATCGCCGCATCGTCGCCGATTGCTTCAAGCCCGCTGCGGACACTATCGGTTCGCTCTTGACCGCCTAAAACCCATTCAATTTTCTTCGCATCAAGAAAAGCGGTGTAGTCGTTTTGGAAAATCGTTCGGTCGGATTCGGAGACCGCGACAATGAGTCGCCCGATTTCAGGCCGACCGAGCAAAGCCATGGCGGAATGTACCCAGATCGGTACTCCTCGAATCGTCGCAAACAGTTTATTTTGGTGGCTTCCGAATCGACGACCGCTGCCCGCCGCCGGCAAAATCGCCGCAATCGTGCCATTTTTCGGCATGCTGGGGGCTGAGCGTGTCATCGATCACAGGATTCCTAGTAAATGAGATTTGAATGCGACCGTTAAATTATCGCTTCCGAGTCATCAAGGCAATCGTAAAGTTGAACGCAACTGCCTACAATTGTCGTTACCCTTTGCCCTCACCCTTTCTTAACGAACCTATTGTGGAGCTTAGCGACGATGTCAAAAACACACATTTCAAACACTCAAAAGCACGACGATTCAATGGAAATGAACACGAAGAGCCATTTTGCCAACGTCTGTTTGGCGATTACCGCCTTGGCGAGTGTGGCGGTTGCGGCCTATCTATTTGGCCAATCGACGTCGCAACCTCGCGTCATGTTTTCGCCCATTGAGGCGACCGCAGCAGAAACGAGCGAAAGATTCTCGATGGCAACCGGTCCCGTTAGCGATGACGCCGAGGGCTTGTTTTTACTCGACCACAACTCGGGGTTATTGCAATGCAATGTCATCTACCCGCGAGCCGGACGGTTTATGGCCAGCTTTTCGGCTCAGGTCGGCGAAGCACTTGGGGCTGGCGGCAAAGGTGGCCAATACTTGATGATGACGGGACTCGCCGAGTTTCGGCAATCGAGTGCCACACCGGCGGCTCCATCGGTAGTCTACGTCCTCGATACCGCGACCGGGAACTACGCCTGTTACGGCATCCCATTTAATCGCGTCCTCGTGAATTCCAATCGACCGCAGCAAGGTGTGATGCAACTCATTGCAACCGGGACCGCTAATCCAGTGATTACACGTGATCCGTCTCGGTAGTCGACTCCCCTATTCGCCACCTCTTCTCAAAGGATTGATTTGTGAGCCACGGACTCAACAAGGCTCAAGCCGAGGCTGTTAACACGTTGTCTGGACCCATGCTAGTGCTCGCCGGTGCTGGGACGGGCAAGACGCGGGTCGTGACGTTTCGCATCGCCAACTTAATCCGTCATGGTACGCCGCCCGACCGCATTTTGGCAATGACGTTTACCAACAAAGCGGCCGGGGAGATGCAAGAACGGATCGGCGAACTGATCGGTACGAAAAAGAAGCGTAAACCTCGTCGTGGTGAAGCGGACGATCCCAAACCGACAATCAGCACGTTCCACTCATTGTGCGTCCGGATTTTACGCCAGCACGCCAAGGCGTTGGGGTATCCAAAAAAATTCTCGATCTACGACCGCAGCGATCAGGAATCACTCGCCCGAGCGATTCTGCGTGAACTTCGGCTGCCCGGCACCGCTTTGAAACCGAGCGACATGCTGTCGATTATCGGCGGTTGGAAAAATCAATCGGTATTGCCCGATGAAGCGGCGATGATCGCTTCAACGGATAAGGAACACTTTGCCGCATCCGGGTATCGCCGCTATCAAAACGGATTGCGTGCGAGAGCGGCGATGGATTTCGACGATCTCTTGCTGAACACCGAACTGTTGTTCAAAGAACATCATGACATTCGCGATCAAGTCGCATCGCTTTACGATCATGTTCTCGTTGATGAATATCAAGATACCAATGGCAGCCAATATCGGATCACTCGCGATTTGACGTTCAAACATCGTAATTTTTGTGTTGTTGGTGATGATGACCAATCGATCTATGCTTGGCGCGGAGCCGATGTGACGCACATCTTGAACTTCAGCAAAGATTGGCCCGATGCCAAAGTGATCTGCTTGGAAGACAATTATCGCAGCACCGGTGCGATTTTGACGATGGCCAACACACTGATCCAATACAACACCGAACGACATGACAAGGTGTTGATCCCCAGTCGTCCCGATGGACGACGGCCAAGGATTTTGCAGCATAAAGACGAAACCGTCGAAGCAAAGCTGGTCGTGACCGAGATCACCGAGCTGATCGACAAAAAACATGTTCAGCCGCGTGACATTGCAATATTGTTTCGTACCAATGAACAACCACGTCTGTTTGAAACGGAACTACGAAAAGCGAACGTGCCCTATGTGATGATGGGGAGTCAATCTTTCTTCGATCGCCGAGAAATCCGTGACTTGTTGGCGTATTTGAAATGGATTGACCAACCCGACGATGAAATGTCACTGCTTCGCGTCATCAATACCCCGGCGCGAGGGCTAAGCAACAAAACGGTTCAATTGCTAATCAAGCGAGCGGTCGAGCGGGGGGTGCCGGTGTGGCAAGTGATGCAAAACAACTCAGCGATCGCCGACTTGTCACCAAGCGCCCGCCGAGGGATCGCCGAACTCGGGGCGCTCGCCGAAGATGTCCGCCGTCGGGCCGAAAACGATTCATTGACCGAAGCATTGCAAACGATGCTAGCCCGGACCGCCTACGCTGATGAGATCGCTCGTATCTACGACCAACCCGAAGAACGCGACGCACGAATGGCGTCGATCGGTGACTTAACCAATGCGATCGGAGCGTATCAAGACAATAGTAACGACCCGTCATTGACTGGATTTATCTCCGATATCGCCCTCTCCGGACGAGAAATGGGGAACGAGAAGGACAAGATGGCGGCCAAGAATTCGGTCTGGCTGCTGACGTTGCATGCAGCCAAGGGACTTGAATTTCCCTATGTGTACATGGTCGGAATGGAAGAGGGCATCCTTCCTCATAGCCGGAGCCTGAAGAGCGGTCGTGAAGAGGATATCGCCGAGGAAAGGCGTTTGTGTTATGTCGGAATCACACGAGCCCAAGAGATCCTGACGATGTCGATGGCGCTGACAAGAAGGAAATGGGGAAAGCCACGACCGACGATACCAAGTCCTTTTCTGTATGAAATCACGGGCAAAGCGGCCAACCCGAACCAGTATCGAAAAAAACGTAGCGTTCCACGGCGGTAATGCAGTGTCGGCTTGGTCGTCTTGTTCGCCATGATTTTCTTCAATGTCTACCGCGAACGCATCGTTAAGCAGCACGATTGACAGGCTGATCGACGATGTTGCTCGGTGCGGCGACTCGAGTGCGCCTGAGGTCTCGGATCTTCTCGGCGTGTTCGTGCAATTGGTTTTCTAGATCGCGGATGCGGTTGCCCGCTTTCACGTTGGCTTCTAGGCTATCCTCGAGTTCATTGTTGATGACTTCAATGTGCTTCATTAATTCTGCAACGCGAGCTTCAAGCGATTCGGTTACTGGTCCAAGTTTCTCTGCGACCTTCAGTTGGTTTTGTAGTTGCTGAATCGTTCGCTTTTGGTCGTCCACTCGCAACTCGATTTCCGCCTTCTGCCGCTTCGCAATTTCCAAGTCGTGGGTGATCGTTGCGGTTTCCTTCTGACGACTTTCAATCTCTTTTCGCAGACTGACAATCGTCGCTTGATCTTGCTCGATCGTCTTGTTCGCTTTGCTTAAATTGAGTTTGAATTGATCGCGAGTCTCAATGAGCAACTGGCGTTCTTCACCAGACGTCTTGACCTGCTGTTTGAGTTCTCGATTCGTCGTCTCAAGCTGCTGGCTTGAAACCTGAAGCTGCTTTTTGTCCGTTTCGAGCTGTTGGGTCAACAATTCGATCTTCTCGTTGTCGGTTTTGAGTTTTTGGTTGATCGTTTCAAGTTGCTGGTTCGATTCGGCAAGCTGGTTTTTGTCCGTTTCGAGCTGTTGGGTCAACGCTTCGATCTTTTGGTTGTCGGTTTTGAGTTTTTGGTTGATCGTTTCAAGTTGCTGGTTCGATTCGGTAAGTTGCTTTTTGTCCGTTTCGAGCTGTTGGGTTAACGCTTCGATCTTCTCGTTGTCGGTTTTGAGTTTTTGGTTGATCGTTTCAAGTTGTTGGTTCGATTCGGTGAGTTGCTTTTTGTCCGTTTCGAGCTGTTGGGTCAACGCTTCGATCTTCTGGTTGTCGGTTTTGAGTTTTTGGTTGATCGTTTCAAGTTGCTGGTTCGATTCGGTGAGTTGCTTTTTGTCCGTTTCGAGCTGTTGAGTCAACGCTTCGATCTTCTGGTTGTCGGTTTTGAGTTTTTGGTTGATCGTTTCAAGTTGCTGGTTCGATTCGGTGAGTTGCTTTTTGTCCGTTTCGAGCTGTTGGGTTAACGCTTCGATCTTCTGGTTGTCGGTTTTGAGTTTTTGGTTGATCGTTTCAAGTTGTTGGTTCGATTCGGTGAGTTGCTTTTTGTCCGTTTCTAGCTGTTGGGTCAACAACTCGATCTTCTCGATATCCGATTTCAGTTTTTCATTTGCCGTTTCGAGTTGGCCACGATTGGTTTCATGCTCATCGCGTTTAGCCGTCAGCTGATCCATCTGTTTTGCTTGTGATTCGATGGAGTGCTGCTGCTCGAGAATCGTTTGTTTGGCTTTTTGCAGTTCTTGTTCAAACCTCTCTGTCTGTTTCGAATGGACCTCTTGCTTCGACAAACGTTCTTGGGTCTTGCGGAGGTTGTCTTTCAGAAGTGCGGTTTCGCTTGCTAGTTCGTTGCATTGCGAATCGGATGTTGCCAGACGTTGCTGCAATTGAACAAGTTCTGTTTGTTTGACCGTGACAACTTCTTGTAGCGTAGCAAGTTCGCTCAGTTGTTCCTGGGACTGGCGGTTCTTGTTAGAGAGCGTTTCAATCTCTGCGAGATGTCGGTGGTTGACCTGCAGAAGTTGTTCGATTTTCTCTTTGGCCATCGCGAGGGCTTCCTCTTTCTCAGCGATCTGTTCTTGCAGTGGCAAGAGACTCTCGATTTGTTTTCCGAGTTCCTCCAATCGTGATTGCTTTTCAATGATATCGTTTGAAAGGTTATCAAACCGTGATTGTTGGTCGGCAATTTGCTTCGTTGACTCAGCGAGCTGGCTTTCTAACTCCACGATTTGTGAATCACGCTGTTTCACTTGAGCGCTGTATTGTTCGACTCGTTCGTTCCGTTTCGCCAGTTCGGCATCCCGCTGTGACAGATCCTTGATCCGCGCTGCGAGGGCTTCTTGAGCTTGTTTGTTAGCGACTTGAAGCTGGTCACGTTCGATGCATCGTTGCTTGTTGGATTCGCTTAGCCGAGCGATTTCTTGGTCCTGCTTATTTTGGCTATCGGTTTCTGTCGAGAGTCGGTTTTCGAGTTCCGTGTTTTTCTTAAGGACTTCCTGTAATTGATTCTTCAGCAGTTCTGATCGCTTACGTTCTTCGCGATGTTTCAATGCGGTCGCTTCGCGATCGTTTTCAAAGTCGGCGGAAACCACACGGAATTCTTCGATCGTTGCTTGTAATTGTCGGTTGCGATCGACCAATTGCTGCTGCTCCGCCTCCAGGGTTGCAAATTCTGCTTCCTTGGTCTTGAGCAGGGCCTGCAGTTGAGTGAATTGCTGTTTGCGTTGGCGAACAGCACCACGCGTTTTTACGTAGCGATCTTCACTTTCACGAAGTTTTTTTCGGTCAGTTGACGTATCGCGATACCACAACAGATGTCCAATTAGCAATCCGATAATCACGAATAGAAGAATCGAAAAAGCAGGTAATCCAAATAAGTCGGTCATCGCTAAAATCCAAAGGATTGGGGGCCAAATTCGCTTGGCGCTACAATTTGAGAGGAATGAGAGTTGCACGCTCTGGTTTTGTCACTTGCCCCCTCCAACGCTTCGGAATTGAATTGCGTTCCTACATTTGATGGGGCTTGATTGAACAGGCACACAGTGCTTCACTAGCCTTTAGCAAGAAATAAGTCTCGGCGTCGACCTTGATTTTGGTTGGAGCTTAGCCTTTGGGCGATTTTGAGAGGCTTGTGAACCGGATAAAGCCTGGATTCCTACTTGGATCGGCTAAAGCCCGGACTCCAACGATAGAAAGAAATACGATGTCTCTAAGCCAGATTACGATGACGGACCCCGTTTGCGGAATGCAGGTTTCACCTTCGTCCAATGCGATAACAAGTCAGTACGACGGGCGCACCTACTACTTTTGTCATGCAGGTTGTCGGGAGAAATTTGACGCGGATCCAGAAGGTATTTTGGCCCGCCGAAATAATCGACAAGCCGGGGAGGGAGCGGGTGACGTCGCGGGCGGCTCTTGTTGCGGAGGCGATCACGGTAAAGCAGATTGGGATCCTGCTGATGTGGCTGATGACGCAATCTTTACCTGCCCGATGCATCCCGAGATTGAGCAGGTCGGATTCGGTGCATGCCCTATCTGTGGCATGGATTTGGAGCCGAAGTTCCTAAACGCCGACGACACGGGCGAGGATCCCCAGCTGGTCGATATGAAGCGGCGGTTTTGGATTGGTTTGTTTTTGTCGCTGCCGCTATTGGTGATCGCAATGGGGCCGATGATTGGGTTGCGGTTGACCGATCTTCTGTCGAGTTCGACGATGGGTTGGATTCAATTGGCATTGGCTTCGCCTGTCGTGTTCTATTGCGGATGGCCATTGCTGGTTCGCGGGGTGAGTTCTTTTCGGACAATGAACTTGAACATGTTCTCGTTGATTGTCGTCGGTTCACTCGCTGCCTATTTCTTCAGTGTCGTCGTCGTGCTGATGCCGGGGGTGATTCCAGAAGCATTTTTCGACAACGGCTCGCCACCTCTCTATTTCGAAGCCGCAGCCGTGATCATTACGCTCGTCTTGATGGGGCAAGTATTGGAACTTCGAGCACGCCAACAAACGGGGGGTGCCATCCGTGAATTGATGAAGTTGTCGCCTGATACGGCCCATCGAATTGAGAGCGACCCGGCGAACGATGAGCTTTCATCCAAGGTCGAAACCGATGTTGAGATCCCGCTCAAGGAAGTCGCCAAGGGTGACATTTTGCGAGTTCGTCCTGGCGAGAAAATACCGGTGGATGGCCGTGTTTTACGAGGTGAAAGCAGCGTGGATGAATCGATGCTGACCGGCGAGCCGATACCGGTAGGAAAACAAGCCGATGACGAAGTCACGGGTGGCACGATCAATCAATCGGGCTCATTGGTGATTGAAGCCGTCGGGGTGGGGGACGATACGGTGCTTAGCCGAATCGTGCAAATGGTCTTCGAAGCGCAGCGTAGTCGTGCTCCAATTCAAAGGCTGGCCGACACCGTTGCCCAGTACTTTGTGCCGACGGTGATCACATGCGCGATTCTCGCCTTTGTTGGCTGGGCCGTTTGGGGGCCGGAGCCTCGATTGGCTCATGCCTTCGTCGTGGCGGTTGCCGTCCTGATCATTGCTTGCCCGTGTGCCCTCGGCTTGGCGACACCGATGTCTGTCATGGTTGGCGTCGGTCGCGGAGCCAAAGAGGGGGTGCTGGTTAAGAACGCCGAGGTGCTTGAACGGCTTGAGAAAGTCGACACGATTGTTATTGACAAAACGGGTACGCTAACCGAAGGACGGCCCGTGGTCACACACGTTGAAACCATTGGCGAGTGGACTGAACCCGATATATTGGCAATCGCCGCTGCGGTAGAGCAATCGAGCGAACACCCGCTTGGTGAAGCGATCGTACGGCGTGCGAAGCAGGATGGTATCTCGTTTAACGAGTCATCAAAACTTGATAATGTCTCCGGCTTTCAAAGCGTGACCGGCGAAGGGGTCACTGCGAAGGTCGATGACCATAAGGTTCACATCGGGAAGGCTGGCTTTTTCGATTCGCAAAACATCCATGTGGGTAAGCGGGAAAACGAACTTGCTCAGCAGCACCAATCGAAAGGTCGTACAACGATCTTTATGGCGGTCGATGGGAAGTTGGCTGCAATGTTTGCGATTTCAGATCCGATCAAATCGACGACGCAATCCGCGTTAAAGACGCTTCATCAAATGGGACTTGAAGTCGTGATGTTGACCGGTGATGCGGAAAAGACAGCCAAGGCGGTTGCCGCAAGACTTGGGATCGACCACTACTACGCAGGGGTTTCTCCTGACGAAAAGCGTCGTCATGTGGCGGACCTCATGAAGCAGGGCCGCGTCGTCGCGATGGCGGGTGATGGGATCAATGATGCCCCGGCGCTGGCCGCAGCAGACGTGGGGATCGCGATGGGAACCGGAGCGGGAGTAGCGATCGAGTCGGCTGGGGTGACCTTGGTGGGTGGTGACCTGCGAGGGATTGTCGCTGCGGAGAAGCTGAGCCGAAAAACGATGAGAAATATCCGCCAAAATTTGTTTTTCGCATTTCTCTACAATTCACTCGGAATTCCCATCGCTGCAGGCTTATTGTACCCCTTCTTCGGGATACTGCTGAGCCCAATGATAGCGGCAGCGGCGATGAGTTTGAGTAGTGTATCCGTTATCAGTAACTCGCTTCGGCTGCGCCATTTGAAGCTCCATTAGAGCGTGAAACTCACTTTTTTTCAGGCTTCTGCCAATTCCATCCAGAATCAACGTTGACAGTCCTGCCGCTGGATTGCTAATCCCCGTTTTCGCCAGTCGCATTACCGGTGCGACATGAATCATCCATTTCGGAGTTTCATCGTTGGTGGGCGCATTTGCGGGAATCGTCCCACTGATCTTTTTGAAGATCGGAGCAATTGTGGTTGAGTGCGACGGTTTCTGGGTCAATCGTCTCGCTCGACCGCTCCACGATGAAGCTCTTTTTTAGCATCGGGGCACGACGTAACCACGTCGTCGCCTCGATGCTATGATACAACTCGTTGCAAGACACCTGCCTTGCGACGAGATGCTTCCTAGCCCGGCTAATACGCAGACTGTTTTTCGAGCAATGAGCGTAAACGCTTTAAGGCGTAGACGTTAGCAAAACAATTTGCAAGCCCATGAATCATCCGGGCTAGGCAGTGTGTTCCCAGACGCGAGCACGGGAACAACAATCACAACGGAACCAGCCAGAATACCAACTTCAAAAGCCACACCATCGCATCCTATGATGGAAACTGAATCTTCCTTGGATCAAGCCGCGTCCAACCCGCTTTTCGATAAATCGTTAGTTAACGATTCGACTACCGAGACGCGGCGTAAAGTACGCCTTCGACGTCGGGATCTGGTCGTCCTCGTCGTCCTCAGTTTGCTAGCCCTCATTTGGCTAGCTCAGCGAGTCTTGAGGGAGGAAGCTCCCGAGCCGACGGTCGATTTGTTGCCATCGATCCAATTTGAGCAAGTCTTGATTCAATTGAAACAGCAAGACAGCGACAAGCTGCACGTTGAAGACTTTGCTGTCGACGACCGCATGATTCAGCAGTTGGAGAACTACCCCAATCTCGAAACGATTATCTTGGATCAAGGTGAGGTAACGGATCCAAGTCTCGTGGTTTTGGAATCGATGCCCAAACTGAAGCACCTTCGTCTACGGTTGTCGCCGATCAGTGACGAAGGCTTCAAGACGCTTGGAAAGTGTCGGTCGTTGTGGTTCATCAACTTGCCTCATGCGACTTGTACTGCAAAAGGGGTCGCCGAGCTATCGACCATTCCGGAACTTCGCCAACTTCGTCTTGGTTCGCCCAACTTGGGCAACGAAGTCACTCGCCAAATTGCGACGCTCAAGACGCTTCGGGGCGTCCATTTGGTCGATGTACCGGTAACCGATGAAGGATTAAAAACGTTAGCGACCCTGCCTTACCTTGAATCGCTTTATCTCGACAATAGTGCGGTAACCGAGGTTGGTTGGCGATGGCTGTATGCCAACCATCCCGAACTTCACGTTCATGTGAACCAAAAACACAACGACTACGACCCCAAATATCACAAACACCATGACAAATGATGCGACAAACCAACGGGCTACTCATCTGCAGAAGTTACCCATCGGAGGCGAGCATGACCTAACCAACCCGGCGAACGCCAATTCACGCATCGCGACTCTTCGTGACTCCTTGGAGTCGCTTGAGATCGATGCAATTTTGGTAACCGATCCGACCAACGTCCGGTACTTAAGTGGTTTTACAGGCGACAGTTCGTATTTATTTGTCGGCCGTGAGCGGGCGGAAATGCTCAGTGACGGCCGGTATGAAATCCAGCTATCGGAGCAATGCCCAAACTTACGCACGGTGATACGTCCTCCGAGCCAATTGATCATGGATTTGGTCAAAACGGTCATCAATGAATCGGGCGACAGGCGGATTGGAATCGAAGCGAGCGATGTAACGCTCGGGCAATACCAAGAGCTTTGCGAAAAATGTCCTGACGTCCATTTCGTCGCCACCGAGTCGGTCATCCAGAGGCAGCGGATGGTGAAGGATGCCCATGAAATCGCGATCGTTCGCCAGTCGGTGCAAATCGCCCAGCGCAGTTTTCAGTCGCTTTTGCCAATGTTGTCCACCAAGTGGAGCGAGCGGGCAATCGCCCACGAATTGGAAGCGAAGATGAGGTTCTTGGGTGCTGAGGGGGCTAGTTTTAAGCCGATTGTTGCTTTCAATGCCGCCGGCGCGTTGCCGCACTATGAGCCCGCTGATCTTTTTTTGCCATCTCAAGGAACCGTCCTGATCGATTGGGGGGCTCGCTTCAAGGGATACGCCAGCGACTTGACTCGGACGATGACAATCGGCACGATCTCTGACAAATTTGAGCATGCCTATCAATCGGTTTTGGAAGCTCAGTTGGCGGCCATTGAAGCGATTCGGCCGGGGGCTGAGGGGAAGGACATCGACCGGATCGTTCGTGAAAAACTGGAAAAAGCTGGTTATGGCAAAGAATTTAACCACGGACTCGGGCACGGATTTGGGCTGGAAATCCACGAATCGCCCCGAATGTCGCCCAATTGCGAGCATACCCTGCTGCCCGGCATGATTATTACGGTCGAACCGGGCGTGTATTTGAGCGGACAATTCGGTATACGTATCGAAGACGACGTGCTGGTAACCGAAAATGGCTGCGAACGGCTCAGCGATTTACCAAAGGGTCTCGATGATTGTCGCTTGGTGCTGTAAAAAGTAGTGCGACGTTATCACACTTTTCAAATTAACTAAAAACGTCAAACCTAGATGACGGTGAATGAGATATGAGTAAAGGCGGCAAGGCAAACCTAAACGTGCCCAATCCGAGCGAAACAGACCCCAAATCGGCGAGCGTGAATGTTTTCGATATCGATCGGCTGAGGACGATTATCGAATTGATGGAAGAAAAGGATTTGTCGGAGGTCGATCTCCAGCAAGGGGACGAAAAAATCAAACTCAACCGTGGCTCGGTCGCACCGGTCATGGCGACCGCTCCGGTTCCGGCTCAACCTGCGGCGGCAACTCCATCGGCAACTGCGGCCGATCAGCATGCGGGTACGGTCACCATCAATTCGCCAATGGTCGGAACCTTCTATACCAAAGCGACCCCTGAATCGGAACCGTTTGTGAAAGTTGGACAACGCGTCACCGAAGAAACGATCGTCTGCATTGTCGAAGCGATGAAAGTTTTCAACGAAATCCCTGCGGAATGCAGCGGCACGATTGTTGAAGTCTTGGTTTCCGATCAACAGCCAGTCGATTTTGGAAAGCCGATGTTCCGTGTCGAGCCCAACGCCTAATTGACTGTATCTACAACGTAATTCCAAAACATTTGTCGGCTTGAATACACCCGTGATCAAAAAAATCTTGATCGCCAATCGTGGCGAAATCGCTCTTCGAATCATCCGTGCGTGCCGGGAAATGGGCATCGCATCGGTCGCTGTCTACAGCCAAGCGGACGCCGAATCGATGCACGTCAAATTGGCGGACGAAGCCTACTGTGTCGGTAAACCGCGAAGTAATGAAAGCTACTTAAAGATCGACCAAATCATCGCCGCTGCGGAAGTCGCTGGGGTTGACGCGATCCATCCCGGCTATGGATTCTTGGCCGAGAACGCTCATTTTAACGAGGTGTGTCGGTCGAGCGGTTTCGAATTTATCGGCCCTAGCCCTCAAGCGATGGAGAAATTAGGCGATAAAAATACGGCTCGGAAAATGGCGATCGCAAACGACGTGCCCGTCGTTCCCGGCAGTGCCGGATTGATCGACGACGATGCGGACGCGATCAAAACGGCCGCCGAAATCGGCTATCCGGTCCTGATTAAAGCGACGGCGGGCGGTGGCGGCAAAGGGATGCGAGTGGCCGAAAATGAAGCGGCTCTGCTCACCGCATTGACGCAGGCCCGCACCGAAGCTGAAGCGGCTTTCGGCAATGGCGGTTGTTACCTCGAACGTTACATCGGCTCACCAAGACACATCGAAGTCCAAGTCATCGCTGACACGCATGGCAACGTTTGCCATTTGTTCGAGCGAGATTGTAGCGTCCAACGCCGGCACCAAAAACTGATCGAAGAAGCTCCCAGCCCGAGTTTGCCCGCAGACCGCCGTGAAGCGATTTGCGAGGCAGCCGTGCGAATGATCCGGGGGGCCGACTACAGCAACGCGGCGACGGTCGAGTTCATTGTCGATGCGGACAACAACTTCTATTTCATCGAGGTTAACGCCCGCATCCAAGTCGAGCATCCCGTTAGCGAGATGATCACCGGCATCGACTTAATCAAAGAACAAATCCGCGTCGCTGCGGGAGAAAAACTGTCTTTCACCCAGAGCGAAGTGCACTGCGCGGGCGTGTCCATTGAATGCCGAATCAACGCAGAGAATCCGGAAAAAAACTTCCAGCCAAACCCTGGGAAAATCGAAAAAATCTTTGCTCCAGGTGGTCTTGGTGTCCGTTTTGATTCGCACGTTTACGCGGGTTACACCGTTCCAGCCTATTACGATTCGATGGTTGGTAAATTGATCGTTCACCGCCCCACCCGTGAGGAAGCGATCGCAACGATGCGGCGGGCGCTAAAAGAATTGCAAGTCGAAGGCATTTCGACGACCGTCTCGTTTCACGACCAGGTGCTCCAGCATCGTGAGTTTGTCGAAGGCCGCCACGACACGAAGTTCGTAGAACGCGAATTCATGCCCTAGTGGGCGAGTCTTTCCGAGGCTCGTCGTCAGCGATTATTGGTAGCGAAACGCTTGTCGCCGTTTCACTAGAAATTGCTTTTAGTGGTTCTCCGTCTCGGAGAGACGGAGCTACGTGACGGAGCTACGTGACGGAGCTACGAGACGAATTCGCGATGTTGCCGCTTCCGCCCTTCGGGCTGATTAGCGTCCCGTTCCTTTCCGCCATTTTTTCTGTCTGGGCAAATTGTCGCCCTTGCTTGGGTTTTTTTGTTTTCCTTGCTATAAACCACGCTACTTTCAGCAGCCAACACACCATGGGGCTCTGTCCGGAAAGGGGTCTGAACCTCTCTGGATAAGCTAGAAACGAATAAAAAACGAATGTCTTCCAAAAGGGTCAGACCCCTTTTCGGACAAAGCCAAAAGGACTCAGTATGACTCCCGTCAAATCACTTAACCATGTCGGAATCGCCGTCCGTTCGCTCGAAGACCAACGTTCGTTCTATGAGGGCACGCTCGGTGCGGAGTATGAGGGAACCGAAGAGGTGCCGAGCCAAAAGGTTCGCGTCGCATTTTACTTGATCAACGATGTTCGACTCGAACTTCTCGAGCCCACCGATCCGGAAAGTCCGATTGCCAAGTTTATCGAAAAGCGAGGCGAGGGTTTGCACCATTTGGCCTTTACGGTCGACGATATTGAAGCTCGAATCGCCGAGTACAAAGAAGGGGGCGTTCGCATGATCGACGATACCCCTCGGCCTGGAGCTCACGATGCCCGCATCGCATTCGTGCATCCGAAGAGTAGCTGTGGCGTGTTGACGGAACTTTGCCAAGTCGGCGCCCACTAAGGGCTCTTGAGTATCCGCCGCGTAAAGGCGATAAACGAGACTCACAGCCAAAAAGTCCATTCTGCGCGTGCCGTCCAACGGCGGCTCGCTGTCATTTTTTACTGACCGTTCCTCTCGAGGCAACCGATGTCGACCTCTAAATTGTCTGTCAAAGACGACTTCCCCCCTGTTGAATACGAAACATGGCGCGCGACGGTCGAAGCCGACCTGAAAGGTGCTCCGTTCGAAAAGAAACTCGTCTCGCATACCTACGAAGGGATCGGTATCCAACCGGTCTACACCCGTAAGGACGAGCTTGCAGGTACCGATCCGACGGGATTTCCCGGTTCGAGCCCATTCGTTCGCGGCCGCAATCCGCTCGGCAGCGTGCTGACCGGGACCGATCTTCGCCAAGAACACTTGCATCCCGACTTGGGCGTTACCAACAAGGCAATCCTAGCGGACCTCGAGGGCGGCGTCACGTCGATCTTGATCAAGCTCGACTCGGCGGCCCGCGCGGGGCTCGATCCCGACAAGGTCGATGACTCGGAAAGTCACGACGGTGTCATGGCCTACGACGTCAACGATTTAGACGTCACGCTTAAGAAGGTGGGACTCGACATTATCGACGTCACACTCGACGCGGGGGCGGCATTCTTGCCCGCTGCTGCGACACTTGCCGGATTGTGGGAAGACCGAGGCGTGATT
This sequence comes from Novipirellula aureliae, assembly GCF_007860185.1. NCBI lineage: Bacteria > Pseudomonadati > Planctomycetota > Planctomycetia > Pirellulales > Pirellulaceae > Novipirellula > Novipirellula aureliae. The sequence continues at coordinate 361,206 of NZ_SJPY01000006.1, forward strand.
CCTGCCAAAGCTCGTGGAGCGTTTAACGCCGATCCACTCGCCGCACTCGCTCGCGATGGAAAACTACCGGTCAAGGTGGAAACGGCAATCAAACAGCTTGCCGACTTGGCAACCTGGACGTCACGCCACTATCCAAAGGTGACCTCGGTCGCTGTCGATACCGCCGTCTACCACGACGCAGGAGCGACCGCGGCCCAAGATATCGCCTTCAGTATGGCGACTGCGGTCGAATACTTGCGAGCGATGACCGCTGCGGGAATGACCGTTGATCGGGCAGCGGAACAAATCTTGTTCCGAACCAGTCTTGGCACCCACCATTTCTTGGCGATTTCGAAACTACGGGCTGCCCGCGAAGTGTGGGCACGAGTCATCGAAGCGTGTGGCGGATCGGCAAGCGGAATGAAGGTTCACTCTCGAACCGGCAGCCGGGTGCTGACGCAGCGTGATCCGTACGTCAACCTGCTCCGCAATACCGTCGCTTCGTTCGCGGGGATTATCGGTGGTGCCGATGCGGTCACATCGGTTCCGTTTGATCAAGCGGCTCAGTTGCCCAACGATTTCAGTCGCCGGATCGCCCGCAATACGGTTCTGATTCTAGACGAAGAATCGCACCTTAACTGCGTTGTCGATCCTGCGGGTGGCAGTTGGTTTATCGAGAAATTGACCGATCAATTGGCCAAGAAAGCTTGGCAGATTTTTCAAGAGATAGAACAGCAGGGCGGTATGATCGCGGCGCTTCAAAGCGGCTGGGTCGCCTCCCAAATTGAGGTCGCTTTCGCACCACGCGCGAAAGACATCGCTACCCGACGCGAAGGAATCACCGGCGTTAGCGAATTCCCGAACCTTGCCGAAGAGCAACTTGAGCAACGTCCCGTCGATGTGGCAGCACTACGCATCGCTGCGGCCGAACGCCACAAGGCGAAAGCGGCTTTCCTGGCAGATCTAAGCGGTGAATCCGATTTGTCGGCAGCCTGCTTCCAGGCGGCATCGGAAGGTGCTTCGATCGCTCAAATCGCTCGTGCGATCGGCTTTCATCAATCGTCGACCGAGATCACACCAATCGAAGCTCACTTGTTCGCCCAGCCGTTCGAAGAACTGCGTGACGCCAGCGACGTGTGGTGTACGACCAAGGGACAACGTCCACGCGTGTTCTTGGCAAACATGGGGCCCGTCGCCCATCACACAGGTCGGGCAACGTTCGCAAAGAACTTTTTTGAAGCAGGCGGTTTCGAAGTGATCGGAAACGATGGCTTCCAAGACGCCGATGCGGCTGCCGCTGCATTGAAGGACAGCGGTGCAAACATCGCTGTTATCTGTTCTTCCGATAAACTGTATCCCGAAATGGTCCCTGCGGTGACGCCGGCTCTAAAGGCCGCTGGGGCACGAAGCGTGATTCTCGCAGGCCATCCTGGCGACAATGAAGCGTCATGGCGTGAAGCAGGAATCGATCGTTTTATTTTCATCAAATGCGATGTGTTGGCCACGCTACGCGAACTGCTAGTTGACGAAGGAGTCCTTTCGTAATGAACGCCATCCCAAATTTTAGCGATATCCCTTTCGAGTCTGCCGCGAACGCGTCTGAGACGAAACCGAAGACGACACGCCAATCATGGCAGCAATCGGTTAGCGAAAACCAAGATCGTTTGAACTGGAAAACCCCAGAACAAATTCCGATCCACGCGTTGTATTCCGCCGACGATTTGAAGGACGTTGACCACCTCGATACGATGCCCGGTTTCGCACCGTTCATCCGTGGTCCCTATGCGACGATGTACGTGATGCGTCCATGGACCGTGCGCCAATACGCTGGTTTCTCAACCGCGAAAGAGTCGAATGCGTTCTACCGTCGTAATTTGGCGGCAGGCCAAAAGGGCTTGAGTATCGCGTTCGACTTGGCAACGCACCGCGGTTACGATTCGGATCACCCCCGAGTCGGCGGCGACGTCGGTATGGCAGGTGTCGCGATCGACAGTATCTATGACATGCGGACCCTTTTTGATGGCATCCCTCTCGATAAAATGAGCGTGTCGATGACGATGAACGGGGCCGTGCTACCCGTGATGGCGCTCTATATCGTCGCGGCGGAAGAACAGGGAGTGAAACCGGAACAACTTTCGGGAACGATTCAAAACGACATTTTGAAAGAGTTCATGGTTCGGAACACTTATATCTATCCGCCTGAACCAAGTGTTCGCATCATCGCCGATATTTTTGACTACACGTCGCGAGCGATGCCAAAGTTCAATAGCATCAGTATCAGTGGCTACCACATGCAAGAAGCGGGCGCGACCGCTGACTTGGAGTTGGCCTACACACTCGCCGATGGTTTAGAATACGTTCGGACCGGTATTAAAGCGAACCTCAGCGTCGATGCATTTTGTCCCCGCTTGTCGTTCTTCTGGGGCATCGGAATGAACTACTACATGGAAGTCGCCAAGATGCGAGCGGCTCGATTGATTTGGGCCAAGCTGATCAAACAGTTCGATCCCAAAAATCCCAAAAGCTTGTCGCTGCGAACGCATAGCCAAACAAGCGGATGGAGCTTGGTGGCTCAAGATGTTTACAACAACGTCATCCGAACGTGCGTCGAAGCGATGGCTGCAACGCATGGCCATACCCAGTCGCTTCATACCAATGCACTCGATGAAGCCATCGCACTGCCGACCGATTTCTCGGCTCGTATCGCTCGCAACACCCAGTTGTTCTTGCAGCAAGAAACCGATACCTGTAGCGTCGTCGATGCTTGGGGCGGTAGTTACTTCCTCGAAAAATTGACTCATGACTTGGCCCAGCGTGCTTGGAGTCACATTTTGGAAGTTGAAGAGGTCGGCGGGATGACCAAAGCGATTCAAGCAGGTATCCCGAAGATGCGAATCGAAGAAGCTGCCGCACGCACCCAAGCTCACATTGATTCGGGCAAACAGCCAGTGATCGGGATGAACAAATACCGATTGGAGGTTGAAGATGAGTTGAAAGTACTGCAAGTCGACAACACGGCCGTGCGAACCGCTCAGATCGAAAGCCTGAAAAAACTTCGCGAAGAACGCAACCAAGCGGATGTTGATGCTGCACTCGCCGAACTCACAAAAGCGGCTCGAGATAAATCGGGTAACTTGTTGGAATTGGCCGTTTCCGCGGCACGTGCGAAAGCGACGGTCGGGGAAATGAGTGCCGCTCTCGAAGAGGTCTACGGACGCTACGAGGCTCCGGTGACTGCGGTGCGAGGAATTTATGCGGGCGAGATTAAGGGACAGGATTCGATGAAGAAAGTCTTGGATTTGGTCGAACAGTTTGAAAAGGCGGAAGGTCGACGACCGCGAATCATGGTCGCGAAAATGGGTCAGGATGGCCACGACCGAGGCCAGAAGGTGATTGCATCGGCGTTTGCGGATCTCGGTTTTGACGTCGACATCGGACCGCTGTTCCGTACTCCCGGGGAAACGGCGAAGCAATCGGTCGAGAACGACGTCCATATCGTCGGCGTCAGTTCGCTAGCCGCCGGTCACTTGACGCTCGTGCCTGAACTAAAGCAGGAACTTGCAAAGCTGGGACGCGAAGACATTATGATCGTTGCCGGAGGAGTGATTCCCCCGCAAGACTACCAAGCGCTCTACGATGCGGGCGCGGCCGCTGTCTTCGGCCCCGGAACGGTGATTAGCGAGGCAGCCGTGATGCTGCTGCAAAGGCTGGCGGACCAGCTGGAAATTTCGCTTACACCTGCGTAAGGTTCTCTTAAGGCCGGAGACCGATACATTGTGGCAACGTGTCGCCCTTCGGGCTAGCCGTTCGGCATCCGTTTCGGTGGCTCACGCCACCGGCAAGGAGATGCCGGCTTCCAGCCTAGGTTTGTTGCTTTTCAGCAGGCCTTGATGGGCTGGTTTAGGCAAACGGATGGGCCTTTGGCCCTGAAACGCTCCCCACCGACTTTGGGTCGGTGGGAACACGACTAGCCAACCAATCTTCGCTCCATCGATACCGAGTCGAAGAAGGCGGTCGTCGGACATTTTCTTTTTTAACCTTGATAAACATGTCAGCCACAATGACTCGCCGCCGACACTTGACCGCAGACGACTACTTTAACGGTGTCCGCGAACATAATCTCTCCGTATTCGCTCAAGCATTGACGGTGATCGAATCGAGTAGTGATCGCCATCGTTTGATCGCCGAAGAATTGCTAACCCGTTTATTGCCGTGGACTGGCAATGCGCTGCGCATCGGAATCACAGGCGTGCCTGGTGTTGGCAAGAGTACGTTTATTGAATCGCTGGGCATGCTATTGATTCGGCGGGGGATGCGAGTCGCTGTATTGGCAGTCGATCCATCAAGCGGCGTTAGTGGAGGCAGTATTCTGGGGGACAAAACCAGGATGAATGAATTGGCCTCTCAAGACAACGCCTTCATTCGCCCCTCACCTGCTGCGGGAACGCTCGGCGGTGTCGCCAACAAAACTCGCGAAACGATGTTCATTGCCGAAGCAGCCGGGTACGATGTGATCTTGGTCGAGACCGTTGGCGTTGGGCAATCCGAAACGATGGTTTGTGACATGACCGATTGTTTCTTAGCGCTGATGCTGCCCGGTGCGGGCGATGAATTGCAAGGCATCAAACGAGGCTTGTTAGAGCTGGCGGATGTGATCGCGGTGAATAAGGCCGATGGCGACAACCGCAGAGCGGCCGAACTGGCTGCCCGCCAATACCATTCGGCACTCGAATCATTGACCGGTCACGACAGCGACAAAGCGCCAACGATTTTGACGTGCAGTGCGCTCGACGATAGCGGAATCGATTCGGTCTGGGAAGCCATTGAAAAGAAATGTGAAAGGCGACGAGAGACGGGTGAGTTCAGCGAGCGACGCCAAAAACAGAATTTGCGTTGGTTGTGGGCGTTGGTCGACGAGCAATTGAGAGAAGCGATTAAGAAGCATCCCGTTGTCCGACAAATTTACAGCGATATCGAACAGCAGGTTTTGGATGGGCAAATGCCCGCCGCCGCAGGTGCCAACAAGATCTTCGCCGCACTGTCCCTCGGCGGATCAGGTCAGTAGCTCAGGTCAGTAGCGCCGTCTCTCCGAGTCGTCTATGCGTTCGTTGGACCGCGCGGGCAACGCCGCGTGAACTCGGGCTATACGGGCACGATCGGTAAGTGACTCATAAAAAGATTACTCTTTTTTATTATCATCTTGAAATGGGATCGGTTGGTCATGCAACTCAGCCAACGCGTTGGCTGCAGCACGCTGTTCGGCATCCTTCTTGTTGTTTCCCCAGGCACCGATGAATTCCCGTTCGCCGATGACCGCTTGCACCATAAAGGCTTTCCGATGATCGGGGCCAACTTCGCGAATCATTCGATACATCGGAGTGTGGGACAGTTCTCGTTGTGCATACTGTTGCAAAACACTCTTGAAGTTGCTGGCACCTTGACTTTCAACGGCGATTCGCACTTCATCGGCAAGCCATTTTCGGAGCCTTGGACGGATGATTTCCGTACCGCCGTCAAGGTAGATCGCTGCGATCACCGATTCGAAGACGTCGCTAACGAGCGACTTGGGAAAGCTCCGGTTTCGAGTGACGCCACGCCCTACAATTAAGCAGCGGTCGAGGCCAAGTGAGATGGCAATTTTTCCACACGCCCGGCGGCTGACCACGTACGATTTGATCTTTGTCAAATCGCCTTCATTGTATTCGGGATACTCTTCGTAAAGCCATTCGCAGACCGTCAAACCAAGGACCGCATCGCCGAGAAACTCAAGCCGCTCGTTGCTGTCGAGTCGATGAGGGGCGCCCGACGCATGAGTCAAGGCGGACAGTAGTAGCGAAGGATCACGAAAGCGATAATCGATAATCTGCTGACACTGCTCCAGTTTCGATGCCTGATCACTACCTTCAATTCCAACGTGTTCTTCTACCAAGTTCACGTTAGATGAATCGCGATGAGAAGATTCCGGGTCCGATGATTCCACAAAAATACCGTATCGATTGCAATGTGACGCGAGTACAACGCCAATCGATCTAGCTTCAACACGCAGCCAATGGCAATTGCGAGTATCGGACCTGTCGATCGTTTTGTTGTGTTAAACTCATGTCACACGCCGGTGATCGGGTTGATGCTAGCCGATGGGAAAACCTTCCGTTTCCCGAAAGTGTTTTCGTGCGTAACCCGACTGCCGGTGTGCGACTACGGCACAGTTTACTAAAATCCAAGCTGCCTGAATAGATTGTTTTTTGTTAAACAACAAAGGCTCGATTCACCCGACGACACCCACCGATTCAATAATGGTTTCAATAATAATCTCAATCGTCTGCTTAAGCGTCATTTTAACGAGCGTGGGGTTGTTGTGGTTTTGGTTTGTGCGTTCAGGCGATTGATGTGCGGCCAGCATTTCCCACCACCGCAACGACCTCCAAGGCACTGGCTCTTAGTTGCTTCCCGATCCAGGCAAAACTAATGTCCATCGTTTGAGCATATCCCAGGTCGAATCGTGGCGGTGCCGCGGCGACTTGCAATCCGGTCACCAAGCCTTCGGTCGTGATTGCGCCACCGCTACTTCCTGGTCCGAATGGCTTTTTCGATGCGTCTTGGTTCGACGCGATTTTGTAGGCGACAATGTGCTCAAGTCGTCCAAGTCCTGGGATGGATAACGATGGGTAATAGGTCTGCCATGACCAAGGGAAGGAGACTCCGTCGCCAACAAATTCGCCTGACGTTCCCGCACTTACCCAACGACGAAGATCTTTGGCGGTTGCGATTTCCAGTGGCGGCGATCCGATTTCACGAACAAATCCGCTAAGCCAAAGCCGGTCCCAGCCCGTTTCGACCAATGCGACATCGGGGCCGCCCGGTATCCGTCCCCGAATCACGACGCGTGAACGGATTGTTTGCGGGCCATTTCCACAAACGGCAACCCGTCGAATCTTGGCCCGATCCCGACGATCCGTTCCCCCGCGACCGACAAATAAGTGCGAAACCGTTAACAATCCCCAACGCCACCGCGGATCGTCGGGCTGATGTGCGTCGGGCATCGCTGGCACCGGACGAACCGTCGTCCAACGAACGACCAACGACGCGGTCGCACGCTCAACTTCCGTCGTGATGGTCACGCCCGTCGGAACGACCTCTCGCACTTGGCGGACTTGAGTGGACAATTCCAGTACTCGATATCGCCCTGTCTTGCGATCAAGTAAACGAACCGATTCAATTGGGTTGATACGCCGTGATTCTAGAACGCGTTTGAGTTTGCGGGTGACGTTGAACTGGGCACGAATACCGTACGCATTGCCGACAACGGACAACCCCGGAGAAAATCCGACGGAGCGGATGTTCTCGCAGTCACGCTTCGTCGCCCGCTGCATCAAGGTTTGTTGCAATCGGCGCAGAGCATCGAACGACAATGACGCGGACCTCTTTTTCATTCGCCAAAATCACTTGTCATTTCGATATCAAACGAATCCAAGTCAGGATATCGTTGTGACAACCAGTCCTCGATCGCTTCATGAACGGTCACATCGTAGGTCGCGTCAGGCAGCTTCACGCGGATGCGTAGGATCCCATTGTTTGTCATCGCATCAAAGAGATCAAACTCGATTCCCATGCGATTCAAATGGGCACGAAGGTCGGTCGATAGCTGGGAAACGTCCACGGCTGCGACGGGCGGTTTTAATGCAACGATGCCTTCTGTTTGTTGTTCTGCTGGCTCCGAGCTCATCACTTGTTTCTCGCCAAGGCTAACGGCCGTAACCGCTGGCGTGGCCGCCATCACATCGAGTGGTTGGAACACCATTTCGCCCCCGACAAATGTCAATCCGTAGAGTGAGCCCGTTGGGTGTTGGCCGCAAATCCCTGGGGCTTGGCATGAGGCGTGAGAATGTCCATCCATTTCAATCGGACAGCCCGCAAACGGCATGAAGCCCAGATAGCGAAAACCGTAGAGCCGTTTGACGTTGCAATGATCTTTGCCGACGACCGACTCATAGAAACCAATCGGCACGTTCCTCGCTGGGACGGTGAACGACAAAGCGTTCGTCGATTTCTCTCGGGCTGACGTCGGAATCAACCCGCCTGCAGCACTGAGCAAACTGCCGATCGCTTCGACATTCTCATCCGTTTGGCTATCGAGCTCTTGGCTGATTTCCGTCAGATTCCAGCCATCTTCAAGCTTGATGCCGACATCCGCAATCCCGCATCCCGGACGAACACTGATCGAATACTCTTCGCTAAAATCGGGCATGTAGACAAGCGAGACGCGGACCATCCCTGGTACCAGAGTCGATTCACTTTTATTGACCACGACTTCGGCGGGTTCGATTTTTAGATACGGTTTTGGGCGATAATAACGAATGCCGCTATCTTGGTCGGTCGGACTTTTGCGAACGATCACTTTCGGTGTGCAGGCAGGCAGCGCAAGGGAAAACAAAAGGAGAGCCGGCACATAGCGGAGACATTTCCTTAGCGGCGGCGAAAACGTAGACGATGACATGGTGGCATCCGGTATGAGATACATTACTTCCAATCCTAAAAATCGGTCGTACCGGCGGTGCCGATTGAACCCACCCAAATGGTGACGCCGTGGGAGTTCTGCGTAAACTATCCGGCTTGGAGTCTGTTTGGCGATCCGCTCGGAGAGCTCGGCGAGATTGCAGCGAAGCTGCATTTGAGGAATAAAAAGTGGCCAGCGGCCAAACGCTCGATCGGCTCAAGAGTGAACTGTTGAAGAAAAGGTGTCCGGTACGAATGGCGTTGTCCACAGTGTTTTACGCTATTTTCGCCAATTTGGCGAGTCGTTGTTTGAATAACTTGCGGGGTATCTTCATCAGCTTGAGAATCTTCTCGCGGCGCTTGTTTTCGCGCGGCTCGATGCGTCCTGGCGATTGCCAATGACCGCGCAAACACTTTGCAACAAGGAAGCTTGCTTCATTGGTTTGCTCAAGCCAACGCACGCGCAGAGCAACCAGTTTGTCGAGAGCAACTGATAGGTCTCTGTAAAACTCAAGCTTCTTGCCTCTCTTGTATGCGTTAGGCCCGCTTGCAGCATCTTGACTCGAACGAGATTGTACGTCATTAGTCCCGCCCACAACTCTCGTTCAATTCTCTCTGGGTTCTGATTTCGTAGATGCTCAAGACCCATGGTGCATTTAATCCACTGGATATCCTTTTCCACCAGCCATCGCCCCCGATAGAGACCTCTAATCCAATGGGCAGGATGTTCCTCGATATCGAGCATCGTAGTAGCCATGGTGAATGACTGGTACCTCGAGCCTGCTTCACGAATCTTCTGATCGCATAGTCTTATGGAGATTGATTCAGGGACTTTGTTGTATTCCTTTTTCGTCATCCAATTTGGACGTGGCGGGCGCACCCAACTTGTTATTCGCTCGCTCTTGCTGAGCTGCTTCGCACCGATCGGATGGCTCTCTCGTTTATGATGGTTCTTCATTACGACTTCGACACCGATCTCTTTGCACATGGCAATCAACCAATAGGTACAGTAGTAGGAATCTGCAACCAGCAGATCGCCTTTTCGCAAGGAACCTTTTAGCTGACGAAGAAGCGTTGTTTCTCCACTTCCCTTTCTACTATAGGGTGCCGTCGCTAAGTCGATCAGTAAGCCTGTCACCATGGAAATCAATCCGACGCACCGGAGGATCGGAAAACCAAGTCCTTTAGCCTGCGCAGGGTACTGTGGGTACTTCTTCTGATTCTCTTCGGTGTCGGGAGCGTCGATTGTAAAACCATCTACATTGATGATCCGACCAAAGACGCCGCGTCTTCGAATCGCTGCGATTGTCTCTAGTCTCTAGCACCCGCCCTTAAATCGATGGTCATTATGATAACATCGAAACAGAGTCACGCGGGTGATCCTTTCTTTACAAGCCGTGGAGCGTTACCAAAAGTTGTTGAAAATGATGAAGCCTCTTTTAAGACGAAGCTCGGTAAGAAAGTTAAATCATTCAAGGATGCTTTGTTTGTTGTAGAAGCGACCGGAGGTTACGAACGACAAATCGTAAAGTGGCTGCAAGCAAACGATTTGGATGTTGCAATTGTTAATCCGAAACAGGTGCGACACTTTGCCAAAGGGATTGGTCACGATGCAAAGACCGATCCGATCGATGCCAAAGTGATCGCAAAGTTTGGAGAGGTTGTTCAGCCAGAACCGAAAGCAATCCCCTGTTCTGAGAGCGAGAAGCTTGATGCACTGGTCACTCGACGTAAGCAGTTGCTCGATCTTATCAACCAAGAGTCCAACCGCTTGAAACAAGCTTACGGTTCGGAGGTAAAAGAAATGATACGAGAATCGCTAGAAAGCCTGAAAAACCAGAAAAAAGCACTCGAAAAGCGTATCAAAAAAGCGGTTGCCGCGGACAAGAAGAATGCACGCAAAATCGAAATCTGTGAATCGGTTGATGGAGTTGGAAAGGTGACAGTTGCAACCTTGATGTCTGACCTTCCCGAGTTAGGTCAACTCAACCGCGCCGAGATTGCAAAGCTAGTTGGCATTGCTCCCATCGATCGTGATTCGGGAACGAAGAGTCGAAAACGATTGACGCAGGGAGGACGGAGCTACATTCGCAAAGTTCTCTACATGGCAACGCTGGTGGCCACACGCCGCAATCCGGTGATCCAGGTATACTACCAACGCCTGTTAGCCAAAGGCAAACTGAAAAAGGTTGCTCTGGTGGCAGCAATGCGAAAGTTGATCACAACCCTGAACTACCTCGTGAAAACGGATCAGTTGTGGGAGCCCCCTGATTCGTTCAAGCAAGAAAGAGGTGCCGCTTAAAACGCACGTATACGTTTTAAACGACACCCCAGGCGAGTCATCATCGACGCACCGTCGGCTCGGTTATTCCTTCAGTCAGTTGGTCCTCACCAGAGCTGCCGTCCGCTTCACCGAGCAAACCTATGTTGCCACAATACTACCAAGCCGTGAACCAATTCATCGAACACCGGAGTTATGCTCTTAGAAAACCTCGGGGGTTTGGGGGCTGGTCCCCAATTCCGCTGGAGGAACAAAATCGGAGGTCGGAAATACTTTATTTCCAAACCGAACTTGACAAACCATTAGACCGTTGCTGACCCCCGCGAAGCGTTCCTCGGGGAAGAGGCACGAAATCACTCCATCGAACAGTTAGCAGCTAACAACAATGGTGCTGACTCTGAAGCCGTAGCACCTTTTCATCAGTTAGGACAAGGGGGGGATGGCTTGGTGAAACGCCTACTTTTGAGCCGCGTGAAGGAACCTCTTGGTACGAGACCGAACCTGGCATGTGGATGATGATGTCCGAGGTCCAATACAGAGACTACTTGCGGACACAAGAAGAGCTCGTGAGTCCGATTCCAGACGACGATGGCGATCCTGAGCCAGTAGACGAGACCTATCGAGGAGGGCTACCGGCGACAAGCCTCGACGAAATCTGGATGGCTTCTGGAGGGACAGCACGCGGCAATATGGACTCTGTGCTCGGCTGGATCGGATTCGGGGGAGAGGTTGGTGGATTGATTGGGAGTATTTTTGTTGAGCCAATCGACTGGTTTTACACAGGGAAGGAAATCTATAATGAACCAGGGAATTCCTGGTCCTATGCCGGTTTAGTACCTTTTATTCCAGCAGCGGTAGGCAAGGGAGCCAAAGCAGCAGACAATGCCATGGATGTGGCAAAACAAATCGAGAAGACAGTCCCAGGGATCGCCCCAAACAGAGTACCGGCGGACTTTGCGGACGAGGCAGCTGATATAATGGAGAACGCGGCACGAAGCCGTGGGCTAACTCCGAACGCGAATGTGGTAAATATGGCGATACTCCGAAAGAAGATTCTCGAAAAGATCGCCGGGAAGCAGAAAGGCATCGACTATCACTTAGACGACCACATTCCGGAATTGATCGGAAAGGCAGACAAAGGGTTGGTGGAATATTGGCGAAAGGAAGTTCACCGCCTAATCGACGAAATGGAAGGCTGGGGAGGACGTTTGTCAAACAACGATGACGTGATGAACGCAGCAGCGAAGTATCGCGAACGGCTGGAAGAGATTCTAAACAAACGACTACGAGACCTCGAAGGTTAGGGACGGTGACGATTATGACGAATGAAGACTACGAGCAACTTCGCGTGCGATTCCGCGCCGTGTTCGATGCGAAGTGGGACCGAACTGAGTTAGAGAATTTTGATGACTTGCGTGAGAAGTTCGCTTTCCACATGGCGGACATTGCGACGAACCTGGATAAGCTGGCGAAATCTTACGAGTCCAGAGACTGTGACACCGCTTGCCTGGCAAACCAGACGGAGTTGTTCTTCGTTCATTGCGTCCCACACTTGATGGCGGCTGGGCAAATATACGATGAAATCCCGCAACTATTTGAAGAACAGAAAGGCGTCCATGACTGGAATAGTTTTGTCGATGAGGAGGTAACGAAGTAGCTGATGCAGCCTTGCCCCAAACAGTGGAGCAACTTGGAAATCACGACGTAGTTTCCAAGACGGCGACACCGGGCTGAAAAACCACGCTGGCCGTCACTCAGAGCTTTCGGCAGCCGATTACTTGCGGCGCGGGCAGGAAACCGTTCGTAGCGGTCGCCGCTTAAAGGGTGGCGGCCAGTACCCCGACGTAAGCTACTACGTTAGAAAAGTTGGGGACGACGCTTACAGTCTTGCGATCACTGACAAGAGCGGAATGATACTTTCGATTGACACGTGGCAGCATGGGGCAACGCCTATGACGAAGGCAGACATTTTGAAGGGACTTGCAAAAAGCGGCGTTACTCCACCGATAGGATTCTGGGAGCGACTATGATGTCAAAAGGCAGAATCTTAGATATAAAAACAAAGTTTGAAGCAGCAAATTTACGCGTCATGCTTCCAGACGGTATTTCCGATCTGTTCGATGTTCAAAATGAGGTCATCCGTTGGCTTGTCGTTGATGAGTCGAGCGAAAAAGGAGTAGAAATCGAATTCCACCTTTTCGATGACTTGGGAGGACCGACTACGAAGTTAACCGACATCCTCTACGTGGTTTCGACTGACCGAAAGGCCAAATTATACTTTGATAAACGGGAGTCTTCAGAATGGCGGGAAGGACTGACCAAGTTCGTTAACCAGATAAAGTCGATGGTCGTTGTGTAAAGCCTTGCCCCACGTCCGGGACTGGGTCGTATTGTTGGTCGAGGCGATGCGATAAACCCCGGCTTGCTTGCTGACGACTTGGCCAAAACATTCTCCGGTGGTCGTTACAGCGAAGGTAAACGCTTCGCGGGGGTCAGACTTGATCTTCGGTTTTCAGGTGGTTCCGATGAATGCTTTCCATTCATACAAGGCGGACTATCGTGCCTCGTTTACCTCGTCTTGAATACCCGAACGCCATTTATCATGTAATCACCCGTGGCGATGGAAGAAGAAAACTCTTTCACGATGCGCGGCATTACGAACGATTTACTCAAGGCTTGAGCGATGAGGTCGATCGTAGTTCTTGGCTCGTGATAGCCTTTTGTTGGATGCCGAACCATATTCACGCGCTGATTCGTACCCCGAGACCCAACCTGTGCAAAGGAATGCAACATTGGCTTAGTGGCTACGCCAATTGGTATGCGAAGCGAAATCGCCGTACCGGGCACTTGTTTCAGGGACGCTACAAAGCATTCTTAGTAGAAGATGAGGGTTACTATTGGAATTTAAGCCGGTATATCCATTTGAATCCATGCATGGGAGGAAAACCGCTTGCATTGACGCCCGAAGCTTACCCCAACAGTAGTTATGGAGGATATGCGCGGAAGAGTCGTCAGCTTGACTGGATTGCCTACGAAGAGCACCATCGTTACTGGACAGGACTTCATGGCGGTAGCGACCCATTCTCAAGTTACCGGAAGTTTGTCAAACAAGGTCTAACCGGTGAAGTGGATTCAAAAGTCGATCGGTTGCGAGATTGGGTCTACGGAAGCGAAGATTTTCTCAAACGGATGTTGGCCATGGCCGCAGGAGAGGATGTTGATGAGAACGATCGTCGTATTCGCAAGACACATCCGCTCAGTGCAGAGCAAATCATTGGTGCGGTAGCGGATTACTACCACGTTGAGCCACAAGCTTATCGCATCTTCCGTAGTCCTGCGGGTGGCCGCGACTTGGCAGCTTACCTGTGTCGACGTTATAGTGGAATCACCTTAAGAGAACTGTCCTTGCAATTTGGATTGTCTCATCCAGACGGATCAGCCAATTTGGTACGACGGGCGAAAGCGAGACTAAAGGAATCCGTGAAATTGAGAAACGAATGCCAGAAAATCGAAGAGCTACTAGGACTGAAAACCGAAGATCAAGTCTGACCCCCGCGAAGCGTTCTGCAAAACCTCGGGGGTTTGGGGGCTGGTCCCCAATTCCGCTGGAGGAACAAAATCGGAGTTTGGAAATACTTTATTTCCAAACCGAACTTGACAAACCATTAGACCGTTGCTGACCCCCGCGAAGCGTTCTGCACCGGTCCCGGCGATCCCGACGAACTGCTGGCCGAACTCGCTTCGTTCCGCACCGCCAGCCGCCAAACGCTCGAACAGCTCAAGAGTGAACTCGCCACAGCACTGGCAGATCAAAAATGACCGCTATTTCAAAAGTCGGCAATGTTCTAAAATAAGGACAAGGCTTTCAGGCGAGTATTTCAGGCGCCTGAAATAAGCAATACCTTCATCAAGACGCAATAAGCACAAACGCAATGAGATCAGGCAGTTACGTCAAACAGCCGACCGACTACCGGGCGTTCATCCCGGCCAATCTGCCGCCCGATCCAGCCATTAACCTGGATGCAGAGTTGTTGAAACTACTCTCTGACGCGGATCGAGCGTTGGGCCGTTTGGACGGTGTCGCTACCGTATTACCCAATCCAGACCTGTTTGTTGCGATGTTCGTTCGTCAGGAAGCTGTGCTAAGTTCGCAGATCGAGGGTACGCAAAGCACGTTGCAGGACATCCTTGCCTACGAAGCCGATTCAGAACAAACCACGCAGCCGGGCGATGTTGAGGAAGTTGTCAACTATGTCGCCGCAATGAATCATGGACTCAGACGTCTACCCGAGCTTCCGCTCAGCCTACGTCTGATGAAGGAAATTCATGAAAAACTGCTTCACGGTGTCCGGGGCAGTGAATGGTCGCCGGGTGATTTTCGCAAGAGCCAAAACTGGATTGGTCCGCAAGGCTGCACGTTAGCCACCGCAGACTTTGTTCCACCACCACCTCACGAGATGATGCAAGCTCTCGACAACCTAGAGCACTTCATTCATGACCGCGAATCCTTACCCGTCCTGATTCAATGTGGGCTGATCCATGCGCAGTTTGAAACCGTCCACCCTTTCTTAGATGGCAACGGACGTGTGGGCCGACTGCTAATCACCTTTTTGCTATGTGAGCGGGAAATTTTGCAGCGTCCACTGCTGTATTTGAGTTACTACTTGAAGGCTCGCAAAGCTGAATACTACGACCGACTCATGGCGATTCGCATTAGTGGCGACTGGGAAAGTTGGTTGAAGTTTTTTCTACGAGGCGTTTACGAAGTCAGTATCTCGGCCACCAATGTTGCCCGACAGATCATGGAAATGCGAGAGCAACATCGTCATTTGATCTCCACTGAGATTACTGCTGCCGCCAACGCTCACAAACTGCTTGACCACATGTTCGAGAAGCCGACGTTTTCGATTAACCAAGCCAAAGACGTGATGGGATGCGCTTTTGCCACTGCGTCATCCGTCGTCGAGCGACTGGAGAAAATGGGACTGCTCCGCGAGATCACCGGACAAGAACGCAATCGTCTGTATCAATACCAACCCTACGTCAGCGTCTTTCAAAAGCTGATGCCTGCCGAGGAAGAAGGCAAGTCAGCATGAGCATCGCCCCCGAATCTGCGTCGGTTCCGACAACGGCCTCCTAGTCTTCGCCGCCACCAGAGCCTCCACACTGGCAGTCACCGCAGTGGCAGGAAGCGGTCAGCCAGAATCCCGGCTTAGCGCCCTTCTTCGACAACCTTGAGTCGTTTGTGGAGTTGCCCAAACGCATAGGGACAGAGCATGAGATTGGTGTATTTGCCTTCTCCCTAGCGGAGGTATAGGATTCTTTAGAGAGTTTGCTGACGCTTTTCTTCAGGAGGTGCGTGATGGTTCGTTTGGCCCTTAGCGAGGTGTTTGATCCACAGGAGGTGGTGATCGCCCATCTCTACAATCGGACCTGCCG
Source organism: Novipirellula aureliae (assembly GCF_007860185.1). Classification (NCBI taxonomy): domain Bacteria; kingdom Pseudomonadati; phylum Planctomycetota; class Planctomycetia; order Pirellulales; family Pirellulaceae; genus Novipirellula; species Novipirellula aureliae. The sequence continues at coordinate 377,398 of NZ_SJPY01000006.1, forward strand.
ACGCTGTTTCCTGATGGGATATGACCAAGTCTCTGGCAAAAACTTCGATTACCGGAAAGTTTGGATCGAAGAGTATCTGAAGCAGTTTGCGCAAGCGTTCGGCATAGATTTGCTAGCATTTTCGATTCTATCGAATCATTTCCATGTGATTCTGAGATCGCGGCCGGACGTCGTCGCGACCTGGGACGACGAAGAAGTGGCTCGGCGCTGGTTGATGCTTTGTCCACATCGCCGTAAGTCAGGCGGGTCGCCTTTGCCTCCGAGCGAGCCAGAGCTCAAATCGATTGCGGGTTGCCCGATCAAATGCCAAGAAATCCGAGGGCGGCTGAGTAGTTTCAGTTGGTGGATGCGGTTATTGTGCCAACGAGTTGCAATGCGAGCAAATCATGAGGACTTTGGGAAATGGTTCTGTAGTGTTGCAGGAGGCCCTGATTGCGTCGATTCAATGCGTTGTCACCGAACGCACCGCCGCTATCATCTTTGCCGCCGCGCTCGCGAGCTATTGACACTCCCTGACTAGGCGTCTCTTCTCCATTTTTCTTGTCGTGACCTTCTTTGCGATGCCGAAGGAAAATGTACGTACTCGTTGCGGCCCCTCCGAGGAAAAGATCCTATCTCACGGGGGCACACGCCCGTTTCCCAACGATCAAGTGCAACAGGCAACACATAATTCTCGGCGAAGTCCAATCGGGGTGATACTACACCACCTGACATCATGCTCTGTCCCTTCGTCTCCTCTGTCCCTTCGTCTCCTCTGACCACCTTAGAAATGATTGTCACCAAAGCAGGTTTGGTTCCCTGGCCTAAGCTGATGCAGAACCTTCGAGCAACCCGAGAAACCGAATTGCTAGCCCACTACCCTGCTAAGGATGTGACCAGCTGGCTAGGCAACAGCCCCAAAGTAGCCAACGACCACTACGCCATGACGATGCAGGCATCATTCGACCGTGCAGTTGTCGAGGGTGCCGAGATTGCAGGGGTAACCGGTGGAGTACTTTCAAAAGTACCCCCGAAAGTACCCCAGACATTGCAGGACAGTACGCCATTAAGCCAAGACACAAAAAAAGCCGATGCTGAAAACCCCGTAAATAACTGGGATTGTCTTGCATCGGCTGTTGCTGTCTTGCCCTTAAGCTACCCCGCAAGGACTCTCACAATCGCCTGGAACACAGGGAAATACGCAAATCGATCAATCGGCGGTCCCACAGGCGGTCCCATTGGTGCACGGGATCAATGATCTAATCAGCGAATCGATCATCGAACTACAGCGAGAAGTGCTGGCGATTATACAGAGGATGGACGAAGTCTCACAACGCGATCTAGCGGGCATAGCGAGGGGTTTGGACAAACAGGCGAAGCAATCCAACTAGGGTGCAACGGAGGTGCCGTCTAAACTGCAGAAGATCACAGCTTCCGAAGAGCAAACAAACGCATGATTTGCCGTTCTCGATCGCGAGGCCGTCAAACGCGAGTGTGGGGCGTTGTCGATTGTTCACAGGTCAAGTTCGGTTCATTGATCACGAAGACGCTGCTAATGGCAAAGGGAGTGCAGGCAATCGGATGTGTTCAATTGGAAACAGCGAACTAGATCCGCTCGTCGGTACTTGCATGACTAACTGTCTTGCTCGTTCTGCAACTGGCGAAAAAAAGTTTATTGTCACATTGCATAACTCATTGAGCCGGTGCGGTGAACAGCTCATTGCACCAGTGTCGCCAGCTCAGTGCAGTATCGATTTTGGTTTAGCTGCAATGCCGCTACCTCGCTAACCCATCATGGCCGTCGTGCCTGCCTTCTGTCTTGTTGCAACACGACAGCGGATCGATGACGACCGAGGACACGCGAGCACAAAAGGTGACAGCGGGAGAGGGGCAGCGACAACGCGACCGTGGCAAAATGAAAGGCTCCCCGTCGTTCACTTGAGACAATCGATGGAATCAAATCGTCAATCTGTTTTTTTGACCCGCGACCCCCGGTCGGCCCAAACACGGTACCTAGTTATCTAGCAATCGTACCGTTTGTAATCGTCCCACACGATGAATGTATGAGCACCGAAGGTGTTGGCAGAGTCGTCAGGGGTTGCCGTCGCAAGCCTCCCGACACCCCAGCTTGCTCAGTCATCGCAAAATTGGATTCAAATAAGTCATGTGATGCAGGTTGCGACAGAACTGTTGGCATAACCGGGCCGTCGCGGTTGATGCTCCATTTGAAAACGCGCGATCGGCGGCTCCGCGTTTATGCCTTTGTTATGCCAAAATCTCGCGAAGTAGCGTTGCCTTCTGTTCACGAATGAAATTCAACTCATTTTCTTCGGTCTCGCTCATGTACGTGACATCAAGGGGGAACCTGAAGGCATGGGGCGAGATTGACTCGCGAATTGAAGGAAGTTCCTCGCGAGTTCGATAGACTATCAGGATGTCTACGTCGGATGCCTCGACTTCCTGATTGACGATCGACCCAAACAAATACACGCTGGACTCGATTGGGAGACGGCTCAATGGACGCAACGATTCAATTACATCTGAAGTATTAATGGTTGAGTGCTCCTAGTAATTGGCCCCATTTCAGTACACGCACGCCACAGTGCTTTGCTGCTGTAACGCTCTCTCCAGACGCTCTGCAGTTTGGATTTGATGCGAGAATGATGTCACAAGTGCCGAAACGGTCGATACCATCTCGAACTGACTCCGCGGTTAGATCGTAGTCATTCAAGGCCAATACGGTCATAGGCTGTCGTGATCGACGTTCAATGCGATACAACCGATTGTTTAGGCGTTGAACATTGGTGACAGCCGTATGCTGGCGCAGGCCGCGCAGAATGAATCGCGTCTCTTTCGGAAGGTAGTTGCGAAACTCCCGTTCACGGGCCGCTCTATAGAGATCACCTAGTCCGCCTATGCCAATCGGGCGGGATTCTGAGAATTGGATAGCCGACTGATCATAGAGTGCATCCTTCTTTATATTCATTGCGAATTCAATATCGCTGGAGGTGCACAGCTCATTAAGGTCTGTCGAGCGAACGGTTTCGACCGACATCGTTGCAATATGTACCGGTCGTTGAAGATTCTTGACCGACAATTCGATTTGGTTTGTGTCGCGTGCATTCGCAGACTGGATATCTTCATAAGATATCAGTTTGCTACAAGCCCAATTGGCAGACCATGAATCTTCCCGCGTCATAGCTAGTCGGCAAATAGCCGCTCCATGTCGGGAGGAAATTGCGATCCGTTCTGATCAGTTTCCCCTAGATGCTTAGCCTCAAAGTCGTCGACGTGCTGTCGAAACAGTTCAACTGTCTTGCGTTCGTCCGGCGTCAACATGACGCAATTGGCGTCACACGCAGTCAATAGCCGACGGTTGTTGGGAATAATCTTCACCCGAATCTTCCGGAGCCACTGGATGGGCATTGAACTCTCGGGGTTGAAGCGTTCTTCCGTCATCGGACCGTATTGCTCAAAGATGGTGTGATTTTCGGCGAGCAGCGGAGTGATGAAGTTTCGCGTTTCTTCTCTCGTATCGAAGGACACTACGCCAAACAGATTTGTGATCTTTTGTTTATGTGTCTGTTTCCAATTGATTACAAGTGCCTCGGGGTATTTGTCCTCGGCCTTGTCAATAATTGTATGGCAGGTTGGGCAGAGCAAGATGAGGTTTGTGTAGCGTCCGCGTTGTTCAGCAGTCAGCGTTGTGTTCGCCCTGGGTCCATCATCAGCCGCGCTGATGATGTGCGCCATTTCTGCAACATGCACAGTGATATCTTCGATATCACGAAACAATTCGGATAAGCACTCTGGATTCTGACAGAAGCCCCCCGAGTCAGCGAACAAACGGAGCTTTGTTTCTGTCGTTGGGGCAATTCGCCCTTTGTCACAACCTGCGCGCCGTTTCTTCGGCTTATCGTTCTTGGCTACAGTTTTCTTCTTCACGAAAAACGACGCCTTGTAGGCATAACGAAGTAATTATCCCTGGTTGGGACAGCGATAAGTCAGTCACGGGGGGTGTTATCACCGGTTTGATTGAGTGTTCTCGCCGGGGAGGTGAGATCGCCTCTTTGAGTATTCTCACCGACGCGGACTCCCCTGTCAAATTGCGGGCCGGCTTCGGTGGCTTTGCTGCACAGCCTGCTACCACGCTACTGCGTGCACCTCGAAGGAATCAAACCCCGTTGCGATGGACCGACGGCGATTGGGATGGTCCGCTGTTATGCCATTTCATTTCGCACATGCCGATTGGTCGAGTCAACGTCTTGCGAGCACGCTTAGCTGAGGATGATATTTCGTTAAGCGAGTTCACTGACATTGACGGTGTGCCCATTGAGTCGTTTGCAACGGAGGATGCCTGCGAACAATCCACAGGCTTTGGAAGAGGTTCGGCGATACATCGATCTGGCGACCACAAGTCACAAAGAGATCGTCATGTACGACATGTGTTATGGTCGCTTTTCAGATCGTCCCTACGCATGGCCGGAACTGGAAACAGCGATGTTGTTGGTTCGACTGTACGCAGCCGGTGAGATTCTCTTCATGCGTGTTGGTGACGCCATCAAACATGATGATCTCAACTCGGCACTATCGGAAACGAAAAACTGGCGAAAGATCACCGTGGTTCGAAAGGTGACTGCCAAGATCGAGGATGTGAAGAAAGCTCGTGAGCTTGGCAAAGAAGTTTTTCACGAGATGGGACCAGAAACGGAGGATGGACTCTACGCATTTTTGCGAAAGAAGCTAGAGCATCAACAGTCGTCTCTAAAACGATACTCCGAGCTTGCCGAAGATGGTCGCTACCCTGGTAAGGAAACCATTGGCGATTCATTGTCCACGATCAAATCCTTGTTGATGGTGGATGAAAGCAATCGATTTTTAGAACGCTTCAACGAGAACAAAGACAGTCTGCTCCAGCTATCCGACGACTTCAGTGACCTAGAACATTTCTTTGAGAGTCAGAAGCCGACATGGGACAAGATGCTCAAGGCGGAACAACAATTCAATCTAAACCAGCGTCAGCTTGAACAGGACGCAGATGCCAAAAAGGCGTTGGATCGTCTGAAAGTAATTCGCACTGCTGCTGAACCTTACGGGATGGTACAGGAAGTTAGTCCGCTTGTTCTTACGGTGCAGCAGGTCAATGACAAGCTAGTAAGCCAACAGCGAGAAAAATCACTCGGGCAGATCGAAACACAGATCCAAGCGATTCGACAAGAGCTTGCGGCGGCAGGTGATGATCCTGGGTTGTCATCGTCGTGTTTGAAACCGCTGGAGTCCGTCAAGAGTCAAGTGACTGGTCAAACTAGTTTGGCTCACATTACACAGGCAGAAACGGATGCAGTGAACCTGAAAGATGCTGCTATTGCAAAAATTGGTGATTTTCTCGCTCAGCAAGTAACCAAGAAAGCGACAGTCGTTGCTGAGGACGGTTCTAAGAAGGGAGGTGGAGTCGGTATCGTAACTCCCAAGTTCAAGAAACCAAAGGTAGTTCACCCAAAAACACTGACGACCAAGACTTACTTGGAAACACAAGAAGACATTGACGAGTTTCTTACCGCACTTCGGAAGGAACTCGAAGCAGCGATCAACAACGACGAACGAATTGAGATTCGCTAGCACAAACCAGGACCAACAGCATGTACCAGACCGGCGGCACTATCAAAGAGATACTGGAGTCAATCCAGCAGAACAGGTTCGTCCTTCCGGCGATCCAGCGTGAGTTCGTTTGGAAACCCGAACAGATCGCACGACTGTTTGACAGTCTGATGCAAGGCTATCCGTTCGGCACGTTTTTGTTTTGGAAGGTCGATAAGCTAAACAGCAACAAATACAAGTTTTACAGCTTCGTTTGTAACTATCATGAACGAGACGCTCCGCATTGCCCTCAGCTTCCAATTTTCCACGATACTGAACTCACGGCAGTTCTCGATGGGCAGCAACGACTGACAGCGTTGAACATTGGACTATGTGGATCGATGGCTTGGCGGGTGAAACATGGTCGCCGAAGCAATCCAGATGCGTTCCCTGAAAAACATCTTTTCCTCGATCTCCTTGCTGAGCATGGTGACGACGATGAGAACAGTGAGAAGTATCGTTTTAAATTCTTGACGAATGAACAAGCCAACGAAAGTAAAGATAGCGAATGCTGGTACAAGGTTGCCGACGTTTTGGCGTTTACAAATCCAACATTGGAGATGATTCAGTGGCTGAACGCCCGATTGCCACAGAATAGGGTCGAAGCTGCTTGTGGTCCACTCAATCAGCTCTACCAAGTCATCCACAATAAGAGTTTGCTTTCGTTTTACGAAGAAAAAAGCCAAGACTTGGAGAAGGTTCTCAATATCTTCATTCGCATGAACAGCGGCGGCACAGTCCTGTCGTATTCCGACCTACTGCTTTCGATTGCCGTCGCACAGTGGACAGGCGATGCCCGCAAGGAAATCCACACGCTCGTTGACGAACTCAACAACACCGGCGATGGATTCAACTTCACTAAAGACCTAGTCCTGAAGGCGGGGTTGATGCTGGCCGACATCGGCAGCGTCGGATTCAAAGTCGAGAACTTCAATCGTAAGAACATGGGGATTCTCGAAAAACGATGGCCAGAAGTTAAAGAGTCGCTGAAGGTCGCAGTCCAATTGTTAGCCAGTTTCGGTTTCACTGAGAAAACGCTAAGAGCCGACAGTGCATTGCTGCCAATCGCTTATTACGTCCGTCACCGCAAGCTCGACAGCAAGTACCTCACAACAAGTACGAATTGAAGACAAACGAAGATGAATGCTTTGACGGAATCCGGTTTCGCAGTTCGAAAGACGGAAAGGGTTGCTATGTGCTATTCTGCGATCAAGACGATTGTTTGCCAGATGTTGATTTGCGGCGGCGAGAACAACAGCTTGAATTAGACCAGGGATCTGTGAGGCGACTGGACTCAAGAAGATGGGCAACTGCGAATTTGGGAAGAGGAAATTAAAATGGACACCAAACAACTCACCGAAGCCCTGAGCAAAATCTACGACGAAGAACACCAGCGGATTGTTTTTTGGAACGATCCGCAGCAGGAGTTTGACCGAACCGTGGAGACGCTAGATCTCGATGGTATCAATGTCGTCAGACTCGACCAAGTTGGCAGCATTGAAACGAAGCTACGGATCGAGCGTGAAGAACCCGATGCCAAGTTCCTGTTATACGCTCCAACCGAAGAACCAGAGTTTGAAGACGACATCCTGCTCGACATCCGTTTGTATAGCCGCAGCTTTCGAGCAGATCGTTCGTCCATCATTCTCGATGAATTGGGACTGGCTCGGCAGCACCTTCGCAGCCATTTGACACTTCGTCGAAAGTTCTTCGACAACAAGGAACGGCTTGGCAAGCTCAAGCAATTGGTCAACGCTGACGACAACGAGTTGGACTTAGATCGCAAAATGTTGGCGGTCATCACGAAGGCCGATCAACCTGAGCTTTTTAGCATTGTTCGCACTTTGTTCCAATCGTTCACCGAACAAGAAGAGATTGACCTAGAAACGCCGCCGCCAAACTGGACACAAATCGAAAAGTTCGATCTGGACGGATCTTTTTGGAAGATGGTTTCCACGGCATTTGGTTACGAGGAAGAAAGTCCGACGCTGCAAAAACTGCTGATGCGGTTGATGTTGTCCGACTTCGCTCATCAACTTGGAATCAATGTCCCCCCTGCAATCCTGAAGTATCAGTTGAGCCGCAGCGGCACACGCAACGCCGTCGTCTGTCTCGCCCAGTGGCGAGACAGTGCAAAGCAAGCCACCAGCTTCAACATTCTGTCAGATGTGATCGCTTCCGCAAGCATACTGTGTCGGGGTTGCTCAAGCTGCTGTATCCCAACGAGGAATATGACAAAGAAGCTGTACGTCGCTGTCTCGATTACGCATTGGAAGTCCGCCGCAGAATCAAGGAGCAGTTGAAGAAAATCGGCGGCATGGAGTTTTACGATGTTCACTTCAGCTACATCGACGTGGAAACTTCCGAAGAGAAATTTATCTCCGTTCAAGAGCAAGGCGGCGGTTCTCTGATCCCTGATGGTCCCTTGAATCCTGGTGTGATGCACACTGTCGCCACAGGTGGAAATGATTCACATCTGGGGCTATATCGACTCGAAACGCAGGTCACCAGTGGCAACGGATCGCTGAAAATGTCGGGACTTGGATCAAACATGAAAGCCAAGGAAGCGATCAAGGTTGGTTTCGACTATTTCAAAGCGAACGCTAGCGGCGTCAGCGCATCGGTTAAGGTGGGCGATCACGACTACCACTTGCACATCATCGAACTCCACAATACCGGTCCCAACAGTGCGATGACATTGACCACGTTTATCGCCCTTTGTTCGGCGGTCCTAGCTAAACCAATTCAAAGTCAGATGGTCGTGTTAGGCAGCATGAGTCTGGGCGGCAACATCATTCCCGTCGAGAACCTAGCCGAGTCACTTCAAGTCGCCCACGACGCCGGTGCCAAACGAGTTTTGCTACCGATGGCCAGCGTCAGCGACATCCCAACAATCCCCGGCGAACTGTTCGCCAAATTCCAAACCAGCTTCTACTCTGACCCCAGAGACGCAGCGTTCAAGGCGTTAGGAGTCGAGTAGATTCAGGCTGAGGCGGTTAGCAGTTATGAATTGCCGGATGACTTTCAGCCTCGCATTCCGGCTCAGCCGAGTACAAGTGATGGGGACTACGACCACTACGGCGAGATGATTGAATAGCGGGCATGTCTCCATTTGGGGACATGGTCTATCTACACCGATGTGCGACAAACATACGATCGATGAATTAGAGGGGGCGTTGTCGCGGCAACTAGGCTGGCTGAGGTTGGGGCGGTCCAAAACGGTTGCAAGCTGCCGCAATGCTGACAGTAAGCGGTCGATCGGGATAGATCTTAGTGATGATCTTTTCGCGGAAGGACCTCGCCTCGTCGATCGAGATGACAACCCCATAGGTGCTATTGGCGTAGGCGGTGACGCTACCGTGACCTTCCTACCGTCGCCATAACGCGACGATGCTTTTTGGAGACACCAACATTGTGTCGGTCGTGCTCGCGTGGTTCTAAGGTCTTGGCTCCACGTTGACCGAGAAGACGGGTACATCGTGAATGTGTCCGCAAAATATCATAGAATTCTAAAAATATTCTCCAATGTCTCAATAGGCTTTCGCTGTGCTTGCAACGTGTTTGAACCCTCTTTGAACTCTCTTTACAACCACTTTCCAGAGACTTGCAGTTCGAGGTATGCATATGCCCACCGTTGCATTGTTTTAAGCGACTTAATTGGACCTTGCACTGGACTGACAAATCATTAGAACAGACCATTCTCTGTTCGACGGACCAGCATCACATGGCAGGTGGATCGCTTCCACTGTATTTGCGATCGGCCAACCCATTGCCCTTAATGCGTTGGTCGCGTCAGGCGTCCTGGAAGAACGCGAAGATGCGTACTAATTCACCCAAAGACTATCTCTTCCCAGCACCGCAGCGGCCGTTGTGCTTGGCCGATCGGCAAATGGTTGGACGGAATGGAAAGATAAAAACGGAACGACGTTAAGCGAAATCCATCGGGACACAGACGAAGACAACAACGCGGATACTCAATCAACGACAGAGGGCTAAGACGATGTCAAACGGCGAAGACGGAAAGAAGTGGTTGATCGGTCGCGACGATTCGCTGGCCGACGGAGACTCCGATTCGCGGTTTGAAAACTACGCCGCGAAGCAAAACAGAGAACACAAGCAACAGGGGGTCGGTCAGGGTGACCCCGTTGATCGTTCGGGTCTAGCAAGCTACCGCAAACGCGAAAATCTTGAGCCTCCCGCGACAACAATCTCCATCGCGGATCGAAGGCTGATTGATCTTCTCGACGAGTACGCATGGGTTCTCAATGACTCTTGGTCGGTTCCCGACGATCTCTCACCAAGGAAGTTTTGCCCGTCCGAGGTGCCGAACCCAAGATGGGACTCGTTGATCTGCCGACTCTTGCGTGATCGCGGTTTTTCAGCAGAAGTTGAAGAACTCGAAGGCGCGATGAGGGAATACAGGCAATTTGCCCGTGGATTTCCGTATCGGCCCCTTCAGGACGATGATGAAAATTGGTCTTATTTCGTTAACAGGGTCGTACAACCGGCACGGGAACCGTCTGCTTGGATGTGGCGACTTCTCTCGGATATGCGACAGGTGGTCGCCAATCAGTCGGGCATCCCAAACAGCAATGAGTTCGGTTCTTTAGGTGCGAATGAAGCTCATTCAGAAGGGTCGGAAGTCCCCCCCGCTGAACACGAGGCTTTTATTGAAGATGCCAACGTTGATTCAACCGAAGTCGTATTAATGCAGGAGGCACTTAAGACTGTCGTCGCGAACGGGCTTTCAGGAGTCGTGGCGATAGCGGCAAATGCCACATCGGCAGAGAGGGCCAGTGCTTCAATGAACCGATTGCTAGATGAGGACGCAAATCGCTGCGATTGGTCTCTAGAGAAATGGGTTCAGGAGTTGAGTTCGCGAAAAGAAAACTATTCAAAGAAGACAATCCAAGCTACAGCCAAGATAAAAGGCGGTGGATGGCAACTGTGCTTGAAGATGCGAGAGGCTAAGAAAAAGGACCGGCTGGTTTCCAAGGAAACTGGAAAAGATTTCTCATCGTCGAACCGTTTATAAGGAACTTTGGTTTCCTCAGAGGAAACTGAGAAGGTTTAGGAAACCAGGAGGCGGGACTTGTATACAAGTTCCTTCACTTCCTACATGGAGTTCCTTACATGGCCCATTCAAAGAGACGTCCCAGAGATCGGGACAAAATTGCGACACTGGTTCGCATTTTCCGAAGTGCCGTCACGAGCGGCGATCAAGTACTACGGGATGCTACTGCCGCTGAGCTAGCCGAGTACGGCATTGAGCTTGGCGATACATTCTCAGCCTGCCAGCGACAAGCAGACGGCACTACGGCACCAGGTTCGAGCGTGGGAGGCGGCACCCATGAGTAATGTCACAATTACCACCGTCTTATCAGACGATGACCGAGCGGCAATTGTCCACGACGTGATAGCTGCCTTCCGTCAGATCATGGCTGAAGCTCAGGAGCCGCGTCTAGTTGACGGCGACAGGCTAGCAGAGCTACTGGAAGTCAGCAGGCCCACCGTCGATAGGAATCGGGCCGATGGTGTTATTCCTAGCATCACGATCGGGCGGAGGCGTCTGTACAGACCCGATGCCGTGATTGATGCTCTTGAGCGTCAGGAGGGTAGCACCAATGCCTAGAACCACACAGAAACCGATTGTCGATTCTTACGCGACGATGCAGAGCAATAGCGATGATGTGGACCTGGGCGGTGATACGTCCGCAGTGCCGAGTCAGATTGTTACTCTTGCCTCATTTATTGCCAATCACCCGAAGCAATCGACACCCGTGATTGATGGCTTGTTGCGTTGCGGCGAAACGATGAACGTGATTGCAGCGTCAAAAATTGGCAAGACATGGCTCGTGCATGGTATGGCTCGTTGTGTCGCTACTGGCAGCGATTGGCTGGGCTATCCCACTCGACGGGGCCGGGTATTGATCGTAGATGCTGAGCTACACCCTAGCGAGCTGGTTCAGCGTCTACAGGCCGTGGCCCCTGAGTATGCGACCGTAGCAGACTTTCCGATTGACGTTATGTCGCTGCGGGGTCGGATGGTGAACATTAACCAGTTGGCTGAGCGGCTGAGGACGGACGTAGCACCGGGACGATACGCGGTGATTGTGGTTGATGCTCTTTATCGATTCTTGCCCAAGGGATGCAGCGAAAACGACAATGCCGCCATGATGGCGATTTACAATTGTTTGGATGGCATTGCTGGCCGTACCGGGGCAGCCATCGTTGTTGTCCATCACAGCAGCAAGGGCGATCAGTCGGGTAAATCGATTACCGACATGGGTAGCGGTGCAGGGTCGATAGCACGGGCGACAGATACGCACCTTGCGATACGTCCACACGAAGAAGAAGGGCTAGCCGTCTTGCAGGCCGTTTGCCGATCGTTTTCACCACCGGACGACATATCGATCAGGTTCGATTTTCCGCGATGGGAGCTGGCGTCCCGGGAGCCACGATTAGCTACCCGACAGACTACGGGCGACGAAAAGCAAAAACGCCTAGACACCGAGGCAGATGACGCCATACGAACAGCACTCAATGGCAAGTCGCTATCTGTATCGCAATTGCGAACCGCTACCGGGATGGGACCGGATCGGATACGGCGAGCGTTGTCACGACTAAAAACGATCAGCAAACGCTTGAAGAACCGGAGCACCGGCAAGAAGTCCGAACGGTTTCGATTGCCAAAACAACAGGATGGTTGAACGGGAGGTTGAACGGACGGTTGAACGCATACAACCACCGTCGTCAGCGGTTGAACGACGACGCTTATGTAATAGGCGTCGTGTCATCAACCGACGTAGCAGGATTGAGAAGAATGGTGTGCGTGCTAGTCCGAGTTCCCTTTTATCGATCAATGCAAGCTGTTTTGAAACTAGATAGCCAAAACACCTTTTGTTCAGCGTCAAGCAAATGCGAGTAAAAAGCAATGAATGTAGTAACGAACAAATACGGCAAAGCGTCGGATGGACCTTTGAGGCAATGGCTATGCAGGAACTAAACAGATGCGACAAACTGCCGCTTGAGTTTCAAGCAAAGCCTATTGAGTTTCAGGGTTGTTTCTGGCGTTCGTGATGAAACAACCCGTAAACGAAGAAATCACGATGACAAAACATGCGCACAGAACTAGGAAAACTGGTCTTTGGCATGTTGGCGGCGTAGTATGCAATCGTCGCGGCTAGGCTGATCCCCGAAAACCGGATTACACCACCGGCTGCCGTGGCGTTTCTTTCCTTGGTGTTTTGTAAGGTGTAACGATGGCTAGCTTACGTAAAGAATCCGACCGAGGCCGTACTGGGTGGCGGCTGCGGTTCTATGTCGATAAGAAACAGCGATCACTCTATTTGAGCGATCCGAGCAAGCGACGGGCGGAAAGCGTGATGCGTCACGTTGACGAGCTTGTGAGGGCCAAGGCTGCGGGCGTTAGTGCCGATGCCGCTACCGCAAAGTGGGCCGATGATCTTGATGGGCGGTTGTTTGATGCGTTGGCCCGTATCGGTCTTGTCGATGCGAAACGCAACAAGAGCAAGGGCGATGCAGGACGCTTGCTAGGTCCGTTCTGTGATGCGTACATAGCGAGCCGTACCGATCTTGCCCAAGGGACGATCGACAACTATGGGCACGCCCGACGGTTGCTTGTTGAGAAGTTTGGGGAACGATGCGTTATTGGTTCGATCACTGAGGGCGATGCAGAACGATGGCGACGATGGCTCCTTACCATCGTGGTCAAACGGGATGCCGATGGTAAGCCCACTAAGACGATGGCTGAGGCGACAGTGAGCAAGCACGTCAAACGAGCCAAGACTTTGTTTTCCGAAGCGGTAAAGGACCGTCTGCTAACCGAGAATCCATTTCTAGGACTCAAAACCAATTCCGAGGTGAACCGCGACCGCGACCACTACATTAACCGGCAGACGGCAACCAAGGTGCTTACCGCTTGTCCCGATCACGATTGGCGTTTGATCTTTGCACTTGCCCGGTTCGCTGGTTTGCGACGATGCGAGGTTCTGGCGTTGACCTGGGCGGACGTACTCTGGGACGTTGACCGGCTACGGATCGATTCACCCAAGACGGGTTTGCGATTCTGCCCGATCTTCCCTGAGTTGATGCCGTTTTTGAGAGCGTCGTTTGAAGCGGCCCCCGATGGTGCCAACCGATGTATCCAGCGATACCACCGGCTGGCGAACCTTGGGACGCAACTAAACCGGATTATCGAATCGGCGGGGCTCGTTCCCTGGGAAAAGACTTTCGGCAATCTGCGGGCGACCCGTAGGACCGAATTGCAGGAACGCTATCAAGATCACGTCGTCAATTCGTGGATGGGGCATTCAAGCAAGACGGCAGCGAAACACTACTTGCAGGTAACGGACGATCACTGGGCGGCAGGGGCGACGGCAGAGACCGGGGAGCCGATCGACACTGATTCGATTTATGGCGGTCTTGTGGGCGGTCTTATCAATGCCGATCAGGACGCCTCTAGGGAAATCACCGAACACGAAAAAACCCGTAAAACACTGGGTTTTACGGGTTCAGGATTCGTTAGGGTTACCCCACTAGCTACCCCGCAAGGACTTGAACCTTGAATGGCTGGACCAAAACCAGCTGTGTTGCCAATTACACCACGGGGTAGGAGTAGGCGAGAGTTTAGTATCTTTCTCGGTTATTGAAAAGAGGAAGTTTCGACTGTTTCTTGCGTTCCTTTCTTTTTTTTTGATTGCAACCATTTTTCTGCAAGTGCAACGAAATTCTTGCGGTCTTTGAGATTCTGCGGACGTCGAATCATTGTTTTCGCGATTAACTATTGAGTTTGCACTGCAAATGCAAGTCTCTGTAATTCGCTGGCCAGGTCAACGTTGACGACCGCGACTTTGGAGCCCAGTTTCAATGTAACGGGCGCGAAATTCAATAATCCACTGACGCCTAGCGAAACCAATTGGTTCGCCACTTCGGCCGCCTGGGCCGCGGGAATCGCCAGAATTGCCAAATGTGGCGGTTGGGCCGATAGTCTTGCTTGCATTTCGGCGGCGTCATGAATGGGGACCCCTCCGACAACCGTTCCGATTCGGGCGGGGTTGACGTCGAAGGCCGTCGTCAACGTGAAGCCGAGTCGCGAAAAACCGCGATATCGCAGCAGTGCGTCCCCTAGAGAGCCCGCGCCGATCAGGACCACCTCCCAGCGTTGGCCTGACCCGAGCACCTTGCCGATCTGTTCGAGCAGTTCTTCGACGTCGTAGCCGACTCCTCGCCGGCCGCTAGTTCCGATCGTGCTGAGGTCGCGGCGCAGGATCGCGGCCGAGACGTTGACGAGTTGCCCGAGTGTTCGGCTGTTGATCGTCTCGGTGCCCGCTTCCCGCAGACGATGAAGCTCACGAAAGTAGAGGCTGAGCCGACCGACCGCAGGCCGCGACAGCTGGGCGCGCGAGCGATCTTCAGCCTGGTCATTTCCAAGTGACAATTCTTCCGACAATGATTCTTCCATCGGTGACTCGGACGACATGGGGAACGCCATTTTTTTGTCGAGATCGGGAATCGCGGGATGAGTCTGGTACGGTGTATTCTGCGAAGGGCAGTGGGTGCTAGTCACCCTTAGTGTAACCTATTTTCGCCAGCCAAGAAGCTTGATAAAATAGGGCTGCCGAGCGTGATTCGCTTTCTGCGCGAAGTCCTTCACAAGGTTATTTTTCGATGTCCTACGGCGACTTAAATCCTTATGCGGCACCGGCTGAAACCGATGCGTATCGTGGATATTCCAATCCACACCCTCCTTTGGCAACTCGGGTCGAACGCTTTGTAGGTTCTCTGATCGATAGCTGCCTCACCATTCTCGTGTTTTTTACCGTTGGGATTCCGTTGTTTTTCGCGATCGCTTACTTCGGAGTTGAGTTTGACTTCGATCGCCCCGCATTTGATTTTTACGGGGATCTCGTCGCCGCGTTGTTTGCGGCCGTTTTTTTTATCATCATCAACGGCTACTTGCTGGCAACCAAAGGGCAAACCGTAGGCAAACTCGTCATGAAGACACAAATTGTGTCGGAAGAAACCGATCGCATTTTACCACTGGGGCGGTTGCTTCTTTTGCGTTACGTGACGATTTGGATCGCAAGCGGTTTGCCGGTCGTGGGGGGCTTCATCAACCTAGCCAATGCACTGGCTATCTTTCGTGCGAACCATAAATGCATCCACGATGACATTGCGGGAACCAAAGTCATTAAGTTGCTAAGCTAAAACGATCGTCTAGCCGGCATTCGTCAATCGCTGGCGGAGAAGTTAGCGAGGCAGTCGGCTTCTTGCAACATTTGATCGACCATGGCACGGACCGTGCTACCTCTGCTTTCTCGCAGCACTTGTTTTGCAAGTTGTTGCATCTGTGTTAGAGATAGTTTGGAGAGTACCGATTTGAGTGGCAAAATTCTTGGTGATGATACCGAGAATTCTTTTAGCCCCAGTCCCACGAGTATGGCAAAGCAGGCAGGATCGCTAGCCATCTCTCCGCAAATGCATAATCCTTTCTTGTGTCGCTTGGCGACGTCGACCAAGTGGGCGATCGCTTGTAGGACCGCCGGGTGCAGCGAATCATAGTATCGCTCGATGTGAGAATTGCCTCGGTCCGCCGCCAGCATGTATTGGATCAGATCGTTGGTGCCGAGAGCAAAAAAGTCGACCTCGGTCGCGAAGTGATTGGCCAACAAAACGGCAGCGGGAACTTCGATCATGACGCCAAAGGGCACGTCAGGAATCGACCATCCTTCCGCTTCCAGGTTCTGTTTGGCTACACGTACCACCTCTTTGCAAGCGATCACTTCATCCATGCTGCTGACCATCGGAAACATGATCTTTACATTGCCATGCGTCGACGCCATCAAGATTGCTTCGATTTGAGTTTGAAACATTTCGCGATGGTCTAGCGAGACACGAATACTACGCCAGCCTAAAAAGGGGTTGTCTTCTTCGGGCACTTCAAAGTACGGCAGCATTTTATCACCGCCGATGTCGAGCGTTCGAATCGTGACCGATTCTCCAGCGAACGATTCGACGACAATCCGATAGATATCGTACTGCGTTTGTCGATCAGGAAAATTGGTACGTGCCATGTAAGGAAACTCGGTACGATAAAGTCCGACGCCTTGTGCTCCATAGCGATGAGCTAGTTCCAAATCGCTGACCAGGCCGACATTGGCACGCAAACAAACGCTGGTTCCATCGCTCGACAGTGCATCGCGATCTTTGAATTCCAACAACTGTTCCTGCTGGCGGACGCTATCGGCCTTCAATCGTTCGTACTCCGAGCGGATAGCATCGCTGGGCTCGATATGCACACAACCGCTGTTGGCATCGAGAATCAAAGAGGCCCCGGAGTCGATGAGTTGCAGAGCATCTTTGACGCCGAATAGCGATGGGATGCCGAGTGACTTTGAGATAATTGCTGCGTGTGAATTGCGGTCTTCGGATTCGAGGATCAACCCCAAAATCATATGATGGTCTAGCGACGCGACATCCGATGGCATTAGTTCTTTGGCAACGATGATCCCTGGATGATGTAGCTGTACCGATTCACTTTCCTCGCCGAGCAGTTTGGCGAGCAACCGTCGACCAATATCTTCTAAATCGATCGCTCGCTCTCGCAGGTAGGGATCATCGATCCGCCGAAAGGCAGCAACGTAGTCGGCCAGTACCGTTTTGACCGCGTTGACGGCACTCGATCCCTGATCGATTTTTACCAGTAGCTTATCGATCAAAACACGATCTTGAAGGATCATTAAATGGCTATGGAAAATGGATGCGTCGGCATCACTCAATCGGTCGGCAACTTTTTTCTCTAAGCAGATCGTGTCGATTCGCGCTGATTCCAGTGCCGATTCGAGCCGCTCTCGTTCACTTTCCATATCGAGCGATTCATCGTCCAATCGGTCCGTTAATCCAAACGCGTGTCGAATCAAAACAGCTGGGCCAATCGCGAACCCGGAAAAAGCGGATTGGCCACGAAGAGCCACTGGTTTTTCACAGCATTGTTTGTTTTTGATTTGCTCGACTTTCGAAGCATTTGCATCAGCTTGTTCGCGTTCGAGCTGGTCGAGTAAGCGGGCACTCGCGACAACGGTTGACAATTGAAACGCGATCGTACTTAACGCACTCATCTCAAGAGGGCTAAACCAGCGTGGTTCAATCGATTGGATCGCCAGCACGCCGATGAGACTTTGCTGATTGAATAACGGAATACCAAGAAACGAGTGGTATATTTCTTCGTTTAAAGATTCGACGAATAGAAATCGCTCGTGTTCCTGAGCCTCATTGACATTCACAATGCCGCCCGTTTCAGCGGTATGCCCAATCAGACCTTCCCCGATGCTTAGCGTGACCTGGCCAATCAAGTCGGTTGATAAACCGATCGTCGCCCGCAGCGTTAGTTTGTGATTGTCGTAAAGGTAGATCGAGCAGGCTTCGGTATGCATCCGCTCGGCAACCAGCTGGACGATGTTTCGCAGGGTTTCGTCGGGTCCATGCGAATCGAGAATCAGCTTCGTAATATCTTCGAGTGTCGATAAACCGATTCGTTCGCTTTGCATGGCTTCGGGGCTGCTTTGGGAAGTGGGCCTTGCAGCCCTGAGAACCTATCCGAAAAGGGGTCTGACCCTTTGGAGGTATGTTGATTTTTAGGGCGTTTTTGTCCTTGCCGGAGAGGGTCAGACCCCTTTTCCGATGGGCTCGATGCGTCTTGCGTTTCCCTGCGGTGCAACCATCATACCAGCAGCATGATCGTTTCAGCATCATCGTCTCGCCAATTTGTGCAGGAAATGAAAATACTCTCGTTCAAACTGGCTTCAGGGCTCCCATCTTAGTGTTTTCGAATTGCAAAAAATAGGTGCCGTGAATGCCTGGGAAATAGG
Organism: Novipirellula aureliae; assembly: GCF_007860185.1. Lineage (NCBI taxonomy): Bacteria > Pseudomonadati > Planctomycetota > Planctomycetia > Pirellulales > Pirellulaceae > Novipirellula > Novipirellula aureliae. Next base: position 395,904 of record NZ_SJPY01000006.1, read on the forward strand.
CGTGGTGCCTGTTTTCTGGGCGGTTGTTTTCGTTAGCGTGATTGGTCAAGGAGCTGTATGCGTCTTTAGGGGGTTGATTGCGTGGCAATCTGATCCCGCAAGGCGATTTCGTACAATCGGCACGGTAGCTGCACAAGTGGACAAAGATGAGGCGGGTTATCGAACCAGTTTCCAAAACGACCCAGCAATCGAGGCCTGAATGATGTATGTAGACGTTGACCATAAACGAACTCCAGCGCCCGCCGCTGGGTCCTCCAAGCATGGGGCACCGAAGCACTGGCTTGCCGCGGCAAGACGAGGCCTTGAGCAGGGTAGCGAGACAGAGATTCTCGTCGACCTACGAAGTGTCGAACTGATTTCGAGCCAAGAGATCGGCGAATTGATTCGGCTGCAGTTATCGGCGCGGCAGAAAAGCAGACGGCTGGTTCTGAACAATCCTCAGCCGAATCTGCTTGAAGTGTTTACGCTAACTCGGCTCGATCGATTGATCGAACTGAGGCATTCTGCGGTAACGCCTGCCACGTTCGTTTAATCCTGTTTTAGAACATTTTCATTTTACAGAATGCCATCGGCTGCGTGTTTCGTGGCGGCGGGTTCGAGCCGCAGCGATCTTCTCAACGGAGGCTGGAAGCCTCCGTCGCATCAAGAGTCAAAATGCTCTAGTAGAGCAGGAATTCGCACATGCAACTAACGGTGACGGCATCGTCGGTGCCGAGTGATGCGGCGGATCCGGCAGTACGTTCAATTGTCGGCATGTCGGCGATGTACATCACATTCACGTTCCATGCGACGTCGATGCCACGAATTTTTGACCAGGTGGTGAAGCCGGTTTCGATCGTGTAAGTCGTCTTCTCAAGTTCGGCAATCGCCGTGGCGGTGACCGATCCCGAGGAAGCGACGTAGTCGGCATTCATATCGTAGATACCCACATTGAAATCGAGCTGACTGGCCCGACCAAACAGGTAGCCATCCCAGCCGCTAACGATCTTGGCGCCCTGGAAATCGCTATCAAGAGATTCGTCGAACAACCGAGTCGCACCATCATACAGGTCAAAATCTTGGTCAAAGGCCATCAGACTATAGGCCACACCCGCGGAAAGGCCGCCGAATCGAGTTTGCCAAGTATCGCGGATGATCGCGTCACCGCCGTAATGTCGAACGCTACTATCGACATTCGGGCTTGCACCAGCTAGAGCCGCTGCAACTCCGTCCGCCGGGTTTAAGATCGAGATATCGCCGGCCGTGCCGTTGGATGAGCCATCGGCCCAGGCGTAAAAAAGGTTGCCTTCGAAACTGGTCCGCGTACCAAGAGCACGGCGGACGGCATCGATGCGAACGATCCCGCCGAAATCGTCAAGGCTGTCAGAAAACGCACTCGAACCATCGGATGCAGTGCCGAGGTCATAGTTCGGCAGGTCGGTGATCCAGGCTCCGACGCTGCCGGTCAGGTCAAAAGGGGAGTTGCTTATGGTGCTTTGCGCTTGAGCGAACCCAGGGAAAAGCACGCTCAGCGTCGTTATCAGTAGGGGGAGGGTGTAACGCATAGCTAAGGGTGTTCCAGTAATTTGTTCTCTTGATTAAGCTTTCTAGGAGCTTCGTAGTGATTCTGGTATCGATCCAATTCCTGTGAGTGATTCAATACCGTCGCTTAAGAACTCGGATTCTTCTCGTCCGAGGCGAAGGTAGTAGGACTTAGCTTGACGTTTCGCCGTGGTCGTATTGTTCACGATGGTCCGATTGTAGAAATTCTGCGGAATGAAAAGGATTTGTGCGTTTTCTCGATTTCTGGATAAACCATGTCGCAGCCCCTAACCGAAGAGCAGCAAAGCGATGAGGTGCGTTTTGGTTTTGGAGCCAATTGGAAGGCGTTTCTCGAGTCCTTGGACGAAGCACGTATTCAAGAAGCGGTCGCGTCTCTCCGAGAGAATTTGCTTTGCGAGTCTTATGCAGGGAAACGCTTTTTAGACATCGGTAGCGGCAGCGGACTGTTTTCACTTGCTGCCCATCGACTCGGATGCGATGTCGTGTCGATCGATTATGACCGTGAGAGTGTTGCTTGTACCAAACGTCTAAAGGAGCAATTCGGCGATTCGAGTCGATCGTGGTCGATCGATCGAGGGTCGGTACTCGATCCGGCCTTCATGAATTCGATCGGTACATTCGATATCGTCTACTCATGGGGTGTATTGCATCATACAGGCGACATGAAACGTGCGATTCTACTTGCGAGTGAACGAGTCAAGCCGGGTGGAAAATTCTTTATCTCCATCTACAACCATCAAGGTGGAGCAAGTCGTCGTTGGCTTAAAATTAAGCGGATTTACAATCGCTTGCCACCGAGAGTGCGGCCGATATGGGTGATCATGATCGCGGGAGTTTACGAACTCAAATTTGCTTTCGCTCGGCTTTTGCAGGGACGAAATCCGCTGCCTTTTGCCGATTGGAAAGCAAAGCGTCGTGACCGCGGGATGTCGGCCTGGCACGATTGGGTCGATTGGGTCGGTGGGTTGCCGTTTGAAGTGGCGACGCCTGAAGCGATTATCATGCCGCTTCGCGAACAGGGTTTTGTACTCGATCGTCTGAAAACCGTGGGCCACGGATGGGGATGCAATGAGTACGTGTTTCATAACGAAATGTAGATCGTCGATCTGCCGTCCGAGTAGAACGCGTTTGCAGTCAATCGATCGAAAGTTGGGCTCAGCCCATCGGCGGAGGTTATCCCTTCAGAGAGCTGAGCGACATTGCGGCGAAGCCGTTTTACGGTTTCATTCGCTGTGAGTTCAGAGCCTCGATGAATTGGTCGAGATCTTTTGGCGAAACGAGGTAGCTGCGTTTATCGGTCTTGATGCAAACCCGACGTACCGACAAGGCGGGAGCACTGGCAATGCTGCGCGATTTCGTTACCGACTCAATCGACTCGAGTGGGATTTGGTAGCACAGCATTCCACAGCGAATTGACAACGCGTCCGTTAGGATCGTGTAACGACAAGGAGCCGTGAACAAGGCCGTCAACAGGAGGCATCCTGTACCGACCAAAAAGACGATCGACGCATCGCCAGGCTGTTCCTGAAAAAACAAGTACAACCCTAGCGCAATCGATAGGCCTGGAGCGAGCATCAACAAAGCGGCCAGCCAAAGATCGATCGCCGAGTCGAATTGCATCGGTCGTTTAGAGTGTTTGTCAAATGCGTTCATCGGGTCGGTGGTTGATACCCTATTTCGCGAACGGCTTGATAAAGGGGATCACGTCGGCGTCATAGCTGAATCCCACTGTATCACCAACGTCAACAAAACGTTTGATTAAGTTGCCTTCCGCATCATAGATGAGGACGGCAGGAATCGACGCCAGATCCAGTTCGGAAAAAATATCGTCGCTGGCCGTTTCGCTGATGTACGTAGGGAACGTTGCACCCACCTCCGCTAAGAACGCGGCCACGCGGTCTTCGTAATAATCAGCCGGTCGGGTTTTTCGTCCATCAAAATCAACGTTGACACTAATGCAACTAACCTGCTCTCCGAGTTCGCGATGCAAACGGACAAGACCAGGGAACTCCTCTAAGCATGGTTGGCATGACAATGACCAGATGTCGACAACCGTAAGTTGGTTGCTGCTAGTAACCTTCTGCTCGATCTCTTTCCACTCCGCATAACCGATCGTTTGGCGGGCAGCGGACACATTGGGCTGAGAGACTTCCGACTTGGAAACGTCGGCATCACTCGGCATCTCGAGTCCGCCCGAACCACTTGGTGGCTCAGCCTCCGTCGCGGATGATGGCTCTGCGTCAGGGTCGGGAATAGCGCCCGCAGGCAATTCAAGTTTCCCCGGGACATCCAATTCGCCTGACGACTCGGTGTGGTTCGGTAGCGCCGTCGGGACCGAACTCGATTGGCCAGTCCCCTCGTCAAGGGGGCTGCTGCTATCGGGCGGTGCTACTACCGAGGGTTCCGTCGGGTCACTGTTGCAGCCTGCGAGCGAGACGAATATCATTAGCAGACTACTTTGCAAGCAAATCTTTTTGTGCTGGCTCATCATTCTCATCATCAGTTCTCTTTGATCCACGGATAGTTGTAATCAATCGATACGTTGAATTTTCCATTGCGAATCTTGCATTGTATCGCGACCGCCTGCGAAGTGTTCGGCGAATCGATGCGAATTATTGTAAGATAGATTGCTTTCTCTAACACCACATGCGGAGCGAATTCCTGTGACCGCTTCTGGCGAATCGCGAAACGACCCTTTCGGCACGACAACCCAGCTTCTCGTTGCCTCGAAGGAAGGTGACGTGGATGCGTTCGGTCGTTTGCTTGAGCAATATCGCGGCTACCTGTTGATGTTGGCACATCGCTATTTGTCACAGCGGCTTCGGCGTCGCATCGATCCGTCGGACATCGTGCAGTTGACTTTTCTGGAAGCCAACAATGACTTGAGTGCCTTTCGAGGGAAAACGCCAGCCGAGTTTTCGGGTTGGCTGCGAGGGATCTTGCGTAACAACGTTGCCACCGCTGTGACGCGGCATGTGACGACCCAGAAACGATCGTTGGCACGAGAGGTGGATGGGAACCGGAACGTCCGTGACGAATCAGGTGGCGATGCCTGGATCCAGCAGTTGCCAGGCAGTACGACCAGTCCAAGTGGCGTGGCGATTCGCGGTGAAGCAACCTTTGCGCTACTCGATGCGCTTCATCAATTACCGGAAACGCAAGCCGAAGCGATCCGGCTTCGCTATATGGAGAGTTTGCCACTTGCCGAAATCGTCGAGCGAATGGGGAAAAGCGACACCGCTGTCGCGGGGCTTCTCAAACGGGGACTTCAAAAGCTGCGGACAATCTTGGATGCCGAAACGAGTCCATGGTTCTAGGGATGCGTCAAGGTCTCGTTCACGACGACCAACCCCGTTTTTTTAATCTGGACAAAGCACGGAATGGCGTGGACGGAAGAAATTCTGAAACGTGAAACATCCTTCCGTCGAGCTTGTCTCGGCGGAGGAAAGCGGAGGAAACAAGTGGCGGCTACAAACCGCACGACCGAAAGAAATTCGCCCCACCCTCACGAATCGCCTCCGGCGATTCGTGAGGGTGGGGGAGCGTGGAATTTTGCGTTCATGGTAGCTGCCACTTGTTGCTCCGCCCGGACAAGCCGGACGGAAGCAGGGCCCCCCCCCTGTGAAATTCACTCCGTTTTTCTTAAGTCCCAGCCCCATCAAAAAGCAAAACGCTCGAGAGCGGCTTGTTGTTTTTTGTTCTCGTTTAACACTCCTGCCTGAAAAAGAGCATTGCTAACTGGGAACGAGCGTGACCATCAAGTGGGCATGTGACCAGGGACCACCAAGACCGGGTGGGGACTGCGACGGATTCGATCTTGTACGAACCCTTGGCCGAATCGATCATCCACTTCGAGCGGCATGACGAGCAACATTTTTTCGGCGGCCGCGAGCAAGTTTGGCGGAGCTTTTTCGCCGGCTTGAGGCAGTAAGTGATAGGTTAAATTTCGCTCCGTTGCTGTCTTGGCCATTTCGCGGTGGATCGCTTGATGAGCTTTGGCTAGTGCATCGCTAAACTGATCGGGTTCGAGCGCTTGCCCAGGGTGCAACGCTTCGATGATGCTACGAATGTTCTCGAACTGTTCCTTTTCGATCACCAGGTTAAGGGTGACGGTTGCATGGTCATCGGCCAGCCCGAACGCCCAAGCGGCAGCCCGGTTGGCCATGTCGCATTCACTGCCGAGCACGACAGAAACCCGCTTGGTGCATTTGCCGAGCAATTGATCTCCCCGGCGGATGACCAGAATCGGTTTCGTTGATCGAGCGAGAAGCACATCGATAACCGTCCCTGCACTGTCGGTTCCGACGTGTTCGAACGAGCGACCGAACGGGCATGGGACGATCACCAAGTCGACATTGTGATCTGCAAGTGCCGAGATGATTTTTTCGTAAGCTTCGCCTTCCGCCCCTCGGATCGGTCTCGCGCCGCTGACTTCTTTTGCCCACCGCGGTGCGATATCGTCCGATGCATTCGCGGTGTCGCGAGCATCGAGGACAAGTGTTTCGGTATTGAACTTTTCTCGCAAAAAACTTACCGCGGCTAGTGACGCTTGGTCTTGGTCCGATCCATCGACCACCCACAATGCACGCGATGGATGCACCGGCTGAATCGAAACCGCTTGGCCGACCTTGGAACGTTCGAACATCCGCATCGACTCTTCGACGTCGCGTTCCAAATCACTCGTTCGTGGATCATTGTTCATAAAACTATGCCTTTTGTTGTCACGGATAGGCTACGGTAGGTCTGGAATCCAGCCCATGTTGGTCGCTAACATCACATACGCGATCGCACCGATCACTTGAACGACCATAATCGAACCACCTAGCTTTAGGAATGTCCCCCAGCCGACGTGGACGTTGGCTTCTCTCTTTAACGCGTAAATTGCAATCACACAGGAAATCGACCCGATCGGGGTTCCGTTGCCTCCGAGGTTGCAGCAAATGATCAATACCCACCAGAGCGGTTCTGCGGGTACGGCGTCGCCAGAGATGTCTTGCACGATCGGGATCAACGTTGCGGCGACGGGGATATTGTCAACAATCGAACTGGCGACTGCCGAAAAAACACCCAACAGCGGCAGTAACCATTCCAATCGATTGCCGGATACCGCTACCACTTGCTCGGCGACCCAAGCCAATGCCCCGGTTTGCTTGACGCATCCAATAATCAAAAACAGACCCATGAAAAACAAGATCACTGTCCAGTTGACTTTGCCAATAGCGTCTTCGACCCCTTTTCCCGCGAATAGTAGTGCCGCGGTCGCACCGACCATGGCGACAAAATCCATGCCCACACCGAGTTGCTGAGCGAGTGCGAATCCGATCACCGTCAACGTTAAGATCAGGGCACTTCGGATCAGAACTTTACGGTCTTCTACCAATGCCCATGGGTCAAACGTTTCAATCTGTTCACGCAGCGACGCTCGTTCCGCTTCGCTTTGATGCCACGGTAAGTCATGGCGAAAGAAGAAACGTAGCCCCGCAATCGCGACACATAGACTAATCACCGCATAGGGTAGCGAAACTTGAATGAATTGCATGTAAGGGATGCCCGCCGCCGTTCCGATCATAATGTTCGGCAACCCACTGGCGAACGTTGCGATCGCGCCGCTGTTGGCACAGATCGCGACGCTCAAAAGTAAGGGCGTCGGTTTGTAATCGAGCGAACGGCAAATGACGAGCACCAGCGAACTGAGGATCAACATCGCTGGAACGATCGTCAGCACCGACACAAACAGGAACGTGACCAAGCACAACGTTATGAATAATTTGGATGCTTGCCCACCCGTCAAGCGGACAATCCACATACTCAAGAAATGGAACAAACCACTACGGCCTACCACATCGACTAGAATGCCGGTGCCAATGATGACGCCGAAGATGTTCAAGTCCTCTTTGAGAAAATCGTAGATTTTGATGTATTCAAACAAACCGAGCGAAAGGCTCATCACGACCAACACCGCAGCGCCACACAATGCGGCAACCGTTTTGTGAAACCGTTCGACCGCGACGCCAACATAGGTCGCCATCATCACGGCAGCAAACAGCAGCATGATCCAAGCCGAGGCAGGCTCGACTGGGGTCGCTTCGATGGCGGACGCGAGCAAAAGCATGTATGATCCTTGGTTGTACAGTCGATAAACAATCTCTCGTCCCCAGGCTCCGGCCCGAGAACGCTCTACTTCCGAGGCTCCTGCCTCATGAACCCGTTGTAAACAATCGTAACCCCTAACCTCTTTTCTTAGAAGGCGAGCAAATGGTGAACCTGTCTCTTCTGCAAATCTTAGCGATTTCCAGCTTCCTATTGGTTCCCGTTTGGACTTCGCATTCGGCAATCGCTGATGAAACCGGAGAAAATTCAATGATCGATATCTGGATTGGAACAAGCGCTTCACCCTTGAGTGAAGGCATCTATCATTGCAAGTTTAACACCAAAACGGGGCAGTTATCGAAGGCGGAATTGGCTGCCGAAGTCGACGGACCTGGTTTCTTGGCAATGCACCCAAATGGCAATGTTCTTTATGCGGTCGGATCGCTTGATGGGAAAGCATCCGTGATTGCTTTCCAAGTCAAAGACGCAGCTGGCAACGTTCAGCTTGAATTGCTCAACTCCCTACCGATTGGCGATGGCGGTGCTGCGCACGTGTCGGTCGATTCACAAGGCAAAATGTTGTTGACCGCGCAGTATGGTGGCGGTTCGGTCGCCGTGTTTTCACTGGCCCCCGATGGTTCGATCGAAGGTCGCACACAGTTGATCAAGCATCAAGGCGGTTCGAAGGTGGTTGAGAACCGGCAAGATCGGTCGCACGCTCATTGGGGTGGCTTTTCGCCCGATGAACGGTTTGCGTTTGTCCCCGATCTAGGCCTCGATCAAGTGGTGATCTACCGCGTCAACAGCGACGAGGCAAGCCTATCGGCAAACGGCTTTGGTGAAGCACCCAAAGGAGGCGGTCCGCGTCACATGGCGTTTCATCCGAACGGACACTGGATCTATGTTGTCAATGAACTCGCCCTGACGATGACGGTGTTCGACTATGATGCCCCAAGCGGAGCAATGACACCGAAACAAACGATTGAAGCGGTGCCCAAAAAGATCATGGAGAGGGAACTGTTCAACAGCGGATCCGAGGTGTGCGTCCATCCAAATGGTCGCTTTCTCTATTCGGCGAACCGAGGCCACGATACGATTTCCGTTTACAAAATCGATCAAGCGAGCGGTCGGTTGGAAGTCGTTCAAATCGAGCCCATTCGTGGTGCGACGCCTCGCAATTTTAACATCGATCCGACCGGTAAATGGCTGCTCGTGGCGGGACAGGATTCGAACACGCTCGCCTCGTTTGTGATGGAAGCTGAAACCGGAAAATTAACTTACAATCGCAGTATCATCTTCGTCCCCACACCGATCTGTGTTCTTCCCGTCGGAAAGAATCGGGACTAGTTTAACCGAACTCGTTCCCAGGCAGGAGACTCGGTACCGTAGAACGCGGCCCCGCTAGGCAGGCGGGTTGATGGAAATCGTTCCTAATCGATCAACGGTAGTTCATCATCCCGCTGGGACGCCATACCTTCTTTGAAGTGACGGCGGCACACGGAGAGGTAACGCTCGTTGCCGCCAATTTGAATTTGACTGCCGTCTTTGACGGGTTGTCCCCTGGCATCGATACGCAACACCATCGTTGCTTTGCGTCCACAATGGCAAATCGTCTTGATTTCTGAAAGACTGTCGGCCCACGCCAACAAGTGTTCGCTACCTTCGAAAAGATTGCCCAAAAAATCGGTTCGCAACCCGTATGTCATCACAGGGATATCGAGCAGATCACAAGCATCGCTAAGTTGCCGAACCTGAATTTTCGTCAGGAATTGTGCTTCGTCAACGAACACGGCATTGAGCGTTTTTGTTTGGTGCTGCGCTGCAATCGTGGTAAACAGGTTGTCAACTTGAGTGAAAACGGTTGCATCGGAGGAGAGTCCGATTCGTGAACGGACTTTACCCACTCCATCGCGATGGTCAATTTCAGGTATCAGAATCAGAGTGTTCATACCCCGTTCGCGATAGTTGTAGCTCGCTTGCAACAGTACCGTGGACTTACCCGCATTCATGGCTGAGTAGTAGAAGTAGAGTTTCGCCATTGGGGTCTATCCCGGGAGAGCCAAATCGTGGGGGGATGTGGGGGATGGAGTGGGTAGGTTTTCGCTTTCGTTCTATCGTCCGGAGGACGTGACGCCACCGATTGAGATTGGTTGCTTTGTGGGCTAGGTCCCTGCCAACGCATCCCGTTGCTTTTGAGTCAGGGTCGCGATTCCCAGGCGAGCTAAGCGAAGCAGTTCGGCAAGTTGGGTATCGTCGAAGGTGGCTTCTTCCCCCGTTCCTTGGATTTCAACATACTTACCGTTTCCGGTCATCACAACGTTCATATCCACATCAGCAGCGACGTCGAGCGGGTAATCCAAATCGAGTCGGACAATGTCATCAACGACTCCAACGCTGATGGCGGCCACGCTGTCGCGAATCGGTCCGTCACCAATTCGGCTGCCGGGAATTGCGATCTCGACGGCTTTCGCAAGTGCGATAAAGCCACCCGTGATTGCCGCAGTGCGCGTCCCACCGTCGGCCTGCAGGACGTCGCAATCGACGGTGATCGAATTCTCACCGAGCAGATTCAGATCGATGATTGCTCGAAGGCTGCGCCCGATCAGGCGTTGGATCTCCGTGGTTCGTCCATCGATTTTGCCGCCTCGGTCACGCGGTTTACGCGGGCTCGTACTGCCAGGCAACATGTTGTACTCTGCCGTCACCCACCCTTTCCCTTTACCTGCCATCCACGCCGGCACCGAACGGTCGAGCGATGCGGTACACAACACGATCGTGTTGCCGGATTGATACAGGACGCTCGCAGGATTAGACGGAATGTAGCCCGATTGGATCTGAACATCGCGAAGTTGGTCTGATCTGCGTGGTGGGTTTGGCATAATAAGTTTCTAAAATTCAGGGTTGTGGTAAATGTTTGAAATTGGAAGCCCGTAGCCTAGGCTTCCAGCCTGGGACCGCACATACCCAGCCCCGTAGCCTAGGCTTCCAGCCTGGGAACGCACATACCCAGCCCCGTAGCCTAGGCTTCCAGCCTGGGACCGCACATACCCAGCCCCGTAGCCTAGGCTTCCAGCCTGGGGCCGCGCATACCCAGCCCCGTAGCCTAGGCTTCCAGCCTGGGACCGAACATACCCAGCCCCGTAGCCCAGGCTTCCAGCCTGGGGCGCACACACCCAGCCTCGTAGCCTAGGCTTCCAGCCTGGGAACGCACATACCAGCCCCGTAGCCTAGGCTTCCAGCCTGGGACCGCACATACCCAGGCTGGAAGCCTGGGCCACGGTTGATACGCTTTATTCTTGAACGATGACACGTTGCCATGAATTTGGCTAGAATCAACAGCATCGATGCCGAGTCATGGATGTGCAAGTTTGGATCAAACCAAAAAACTAGCGCAGTGACAACCACCTTGAAACCAACGGTTGGTAGAAGCGATGAGCGAAAGTCGAGCCAACGAAGCCAGCGTCGCCGACGAGCGATTGGCCCAAGAAATCGAACGGCGACTGCGACAAGAAGACAGTGCACAACGCTTGAAAGCACGCTACGAAGCATTGCTTTTGGGAACGCGAAGCATCGTGTGGACCACCGATCCCGAGGGCCAATTCGTTGAGCCACAAATTTCTTGGCAACGTTATACTGGCCAATCGTGGGATCAACATGCGGGCCGAGGGTGGTTTGATGCGTTCCACCCAGACGACCGAGCGGAGTTTCGCGAATTGTGGCATTTGGCGGTATCTCAAAATTCAAACTTTCGCGCTCAAGGACAGATCTGGCATGACCAAAGTGGTGAGTTTCGTCTGTTTATTGCCGAAGCCGTTCCCGTTCTTGATTCGCTCGGTAACGTCATCGAATGGGTGGGAACGGTCAGTGATATTCACGAGCAACGAGTAGCCGAAGACGCGCTTCGCAAAGCGGAAGTCGAATCGAATCGTCAAAAGCACGAACTTGAAACGCTCTACGACTCTGCACCGGTCGGCATGAGTTTGGTCGATCGCAACCAGCGTTTTTTGCGAATCAACCAAGCGATGGCAAGTATGAACGGACTGCCACGTGAAGAGCATCTTGGACGCAGGGTCGCCGATGTTGTGCCTCAGCTCGAAAAGACGATCGTCCCCATTTATGAAAAGGTTTTTAATACCGCTGAACCTGCGCTCAATTTGGAACTAAAAGGGTGTCGCATTCGCGGAAAACCTCAACGCTGGTGGCTGTGCAGCTACTTTCCGCTGATTGGAAACGATGGAAACGTCTGGGCCGTCAGTTCGATCGTGCAAGACATCACACGGCGCAAAGTGCACGAACAGGAACTCGAAAAAGCAAACCAATTAGCGCTCCAAGCAAATTTGGCAAAAAGCGAGTTCTTGGCAAACATGAGCCACGAAATCCGTACGCCGATGACGGCGATCTTGGGATATGCCGAGTTGTTGATGCGGCACCTGAAGAATCCTGACAACCGCGGAACGGTCCAGATTATTCAACGCAACGGTGAACACTTGTTGCATTTGATAAACGATATTCTTGATCTGTCGCGAATCGAAGCGGGCAAACTAGAGGTCCGTTTGCATACTTGCAATCTGCCACAACTGATTGTCGACATTCGCACATTGATGCAGGTGCGTGCCGACGAGAAAAAAATCGATTTTGTCGTTCGTTGTGAAGGTCCGATACCTCAGTTTTTTGAGACCGATGCAGCACGTGTGCGGCAAATCTTGATCAACTTAATCGGGAATGCGATCAAGTTTACGGATAGGGGTAGCGTCGAATTTGTCACCCGGTTGGTCAACCTACGCTCCGAGCCGATGTTGGAATTTCGAGTGATCGACAGTGGACCAGGGATTAGCGAGTCCTTGCAAAAGCGATTGTTCGAGCCGTTTTCACAGGGGGACAATTCGGTTCACCGCACGTTTGGCGGCAGCGGTTTGGGACTGGCGATTAGCAAACGACTTGTCGGTATGCTTGGCGGTGAAATTTTACTCGAAGGATCTTCTGAAAAGGGGACGACATTCACCGCTCGCGTTCCTTGTGATCCACTCGCGAAAATCGACTTAGTCTACCCGACACTCCAGGAAGAGACGCGCCAAAAGCAACGCTCCGAAGTGATCGCTCGCACGCTCGATTGCAATGTTCTCATTGTCGATGACCGTCGTGAGGTTCGTCACATCGGCCAGAGCTTTCTCGAATCGGCTGGCGCAACCGTCATTGCCGCTCAAGATGGGCAACAGGCTCTCGATATGGTTGACAAGTCGACCAAGGAGGGTGGTAACGCAATCGATTTGATTGTCATGGATATGCAGATGCCGATCATGGACGGCTATCAGGCGACCGACAAGCTTCGCAAACAAGGATTTGCAAAGCCGATTATTGCTTTGACAGCCAACGCGATGAAAGGGGACCGGGAACGATGCCTCGGCCTCGGTTGTGACGATTATCTTACCAAGCCGATCGAAAGTGTCTCGTTCATCGAAATGGTAGCCCAATACACACAAGACATTAGCGACGAAGAACTGCTGCAAATCCGCCTGCGTCGTGCGACCGCCGCGGACGTGAGTGTCACGCCATCCACGTGCCACCGTCGAGAAGCAAAAATATTGGTCGTTGACGATAATGCCGATACAGCCAGTCTCATGCGAATGCTGTTGTGCGCTGAAGGGCATGATGTCCAAGTGGTCGGCGATGGCAAAACCGCTCTGCGAAAAGCGAAGACGTTTTTGCCTGATGTGATTCTGCTTGACATAGGACTTCCCGACATCAATGGTTTTGAAGTCGGCGAGCGTCTTCGCAAGCAAGGTTATAGCGGGCGCATGTTCGCCGTCTCGGGGCATGGTGAAGCCGATGACTTGAAGCGATCCAAAAACATTGGATTCGACAAACATCTCGTCAAGCCTGTGCCCGTGAACGAGTTGCTCCGACTAATTGATTCGTGAAGCAAACCTTCGCAAGTCGAGTGTCACCGGGTACTCGCAGCGCCCAACCAAGGCTGGCATGTTGGGCACATCGATTCGCCCGCCAGTCATGGTGGAGGCTTCGAATTGAATCGTTCGTCGTGATTCTGCTTCGGCCGCATTGATTGGGAATGTCTCGTTGCTCCGTCCACCGGGATGGACAGCGTGATAACGACAGCCACCGACCGATAAGCGGTTCCGCATATCGATCAGGTCGAACTCAAGAGGCGTGTGGATGCCAATCGTGGGATGCAAGCAACGTGGCGGTTGCCAGGCGCGATACTTGATCCCCGCGACAAATTGGTTCTGAACACCGGTTGCATGTAGCGGTACACGTATGCCGTTGCACGTCAAGGCATAGCGGGTCGGGTCCATACCGCTGGCCATCACCTGCATCCGTTCGAGTGACGAATCGACGTAGCGAGCGGTTCCGCCCGTCCCCGGTTCCTCGCCCATCACATACCATGGTTCAATCGCGCTACGAAGTTCAAGTTGGATCCCTTGATAATCGATCTCTCCGATCATAGGAAAACGAAATTCAAATTGCGGCGCATACCACTCAGGTCGCAAATTTGCACCGTGGCGGTTCAATTCAGCGATCAGTTCACAGAGATCTTGCCAGACAAAGTGAGGTAGCATGAACCGATCGTAAAGCGTTGTTTGCCAACGGGTTAACGGGTCCATGCACGGTTTTTCCCAGAAGGTTGCAATCGCCGCTCGTATCAATAGCTGCTGCGCCAAATTCATCCTCGGGTTTGGCGGCATTTCGAATCCGCGAAGTTCGACCAATCCCAAGCGACCTGTCGACGAATCGGGTGAGTAGAGTTTGTCGATACAGATTTCGGTTCGGTGCGTATTGCCTGTTAAATCGACCAACAAGTCACGAAATAGTCGATCGACCAACCATGGCGGACGGTTCTCGCCGAGTTGATCGAGCTGGGCCAAGGCGATCTCCATCTCGTAAATCGCGTCGACCCGCGCTTCATCCATCCGCGGTGCTTGGCTTGTCGGGCCAATGAAACGACTGCTGAATAGATACGAGAGCGATGGATGGTTGTTCCAGAACCGAATCATGCTCGCTAACAAATCGGGCCGACGAATGAATGGACTATCCGACGGCTTTGCACCTCCGAGCACGATATGGCTACCGCCACCGGTGCCGGTGTGCCGGCCATCGATATCAAACTTTTCTGCACCCAAACGACTCTGCTTCGCCTCTTCGTAGAGTGTCTCAATTTGGTCTACCAATGCATCCCAGGATGCGGTTGGGTGCGTGTTGACTTCGATCACACCAGGATCGGGAGTGACTTTGAACAGCTCGATGCGGTCATCGGGTGGCGGCAAGTAGCCTTCCAGAATGACGGGGATGTCTAGTTTTTCGCAGGTCTCCTCGATTGCAGCGACTAAATCCAAATAGTCTTCAAGTCGCTGCGCCGGAGGCATGAACACATGCAATCGCCCGTAGCGACATTCCACACACAACGCCGTGTTGACGACGTCATCGCTTGTCGGCAAATCATCGTCGACCTCATCATCGAGAATTTGTTCGTTGATCGGTAGGGAGCTCGCTTCGTCATCCACTTGCACGACCGCTTCGTTCCCTTTTTCCAATGGCGGCAGTGGCGGACGGGAGGCAAACGGATCGGCAGGTGATGAGTAGAATGCACCTTTCGCTGCGGTATCGCTCGGCAGTGTTGAGATCGGCAATCGCAAGCCGATCGGTGAATCCCCTGGGATCAAGTACAGCTTTTCGCTGCGAATCGGCCATCGGCCGCTAATCCAACCCGGTCGCGCTTGCCACCAAGCGCGTCGCAGCGGCAAGACAAAGCCGATCGGTTTGCTCAGCCCGTTGGTGAACGTCCGCATCATCATCGCTCGTTCATTCGGGTCTTCCAATTTTGGATCGGTTGGATCGACATCGACCGGCAACCGCTGCTCTCGCCACAGATAGTGAAAGACGTCCTCATAGACGGGAAACGACATTTTGGCACTGATATTGAGCTCCGCTGCCAAATGCCGGACGAATCGATTTGCGTCGTCGTGCGTAAACCCGTAGTCGGTGCCTTCGTCAGCGATGTACTTAGGATCTTTCCAAATCGGATGCCCATCGCGTCGCCACATGCATGTCAGCGCCCAACGAGGCAACGATTCGCCGGGATACCATTTGCCCATTCCATAATGCAGAAGTCCCCCAGGAGCAAACTTGTCGCGCAGGCGGAGCAGCAAAACATTGCTGAGCACTCGCTTTTCTTCGCCAACCGCGTCGGTGTTCCATTGTGGATCGTCCATATTATCAATCGACACAAACGTCGGTTCACCGCCCATCGTCAAACGAACGTCGCCTGCATCAAGGCGTTCATCAATCTTCTTTCCGGCGTCTAGAATCTCAGCCCACTGGCAATCGGAGTAGGGCTTCGTGACCCGTGGGTCTTCGTGGACACGAACGACACTCATTTCATGTTCAAACTCGACATCGCACGGTTCGTGTCCTCCGGTGATCGGTGCGGCGCCATCGTACGACGGGGTACAAGCCAATGGGATGTGTCCTTCGCCAGCAAACAAGCCGCTCGTGGGGTCGAGCCCGACCCAGCCGGCTCCGGGCAAGAAGACCTCGGTCCAGGCATGCAGATCACAAAAATCGGCAACGGGTCCCGATGGTCCTTCGATCGGTTTTTCATCGGCGGTCAATTGGATCAAATAGCCACTGACGAATCGGGAAGCCAAGCCGATGTGACGAAGCGTTTGCACGAGAAGCCAGGCTGAATCACGGCACGAACCGCTGCCTTTTGTCAGCGTTTCTTCGGGCGTTTGCACGCCTGGTTCCATCCGCACCAAATACTTCACCCGCTGTTGGGTGAGCCGATTGATGTCGACGAGAAAGTCGTTGATGCTGTTGGACGATTTCGGTAGCGTCGCGACCCATTCTAAAAAGGGCTCGGTCGGCGTTTGGTAGGCCAAGTAGGGTGCGAGTTGCAGTTTCGAGTCTTCGCGATATTCGAAGGGCCATTTTTCCGCATCCTCTTCGACAAAGAAATCGAACGGGTTGATGACCGTCATCTCGGCGGTCAAGTCAACCGTGAATGACAACTCGCTGGCGCGTTTGTTGAACACGAACCGAGCAATCGGATTGCCGAATGGATCTTGTTGCCAATTGACGAAATGGTCCTCGGGCTCCACCTTTAGATTGTAGGCATTGATCTTGGTTCGCCCATGATAGGCGGGACGCAAACGAACCAGTTGAGGCCCAAGCGAAATGGGACGTGAATACTTATACGTTGTTTTATGGTGAAGCGCGACGCGGATGGTCATAAAGAATTAGCCGGGTTGGTTAAAGTAGTCGTGGTTGAGTCGATTGCCGATTTCGTTCAGCTCGCCCTGCAAGAAATCGATGAATTGGTGCATGCCGCCCGCGAGCACTTCTTTGACGTTCGAGCAAGAGAGTCGATGTTTGAGTGCTGCGATCCGTTGCCTCGCTTCTCGTGGCACCGTTTCGTGCGACGAGTCACTGATCTCACCGAGCGACCAATCGGCACCCGCGACGCACGACCGAATGGATCGCGGGAAAGTGCGGTGGAACAGAAAGAACTCAACGACTTTTTCGAGCTCGACCAAGTGGTGCTCGCGTCGATAGGTCTCAAACCCACTAATCGCCAATAACAGTGTCGACCACTGCAAATCGTCAATCGCAGTGCCGACATCGTCCAAACGAGGTAGTAGGTTGAAGTACTTAACATCAAGGATTCGGGATGTTTTGTCAGCGCGTTCGATTAAACGTCCGAGATTGGCGAAATGCCAAGCCTTGTCGTGGGCCATGGTGCTGTCAAGCGTTCCCGACCACATGATCGCGTAGCGGCGCACGTTATCAAAGAACTCAACCGTTGGGTCGGTCAACTGAGCCTCCGTCGCTCCCGCAACAAAATGGTAGAACTCGTTGAGTTGTTCATAAGACTCAGAGGATAGACTCTCTCGAACCGATTTCGCGTTCTCACGTGCTGCACGCAAGCACGTCATCATCGAACTGTGATAGTTCAAGTCGAAGGCCAGGAACTTGACGACGTTTTGAGCGTTCGGTGGCCCGTATTCCTTGAGAAACCATTTGGTATCACCCGTGACTTGGACGAGTGGTTCCCAAGGGTCGACCAAGTTCTCGGGCTGGTCCAGGATAAGGTTGAGCGTGACTTCGAGAAAGCGGGCGTGATTCTCCGCTCGCTCCACTTGGCGGCTCATCCAATAGATCGATTCGGCAACTCGAGAAAGCATGGGGCAGTGACTTGTAAGAAAACGGGACTTGTTGGAAAACGGGACTTGTAAGAAAACGGGACTTGGGAATTTGCTGGCAGTCGGTCGGAATCTCGCGGCTAGGGTCTCGCCTTCAAGCAATGTTTGTTTGGACAATCATCGGCCTAGGCCTAGACTCCAACGCCTAGACTCCAACGCCTAGACTCCCACGGCACGGTTCGCGGTCGGCTAGTCGTTTACCGTGGCAACGGGTTGCCCCACTTCGGCGACGACCCAGGTGTCTTTGCTGCCACCGCCTTGAGAGGAATTGACGACGAGTGATCCTTTTCTGAGGGCCACGCGAGTCAAACCGCCAGGCATAACCCAGACATCATCGGGACTGCTGCACAGCACGTACGGTCTCAGGTCGACATGGCGTCCTTCGAGTCCATTGTCGCTAAGCGTCGGTACACGCGACAATTGAAGCGTGGGTTGGGCGACATAGTTACGCGGGTTCTCTTCGATTTTTTCAGCGAACGCGGCCCTTTCCTCGGGCGTCGCATGGGGGCCTATCAAGATGCCATACCCGCCCGATTCGCCAGCTGCCTTGACGACCAATTCATCGAGATGAGAGAGAACATACTTGCGGTCCTCCTCTCGCTGGCAAACGTAAGTCGGCACATTGGGTAAGATCGATTCTTCGCCCAAGTAATACTTGATCATCGCAGGCACGAATGCGTAGACAACCTTGTCGTCGGCAATGCCGGTCCCTGGCGCATTGGCCAGTGCAACGTTGCCAGCCCGGTAGGCTCGCATCAACCCTTTCACACCGAGGGTTGAATCTTTGCGGAAAACCTCGGGGTCGATAAAGTCGTCATCAATTCGTCTGTAAATGGAATCGACCCGCTGTAGTCCGTCGGTTGTCAACATGTAAACAAAATCGTCTTTGACGACTAAGTCGCGGCCCTCGACAAGTTCGACACCCATTTGTTGAGCCAAATATGAATGCTCATAATAGGCACTGTTGTAGACGCCTGGCGTCAAAACAGCGACGGTGGGATTGTCGACATGCGATGGAACCATCGATCGCAGCATCCCGTACAACCGCGATGCGTAATCGTTGACGGGACGGACTCGCGATGCACCAAACAACTGCGGGAAATTACGCTTCATAATGTGTCGGTTTTGAAGCACATAAGAAACACCCGATGGACATCGCAAATTGTCTTCGAGCACATAAACCGCTCCCGTGGCATCACGAACCAGGTCGGTGCCCGTTATGTGGCACCAAACATCGGATGGTGGACGAAGCCCAACACACTGAGGCAGAAACGAAGACGCCGAGTCGATCAATTCTTTGGGGATGATCCCGTCTTTGACAATCGCTTGTTCATTATAGATGTCCGACAAAAAACGATTGAGCGCTCGGATTCTCTGCCGCAAACCCGCTTCGATATGCTGCCAAAGCATGGCCGATACGATCCGCGGGATCACGTCGAACGGCATGATCTTCTCCGTTCCCGCGTTGTCGCTGTAGACCGTAAAGGTAATGCCCATTTGGTAAAGAGATTGCTCAATCGATCGTTGACGACGAAGCAACTCTTGGGGAGGCAGACGGTTGATCAAATCAACCAGCATCTCAGCATCAGGCCGAGCATAGGTTTGCCCGTCAACCAATTCGTCAAAGAATCCTTCGGCGTTGTATTGGTTTAACTTGGGGGCCGAAAGCGTTTGGGCTTGAGACTGACTTTGCTTCACTGTAGAGACACCGATATTGGAGAGAACTTGATTCACTCGAAGGAAGTCCAGGCCGCCAGTCTGGTTATAGATGAAAAAGTTTACATCAGCCGGGCAAAGATACTAGTGCCAAATGTGGAGGGGTTCGTTATTTAGCTTTACCGGCTTGCTTGGGGGAAAAAGGTGTTGGATAAAGCCTGAAGACCCCGTTTGAACCTATGAAACCAAACGAAATCTCCGAATTTTTTAAAATTTCATCTTAGCGTGACCAGACTTGTCACCGCGGTCGCTGATACTTGTTGTGTCGAGCAAAACAGCCTTCCGTTTGCTAGTCTCATTTAGAGACGGATTGATCGTTTTGCGTTTTCGACAGGTTCGAGAACCAGCGAACAAGATGGAGTGTCCAATACGTATGTCACGAGTTGATGAACTGACTTTTTTTATGAAAACATTGAAAAAAATCGGTTTTTTAGCCTCGCAGCTGGGTGAGAAGCAGAGACTTAGCCAATTGTATTAAAAAAAAGGATAATTGGCTTGGGATTTGCTCAAGTATTCAGCGTGATGGGACATTGGTCTTGAAAAGCCTGCAACCATTCATCCTCCCCTAATAAACAAGGAAGTACAGAAATGTTAGTTTTAAGCCGCAAAGAAGGTGAGCAATTGTTGATTGGCGATAACATCGTGTTGACGGTGAATCGTTTATCTGGCAATCGAGTGGCGATCGGTATCGAAGCCCCGAAGGACGTCCGTATCGTGCGAGGGGAATTGAATGCGACCGAAGAAAAGTCGAGCGACGTGAAAGCTACAGCCGCTCCACCGCAAGCAAAGCTTGGAAGTCGAGAGTCCGCACCGCTCAGAGGTCGGGGGCGTAACGATCATTCGAACTGGGCTCCGATCAGCATGATTGCAAACAACGGGAGCGTTTCAATCGCCAGCCAAGCGGATCGCTAGTCGCGATTAGGCGGCGCGGCGAAAGCTGGCGATGCATTCGTTGAAGACCGGCGTGATGCGTTTGGTGTCTTCCCTCGAAGTCACTCGGTCGGTGTCAATGCGTCGCTGCATTTCGGCGGCAGCCGAGCGGCTGGAGAGTTGCCCCAATGACTCGATCATTCGCCTGGGACGAGTAAGATTGGCCACGACGCTCCGTGCCGTACCAGATAGAGAGGCTTCTTTTCCCGTAATCCGCTGGCGAATCGCCCCTAGCCTTTTGCCTCGCTGAAACGACGAGTCATCCCACAAGCTCGCGATCGAGGAAGCGACGTGTTCGTCTGCCAAAATGTCACACGCTTCGGCGGTTGTCGAACGCCAATTCGCCCCTTTTGTTAGCAATCCTGAACAATAGGAAGCTTCAAGAACGGCCATCTTTTCGAAGGTTTTGGTTGTTCCAACGTAACTGTCGAGGAGTTCGGTTAACGTTTCACGCCGCCAAAACGACGCTTCTAAGAAGCATCCATCAATTTTCGCGGCCTCCTTGCGATTGACCTTCGTCGCGGATGAGCAACTCGGTTGGCACAAACGAACCTCACGATCGTGCCATCCTGCTGCGATAATTTTCCCACTGCGTCGGTTCCGAACCACGGGAGTGACGGCAGCGACGTCTTCATGCTCGAACTTTTCAAGTGCAGCATCGACCCAATCCGCGGTGGCAGTTAACCCATTTGCCAATACATGTACGAATCGGCCGCGTGATCGCTGCACTCCGCTGGTGATCAAATCGAGTGGACTCGATGATTCTGCCGTGACAAACTGAACTTCGTCACCAAGATCAAAAGGGTCATCGTACCGCCCGTCATGGGACACGATGACGTCGCAACCTCTCGGTTGATGTTCCAAGACACTGACGAGAGCATTTTCAAAGGCTGCGGTGTCCTGACCAACAGGCACTACAATCGAAAGTCGCGATCGCGTTGGGGATGTTGCCACCGATTCACCCTGCAAAAAAGAATGCCAGCATTGCCTGCTAGCGGTTGTGGTCCAAAACGACAGGCTCGTCGTTAAGAGTCATTTTCGGTAAAACAGGCGTCACAGATGAGACGTTCGCACCAATCGGTCGAGAAAGGTCACCGATTCTGTCATCATGACTGAACGCACGCTTTCAATCGGCAAACTTTGCCATCGGAAAAAATATTCCAAATCCTGCAACCGATGATTGTACCATGCATACTCGCCTACTTTCCGCCTCCAAATGGCCTGCCGAAGCGGCAAACCAAGTCCCTCCTTCCATTCGCGTCTCCGAGATTGGCTTTGGTGCCTGGGCGATCGGCGGAGGATGGGGCCAGCAGCAAGATGCGGAATCAATGCTAGCATTGAATGCAGCGATTGATCGCGGCGTCAATTTTATCGATACCGCTGCGGTCTACGGAGACGGGCATAGCGAGAAGCTGATTGCGGAGGTTTTGAAAAGCCGCAGTGAAGAAGTCTTTGTAGCGACCAAATCGCCGCCTGCCGATGGGCCTTGGCCGCCTAGCCCAACCTGTCGCTGGCAAGACCGATATTCGGCTGCCTATTTACGTGACAATGTAAACGATCGTCTACAGAACCTGGGCGTCGAGCGAATCGATCTTCTGCAGCTTCACACTTGGACGCGAGCGTGGAACGATGACCCACAGCCCTTGATGGTTTTGCATCGACTCCGCGACGAGGGGAAAATCAATCTGATTGGCGTCAGTACTCCTGAGCACGATCAAGATTGCGTGATTCAATTGATGAGAAATGGTTTGGTCGATGTTGTGCAGGTCATCTTTAACCTGTTTCATCAGGAACCGATGGCTCAGTTGTTACCGGTTGCGGCTGAAACAGGTACGGGAGTCATTGTACGAGTCGCACTCGATGAAGGTGTGTTGACGGGCAAGTATTCCGCGGACCACGTATTTCCCGAGGATGATTTCCGACACCGCTATTTCGCGGGCGATCGGATGCAGCGGTCTGTCGAAAGGGCCGAGGCGATTCGCGAAGATCTCGCTGCATTCGGTTTAGAGGAAGACTACACGATGGCCGACGTGGCATTGAAGTTCGCATTGTCACGTCCGGAAGTCAGTACCGTGATCGCCGGCATGAGGAACGTCCAGCAAGTCGAACAGAATACTCGAACGAGCCAATTGCGAGACCTTCCCGCCGATATGCTCACGCTGCTTGAACGTCACAATTGGCGACGCGGGGTTTGGTACGGCGGAAAATGAAGGTCCCTCTCGCCAGCATCGGGACTCCTACCGTCGCGAAAGTTGCCAAGACTTTCGCCTCCCCGGCATAATTGTTAACCGTGGCCGATACTCTTGGCGAGTTTCGCTACAAAGCAACAGCCTATCCGGCCTCGTGCATCGTCAAGGTTTCGTCCACGACGACCAGCCTTGGTTTTTGATCTGGTTGTCGTGTGAGGTTGAGGCGAGCAAGACTATGATTCGCGCCCCAGCAAATCAAACACCGATTGGGATGCCAATCGTTCACGGCGAAGCCGTTCTTCGGGATTGTCGAGAATCGCCTGAAGGCTACTCGATTGGTCGATTGATTGAGTCGATAGGGGGATCGGCTCGTATTGTTCGAATGCTTGGACTCGCTCAAATTGGCGTGCGATTCGGGTCGTTCCATCTTGCCCGGTCCACTGCAATCGATCCGGAGCACGGTGCCATTGGCTGTCGACTTCATCTGCGTAAATGTTTGCGGTATCGACGCCTCCATTGATCGCAAATGCCTCGACCGACTCGAACCCTCGAGCGTTGATTTGATAGTCTGGGCCGGTGATAATCGAACGCGCGGCAGAGACGTTCATGGTGTCATCGCCTGCGGAATCGTAGAGCGATGCGTTGTCATGACCGCCAGCGGTTGCGTAGGCAAAGACTCGCTCGAAACCGTAAGCGGCTTGAAACGTGTCGTCCGATCGAAGACTCGTGAATTGAGGTTTCACGGCCAATGTGTCATCCCCTGCGGAGTCGGTCATGAAAGCGGTGTCATAGCCGCCTGCGGTCGCATGAACGAAGATTTTTGAGATCTCGTTGACATTGAACTGAAAACCGACACCCGACAACTCCGCCTGGTTTGGCCCTGAGCGAAGCGTATCGTCCCCTGGGGAATCGTACAAACTCGCTCGATCTGGACCGCCACCACCATCGAAGACCAACGACTCGACGCCGCGAAGTTCGATCTGGAACCGATTCGTCGACAAGGTGCTAATGTTGCCACCCGTCGATCCGGGGTGCATGATGAGTCGCTCCGCTTGATTCGAACCGATGATATGGAGTGAATCCGCACCACCTCCGACATCGATCACCAAGGGTGACGTTGCGAACCCTGAATCGTTTTCGAAGGGGGACGAGCCTGTCGTTTCAAAACGATACTCGTTTCCTCCGCTACGTAGTACAATCCCATCGGTGAGATCGAGCACATACGAATCGTTCTCATTGGATCCTGGGAAGTAACGAATCTCTGCACCGGAGTTTGTCGAGTCAGGCAGATGGTCTCCGCTAGAATCGATCGAATCGCCGACATCGTCTGCACTCGGAGCCAGTAGGGCGGACGACAAGTCGACAACGTTGTAGGAAGCCCCGGTCAGCGGATCCGTTTGAGATTGAGTTGAATCCCTCAGTCGCATCAAGATGTCATCGATCGACGGGTTCAAGCCTTGGTCGATCATCGATTGCCGCACCAACATCGAGGCAGCGGCGATTTGCGGAGTTGCCATACTGGTCCCATCGAGTGTCGCAAAATCGTCAACATGTCCATCCCATCCATAGACATGTTCGGGCACTGCGCTGCGAATCGATTCGCCGCCGGTTGCTAACAAGCCGTCATTTCGCTGAGAAAACGTGCTTAGCAGCCCATCATCGCCGATGGAGCCTACTGCCACGACCGATTCGCTCGACGCGGGATACATGATCGACTGATCCGAGACCGAGCTACCAAAAAAGTTTCCTGAAGCGGCAAAGACGAGGATTCCGTCTTGGCGAAGCAATTGCAGTTCATCTTCGAGGATGCTTTGGGCTTCGTCTAGATTATCGGCATTGAGTGCTGCTCCGACGGACAAGTTGACGGTGGTGATCGGTGAAGCAAAGCTGTCGCGGTGATCGTGGACCCATTTTAGTGACGCTTCGATCCAGTCCAGCTCACCCATGCCGGTGTCATCGAAAACACGAAGGGCAACGATATCGGCTCCGGGTGCCACACCCGCGAAATCGTCGGTCTTTCCTGCCAATAGCCCTGCGACGTGCGTCCCGTGAAACCCGGCAGGACCGTCGTCATAGGGATTGGCATCGTTTTCGGCAAAATCCCAACCGCCGACGACTCGATAGCCAGGCCCAAATCCGCCGCCAAACGCGACATGGTCCCAAGCAACGCCGCTATCGATCACGGCCACCGTTTGGCCGCTGCCATCAAACGAATGACCTTCGAAAACAGAACCGCTGCCAATTGTTGCTGCGTTCCGGATCTCCGCTGCTTGATCTAGTAAATCGGGACGGAGGTCACTGCTGGCGGGCTGTTCGAGCAACTGCGAGTCAACGGTTGGCAAACTTGTTGGAGCCGATAGATCGCTAGACGTATTGCCAATCGATAGAGCTTCTAGCAATAGATCACCCGGTAGCGATGCCGACAAGGCGAATCTTTCTTCACAAATTTCGATACGGTTAAGATCGTCGAAGGAAAAGTCGTCTTGAATCAATTTCATCTGCAACGCTCGCTTTGCACTGGTTTGGGACTCGCCAAGGGAAACCTAGATCGCAGACTCACGCCTTTTCTACCTAATCGGAATTCCGAGACAACGAATCGAATTTTGTGATCTGATTTGCCGATACAACGTGAGTAGACGTTACATCTGTTACCACGAAAGACTGGATAAGAGAGGCCTTCGTTCGATGTCGCTGTTAAAATTGTGGAATTCCCTTTGCGGTCGCTCCGCAACTGAAAAGCCCGAAACAGAGGCTTCAGCCTCCACTTCGGAGATTGGCGAGACGACTCCAGCGGTGAGCCAAGCCTCGCAGGGGAGGGAGCCGGAAGCGAATGCGAACGAGACGAAGACGAGCGTCCCGAAAACAGGCACAACGAAAACAGCTACAACGAAAACGACTGTCGCCAAAGGGTTGTTTGGGTTTGGGCGATCGAACGTCGAGTCGGGACTTTGTAAGTTGCTTGCGCCGTTGAAGGTTGCGTCGTTGTTGGAAATCGGAGTGGGCGATGGCTCACGTGCGGTCGCGGTCGTCTCGGCGATTCAGAAGAACAATCCCGGTTCGCCCCTTCGCTATTGCGCCATCGACTCGTTCGAAATGGCCAGCTCGCCGGAGCACAACGAAGCTGCGATGTCGTTGATGCAGTTTCACCAGCGTCTACGCAGCGCGGGGATCTCACCACAAATTTTCCCTGGAAGTCTTGACCAAGAACTGCTCCGTCTCTGCCACACCGTTGGCCGCGTCGATGTGGTGTTGATTGCCGAAGACGCTCCGTCGTGGCAGAATCCGACCACGCTACGGAATCTGCAACGAGTTTGCCACGAAACGACCGTCGTGTTCCACGGGGACGCCGGCACATGGAAGCGTTATCAAACCACGCTGGCCGAAACACGCAAAGCCGCCTAAGTGTCGCTCAGCTCTCCGAGCGGATCGCGCCCACCGATTGGCTCATCTCTTCCTTCGCTTTCCTAGGCGAGTACGCTTTCCGCTCGGAGAACCAGACAATCGCCTTAAAGCGAATCCAGCCCCTGTCGGGCGGCTTCGACGGCGGGAGCGGCCCACTCTTGGTCGCGGTGCAGTTCGATGATCCCTTCGAGTACCGAACGCGCTTTCTCCATTGGCATCTTTTCGAGCGCTGTATCGACTCGCTCGATCAATTCCTGTGCTCGAGAATCGATCAGTACCTCGGGATATCGCTCACGCAATTGTTCAATTTCATTGCTTGCTAACAAAATCATCGAATTCATCGCTTCGTTGGTTTGAATGGTATCAGCATCGTAAATCGCCAACCATTGCCGGAGGCGTTCGATGGCCGTTTGAGGATCTTGTTCCCGTCCGGTCATGGCATCCAAAAAACCTTGTTCGGCGGCACTCAAAGGCGTGATCCCCAGTTTGTTTTGGACACCGAGCCTGCGTAATGTTCGTTTGAGTTCAATGGCTCGATCGAACTGGGTCACCTCCGCCGCTCTCGGGTCCTCAGGAAATTGTCTCAGGAATTGCCCAATCTCATCCACGGCTTCTTGTAAATCACCCGATTCCGTTTGCTGAACGATCGATTGATAGAGTTCGTCTGCCGTCGGCTTCTCGAGCGCCTTGAAAAAAAGGATAGCGCAAGCGACCAACGCGGCGCCCATCGCACAAACGGAGATCGCATGCCTCCAACGTTCCGCCTCGGCGCTATGCCCCTTGGCTGCGTGACGCGATCGCTCTTCCTCCGCATCAACCGTTTGGAAATGAGTTGAAGGTTCTTTGATTTCAAACTCCGTTTCATCCTTGCCTCTTGCCGCGGTGCCAACGGTTGCATCGGTGTTGCGTGAATTGACGGTAGCTACCGTTTTGGAGATGGTTCCATTTTCGCTACCAGCAATTGGTGTCCTCGCGTCTTCGATCGCCGAGTCGCTTTCGCCGGTTTCGTTTGCGAGAGAATGGTGGGTCCCCAATTGTTTACCATTCAGTGTTTGTTGATGTTTCAAGCCAGCACGCATCGCTTTTAGTCGATTCATGACTGACAAAGCGGTTGGCGGTCGATCTCGCGAATCTTTTTCCAACAGTTGGTGGACGAGTTCGACGAGCGCAATCGGCAGATCTTCGTTGATGCGGTCCAAGCGAACCGGTTTATCATTGCGCAGTGATTTGATGACCTGCGTAATACTTTTGTTATTGAAAGGAGGCTTTCCGGTCAGCATCGCATACATGACACTGCCGAGCGCGTAGAGATCCGTGCGAACGGTAACCCCATCACCGTCGGCTTGTTCTGGAGCCATGTAGTCGGCGGTTCCGAGTACCGAACCGGCCATCGTTTGCTCGCCAAATCCAAACAGCTTGGCGATCCCAAAATCGACCAACTTTACCTGATGATCGGGCGTGAGGATTAAGTTGGCTGGTTTCAAATCGCGGTGGATGACACCAAAGTCGTGCGCATGCTTGAGCGCCGCACAAACTTGGATTGAAAGGTCGATGGTGGTTTCCCACGTCAGTCGTTTTTCGCGGCGTATCATCGCTTGAAGCGGTTCGCCTTCGACCAATTCCATCGAATAGAAGAGTTGGCCGTTCTCTTCGCCGTAACCGACCAAACGGACGATACCGGGATGCTTGAGTCGTTTGAGCGTTTCGACTTCGCCAGCGAACCGGCGACGGAATCGCGGTTCATCGCCTATGCTTTGCGAAATCAGTTTCACAGCGACTTTCTCGCCCGATCGCTCATGCACTCCCTCGTAGACCGCGCCCATTCCTCCACGACCGAGCACATTTCCAATTCGATAAGGACCAAGAAATTCAGGAGACGTCGACATCAATTCGTTCTAATGTAGAGAAGTAAAAAGGGTGGGTAGCGGATCTTGTGAAAGATCCAATCGCAATCAGGATCTTTAACAAGATCCACTACGGCGATTTCAAGTCCAGAAATCGCGATCGAGATTTCGATAGCCGATCGCTTCGGCCAAGTGGACTTCTTCGATCGACGGGTCGCCTGCGACATCAGCAATGGTTCGTGCTACTCGCAAAATTTTGTCATGCGCGCGTGCCGACAATCCCATCTCCTCGACGCTGTGCCGAAGCATTTGTTGGCACGGTTTATCGAGTTTACAGTATTGA
This sequence comes from Novipirellula aureliae, assembly GCF_007860185.1. NCBI lineage: Bacteria > Pseudomonadati > Planctomycetota > Planctomycetia > Pirellulales > Pirellulaceae > Novipirellula > Novipirellula aureliae. Next base: position 424,174 of record NZ_SJPY01000006.1, read on the forward strand.
CGTACTTGCCGACTACTCATCATCGCATTGTATTGAATCAGGCCATTTCCGAACCGCTGCTCTTGAGCTTCTCGTGCCTTCATCACATCGGTACGCATCTGAGCACTGGTGGTGCCTGCGGAATCGTTGGCCGCCAATTCATCAAAGGGGACTGCCGGTACTTCGATGTGAATATCGATTCGATCCATCAAGGGCCCCGAAATCTTCGACATGTATTTCTCAACCTGCGTGGGCAAACAGTTACACGTCCGCCGTGGATCGCTTCGGTACCCACAGGGACATGGATTGGCCGCAGCGATCAGCATGAAGTCGGCAGGGAAAGTTGAACTGCGAAGGGCTCGCGAAATCGTTACCACACCATCCTCGAGTGGTTGACGCATTACCTCGAGCGTTTTGCGGTTGAACTCCGGCAACTCATCGAGAAACAAAATCCCGTTGTGCGCTTTGCTGATTTCACCGGGTGAGGGTGGACTACCGCCGCCGACGAGTCCAGCATCGCTGATCGTATGATGCGGGCTACGAAAGGGGCGACACGCCAACAGCGGTTGGCCGGGCGGCAGTTGTCCGAGTGCGCTGTAAATTCGCGTCGTCGCAATCGATTCGGTTGCCGTTAGCGGAGGCAGAATTGTAGGCATTCGTTTGGCCAACATCGTTTTGCCGCTACCGGGCGGCCCGACCATGATTAGGTTGTGATTGCCAGCGGCGGCGAGCACCATCGCTCGTTTCGCCGATTCTTGACCTCGCACATCCCCAAAATCGAGATCGTAAACGCTGAATTTTTCGAACAACTGGTCGACACAGTTGGGGACAGGGTCGAGCTCAATTTCTTGAGAGAAAAAAGCGACCGCTTGAGCCAGACTTTGCACCGCAATCACCTCGATCCCCTCCACGACGGCAGCCTCGGCTGCGTTTTCCGAGGGAACGACGATGCCCTTCAACTCAGAATTCTTGGCCGCTTCAATTGCGATCGACAAAACACCTTTGATTGGCCGCGTTAACCCCTCGAGAGCCAATTCGCCGACAACCGCATACTCTTCCAATTGATCGAGTACCAATTGACCGCTGCCGGCTAGCACGCCGAGAGCGACGGGCAGATCGAACGAGGCCGCTTGCTTGGGCAAATCGCCAGGAGCCAAGTTGATCACGATGCGATCATGCGGGCGGATGAATCCACTGTTAACGATCGCCCGCTCGACCCGATGGGTGCTTTCTTTCACCGCCGCATCGGGCAATCCGACCAGAATGGTTTTGGGCAGCGCGGCGGGGGAGATGTCAACCTCCACGTCGACTGGCATCGCTTCGATCCCCAAGAGTGTGAAAGTCTTCAGTCGAGCCAGCATTGCCTTTGTCCTGTTGCCTGCGTCCTTCTGCAAAGTACTTTATCCCTTTACAATCGTACACAATTACGAAGCGGGCGGGGTTGACGGACTGATTTTTTAGGATTCTTCATGGCGGATCAACAACTTTTGACCGCCGCGTTGCAGCCACCGGTAGGTTTGGTAGTCGGATTGATAGACGGCATAGCCGCGGCGGTCTTGTGCACCGCCGTCAACACAGCCCTGCGGCATTCGATGTACCGAGCCGACGTTTCAAGTTGACAATCTCGGTCTACCCCCGCGCCAGCCCTCGGAGCGATGAAACAGCCCCTCAATTCCCCAGAAATGAGTCCGCGTACCTTTTCTTCTCCCAATTCCCCAGAAATGAGTCCGCGTACCTTTTCTTCTCCAGAAATGAGTCCGCGTACCTTTTCTTCTCCCGTACCTTTTCTTCTCCTTTGTTGTTAAACACTTAGACGCAAGAAAGGCCCTTTTTGTTTGGTGTCTCGTGAAAAATCCGGGCTAGCGCTGGATGACACGTTTAGCTCCATCCTTCGATCACGATTTTGCCGATCGCCCGGCCTGCTTCCAAAGTTGCGTGAGCAGCGCGAAGGTTCGCTGCGTTAATCGGCGACATCACATCGCCAGCGGTACCTTGAATTCGGCCTTCGTCGATCCATGCGGCGATGCGACTTAGTAAGCGATGTTGCTCGATCATATCAGGCGTCTGAAACATCGAGCGAGCGAACATGAATTCCCAGGAAAGCGTCGCTGCCTTTAACTTCATTTCATCCATTTCAAGTGGTTTGTTGTTCTCCACGATCGTAACGATATGTCCTTGAGGGCGAATCAGATCAGTCGCCGCCTTCCAGTGCCCGTCGGTGTCGTTGAACAAGGCGATGTAGTCGACGTACTTCAAGCCGATCTTTTCGATCTGGGGTCGCAGTGGCTCGCGATGATTGATGACATAATCTGCGCCGAGCTTCTTTACCCAGTCGGAGGATTCAGGCCGCGATGCGGTCGTAACCACCGTCAAGCCAGCAATCTTTGCCAGTTGAATTGCAATCGACCCGACGCCTCCGGCTCCGCCAACAATTAAAATTGTTTTTCCTTCGTCGGATCCGTCGACATCAATGCCAAGCCGTTCAAAGAACGCTTCGTATGCCGTGATGGAGGTCAGAGGGAACGCGGCGGCGTGCGCAAAGTCGAGCGATTTCGGTTTATGTCCAACGATCCGTTCGTCAATCAAGTGAAATTCCGAGTTCGCGCCTTGTCGAGTGATGTCACCCGCATAGAACACTTCGTCGCCTGGCTTGAACAACGTCACGTCGGGGCCGACCGCCTCGACGACACCCGCCGCATCCCAGCCGAGAATTTTTGGCGACGCTTCAACGATGTCTTTGTTCGTTTCATTGGGAGCTCGAACTTTATAGTCCACCGGATTGACAGCGATCGCTTTGACGGCCACCAATAAATCTCGCCCGGATGGTTCTGGTTTGTCGAGTTCAATATCCATTAGTGATTGGGGATCGTCAATCGACAAGTAGCGAGTGAGTGCAATCGCTTTCATGGTTTCTTCCATATTGAGTAGGTACTTCCGAAAAATGAGTGAGTTTGAAGGGGTGACGGTGTTTGGTTGTTGTGTGCGTGACAGCGTACAAGAAGGGGCACAGTGCTTAAAATCCTTGGCGATCACCGGTCACGGGCATACCTGAGTAATGGACATGAACAATTCGCCATCCGTGCACTGTCTTCTTCAGTACCTGCGTCTCACGACCTTGAGTGCGTATGGTCGACAAATCCTTTCGCATCGTGGCATCGAACGTCCAGTAGAATTCTACCCAGGCCGCGTTGCCAATGACATGAACGACGAGATCGCGGATCTTTAAACTTCGCTTTGAAAAATTGGCTCCCATCGTCTTTTCGTAAAAGTTGATCCTTATCTCGTCCCAGCCGTGCTGGTGACCGCGTGGCTGAATGAAAGAGACATCGTCACTCGTTTGCCATACCTTCGTTGCCAAATCAATGTCCGCCGTATCGATCGATTTTGCGTAACGATCGATTAACTCGCGTACTGCTGCCTCGTCGGTCATGTTGCCCTCTTCAGTTTGACTCCATGCCATCGCGGGCGCAAACAATGAAGAAACGAGCATCAACAAACCGACGGTTAGGTTCCGCAGCCAAGCCATTTGGCGATGCGAAGCACACGTGCCCTGGTTCATTGTGTTGTCACACGACACATTGTGTGTGAGTAAAACGTCGATCATCGGTTATTCCTTTCTGTTTGTGGAGCTAGTGCATTTAATTCTGACGTGGCTGGGGCTTCCAGCCCCCGTTGAGAAGAACGCTGTGGCTAGAAGCCACAGCCACGAAACACGCAGCCTGCGGCATTTTGCAAAATGCTCTAGTGCATTTTGAATTTTGACGTGGCTGGGGCTTCCAGCCCCAGTTGAGAAGAACGCTGCGGCTGGAAGCCACAGCCACGAAACACGCAGCCTACGGCATTTTGCAAAATGGTCTAAAAGATATCGGATCATTGGACGAATTCGTGGGCTGGGAAAACGCCGGGTAAGTTATTTTGGGCATGGCATGCTTGAGGAAACCTATCACTATCTCTCGCTGGGAATCCAAGAATTCACTCACATACTCTTCGGAGGAAGCTGCTTTTCAGTCCGGCTCGACGCTGCTCATATCCCAAACGCGAATCGTTCCGTCACGGCTGCTGGTGGCAATGCGATGAGCGACGCGGTCGAGGGAAACGTTGTGGACGGCTGAGGAATGCCCACGAAGGGTTGTGATCGGCTTACCACTTTCTAAATCCCAAACCCGGGCCGCGCCTCCCTGTTCGCCGGTGACCAAGTGTGTGCCTTCGCCACAGAAGGAAACGCCCCAAATATCTCCTTCGCTTCCCTTTAGATTCGATACCTCTTTGCCTGTATCCGTGTTCCAAACACGAACATTGGCGTTCCAACCTACCGAGGCAATCAATGAGCCTTTGGGAGCAAATCTGACGCCGTAGATCGGGCCGTCGTGGCCTGACATCGCGTTACGTTCCACTAGTGTTTCAGCATCAAAGATGCGAACAACCTTGTCACTTCCAACACTTGCAATCAGCTTGCCGTCACTTGAGTAGTCGACACCGAGGATCGAACCCGGATGGTTTTTACTTGCGACTTCTTCGCCACTATCGATGTCGTAGACGTGGATCGTACCTTCACGGTCGCCCGCGACGATTCGGCTACCATTGGGCGAAAACACCGCGGTGCGAACGGAATTCATCGCCTTCCACTCTTTGACAAGTTCAAAGTTTTTCGAATCCCAAATTCTTACCGTTTCATCGTCGCCACTGGTCATCAACAATGGTCGTGTGGGATGGTACGCAACCATCCATACAATGCCACGATGCGCATTGAAACTTTTCAGCAGTTTCTGGTTGTCGATATCCCATATCCGCACACTTCCATCTTCGATTGCCGCTGCTAATTGTTTGCCATCCGGCGCGAAATCGGAGGACCAAACCACTCCCGGATTATCGGGTAAGACAACCGAAGGGAAGTCATCGCCAGCGTCGGAGCGTAGCATTAGGATGCTTGCAACCACTAAGCTAAGCACCCCAAACGCGCCCGCGAACCATGCCGCCATCACCCAACGACGCTCCAAACGACGGTAGCTTCCCGAAAGTTTCTTCACTTCGCGAGCAGCCACGGCGGGAACTTGCAGAGGCGAAATGGGGCCATATCCGTTGACAATGGACGCCAGCGCCGTGGCGACGGCCGGAGCCGACTCAGGCCGGTCATCAGGTTTCTTCGCTAGTAGCGACATGATCAGATCCGACAAGGGACGGGTGATTCCAGCATTGACTTTGTGCGGCGGATCGGGAATGGTGTTCATGATGTTTTGCATCACTCCAAGCGCCGACGGCGCTTGGAAGGGGGCCACGCCGGTGGCCATTTCGTACATCACCGCACCGAGCGAAAACAGATCGCTCCGTTCATCGGCAGATTCGCCCAACGTTTGCTCGGGTGACATATAAAGCGGCGTACCGGTGACCATGCCTGTCTTGGTCAGCTTTACATCGTCGGTCGCTCGCGCGAGTCCAAAATCGGTCAACTTTACGCGGTCCGTTTCCGCCTCGATCATGATGTTCGCCGGTTTGATGTCGCGGTGAACCATCTCTCGCTTGTGCGCCGCCGATAAACCCGCCGCAACCTGCATCCCGATCCTAGCGACGTCATTGGGCGGCAGCGGTTGGCCATCACGCATACGGCTTTCCAGCGTATCACCTTCGATCAGTTGCATGACCAAATAGGCGACCTCGCCTTCCTGGGCCTTGGCAACTTGGTACATCGGCACAACGTGTTCGTGTGAAATCGCGGCCGCAGCTCGTCCTTCACGACAAAACCGTTGCTTAGCAATGTCGTTGGCTTGATATTGAGGATTCAGCACCTTGATCGCAACGCTCCGATGCAAATGGGTATCAAACGCATCTAGTACGATCCCCATTCCGCCGCGTCCGATCACACGAGCGATCTGGAAATGATGTAGCTTGCCGATATAGGCGGGGTCGTCCGAGGGTTCAAGAAAATCAAGATCGCCCACAGGCGAGGATTTTGCCAGCGTCTCAAGCGACGACGGATCTTTCGTGAAATCCGCTACCTGACCGCTCAAAAGATCCTTTTCAACGAGAGTCATCGCCTGCCAATAATTCGACTCGTTCGGTGGGTTCAAATCGCGTGCAGCAGCCACCAGAGATTCGACAGGGATTTCTCCTGTTGCCTCGGTTTGTAGAGTCGTCTGACACGCCGTACAGTCCCCCACGTGATCGGTCAATCGATCGTTGTCTTGATCCGACAACGTGCCACGGATCAAACCACTGAGTTGTGCGATGGTGGGACAAGCGGTTGGTATAGGCATGATAGATTTTTACAGAAACGTATTGTCGTAGATCTTGTTAAAATTCTTCCGCGAGCAGTCGTTCAATCTCGCTACGCAGTTTCGCCGTCACTCGGCTACGCGCAACATAGACCGCTCCTTTCGACAAGCCAATTTTCGCACCAACCTCCTCTGCCGAGCGTCCTTCGATCGCAGTCAACTCAAACGCAGCCCAGGTGTTGGGTTCGATCGTTGGTTTCAAAGTTTCCATCGCGACCGCGGCCAGTTGTCGTTGGTGTTCGAGTTCCCATTGAGCATCCAAGTCGCTGCGTCCATCACTCGCTTGGCCAAGCATTTCGTGTTGGTCGGTTTCATTGCCAATTGGCCCTAATCGTTTTCGCTTTGCAAAATAGGTCGACAACTTATTGCGAGTGATCGTGAACAACCAAGCTCGAAAGCCGCCTTTTTCTTTCTGATAGTCGAGTCGATCAATCGCCATCCCAACGCTTCGCATCACATCCTGAACTAAATCGGAAGCATCCGCATCCTGCAAGCCTCGACTACGAGCAAAACGATAAATCATTGGGCCGTAGTCGCGAACAAATTCGCTCCAAGCATCCCCATTGCCTCGATCGCGGAGTCGCAGCAATAACGTCGATCGCGTTGGTGGGGATCCTGTCATACAATGCCTCGGGTGAAAAGAATGGACACGCTGCATTGTAACCATTAATTATCAGCCGGCGAAGTCGACACGATCCCAATGCGAGCGGAGCACTGATACGCCCCGCTACGCCAGGGGCTCATGCCGGGCTTTCTTGCCTATCCGCTTCGACAACGTTCTCAGCAAAACTCTGGTATGCATTACCGACTTGCGTGGCCATCGAATCAGGCCAAGCGTGAAAATGGCCATCGGCGATGGCGTCAAAAATCGCTGTCGCGACTAAATCGGGTGATTCCGCGATCTTGTCGAAGCCCGCTGCAGCTCCCATTTCGGTGTCAATCGGCCCAGGATGAACGCTGACGACATGCGTACCTTGTTCGCTGAGCGAGCCTCGCAACCCCTGGGTAATCGCATAGCTAGCCGCCTTCGACGCGCAATAGGTCGCGAAATGGGGAAAGGTCTTGACGGACGCGACGCTATTGAGCTGTGCGAATGCTCCACCACCGTTCGCTTTCAAGACGGGAGCAAACGCTTGTGCGACCCGTATCAGGCCGTAAACATTCGTATTCATCTCAAACTGTAAATTTTCGATCGCATCGCCCGCGACCGCCGAAGCCGTCTTCATCACTCCCGCATTATTAACGACGACGTCAACATCCGTTGCGGTCTCTGCCGCAGCTACGATCGATGCAGGGTCATTCAAATCAAGCCGAATCGGTACGACCCGATCTCCATATTCAGCAACCAGCGGGTTGGCGGAATCGACGTTTCGCACGGCTGCATAGACCTTCACTGCTCCCCGGCGAATTGCCTCCTTCAGAATCGCTTTTCCAATCCCGCGATTCGCCCCAGTCACCAAAACGGTTTTGTTCTTTATGTCAAATGCCATCGATTTTATTCCTTTGTCGTCGCTGTTTTGCTGTATTTCCCCACGATCGTGGTTCTCAAAAGGGATTACCAGCCAATTCCAGTGATCTTACAGGAATCTCGAAAAAAACTTCTTGTCATTTCAACGCGGAACACGCTGTCCAACGCCTAGTGCATTTTGATTTTTGATGTGGCTGGGGCTTCCAGCCCCAGTTGAGAAGAATGCTGCGACTGGAAGCCACAGCCACTAAACACGCAGCCTACGGCATTCTGCAAAATGCTCTAGTGCATTTCGTTTTTTCGTAAGACGGGCATGGTTTGCTCAAAAGCTTCGTTTTTGAGCGGATTCAAGGTTATCCCCTTTTCGTTCCTACGTTCGTCAAATACGCCAACGGCGTTAAACAACACAGCCCAGGGTTAAGGTTTTGCGAGCGAAGCATAGCAAACCGCAACCCTGGGATTGGGACGCGACCACGCCCCCGTTCCCGCTTGATCGTCCCCAATGCGTTAGTCAGCCTGTTTCGGCACGACGGATTTCCATCCCGCATTCAGTTGTGCAGCAAGTTGGACTACGACTTCGCGGTTTTCCTTTTGGTCGGCGACGTTGTTGTTTTCTTGGGGATCCAATTGAAGGTCGTAAAGTTCTCGAGCAACGATTTCGTTGTCGTTCTTTTTCTTCCATTCGACGTAGCGATATCGTTCGGTTCGGATACATCGGCCCATATAGGCCACGTTGTCCGGAGCGATCCAGATTCCATCACGCAAAAACTGGCTGAAAACCGCCTCCTTCCATGGCAGGTCGCATTTTTCAAGTAGCGGGGCAAAGCTATTTCCTTCGAGTTCCTCACGCAATGGCACATCGGCCAATTCGCACAAAGTAGGGTAGACATCAACGAACTCGACCAGTCGATCACACTGTTTCCCATTTTCCTTTGCGTCCGGTGCGCGAACGATCAACGGCACATGCGTGTCGATTTCATAATTGGTCATCTTGCACCAACTATTGTGCTCTCCAAGCTTCCAGCCATGGTCGCCCCACAAAACGACAATGGTGTTTTTATCGAGATTGAGGTCTTTCAATGTATCAAGCAACCGACCAACTTGAGCGTCGATGTAGCTGACCGATGCAAGGTAACCGTGCTTTAACAACCGAGCCTGGTCGTCAGGGAACGAGCCTTCATGCGGGCGAGGTTGATGTTCGAAGTCTGTATAACCGCGAATTTCTCGAGCGGTATTAACGGCCATGATTGGAGCGTTTTTCGGAAGAAAACGATTTTCCGCCAAGCGAATCTTATCGCGATCGTACATGTCCCAATACCGTTTCGGGACATTGAATGGAAGATGCGGCCGATAGTATCCAACCGCCAGGAAGAACGGTTTGTCACCGCTTGCCAATTTGCCCATTTTCTCGATCGCGACAGAGGTCTGGGCACCATCGAAATAGGCGTCATCTGGAAGGTCGACGTTTTCCGTCGCAACATGCTTGAGATACCACTTGCCAAAGGGGTCGATTCGACGCGTATCTCCTTCGGCAATCAATTCCTGCTTCCGCTGTTCAAGCCAAGCCACGTTTTCCTTGGCGCGATAGACTGCGTCGGGATCAAAAGGATAGCCGTCAATATTGAGCTTGGGTTCGCTCCATGAACCGGGATCCTGAATGTCGTTGTGAAAAATCTTGCCGATTCCGACGGCATGGTAGCCGTTTTTCATGAACTGCTGCGTAAGCGTTACAGCATCGGGCTTGGCCGTACGGAAATCGGTACTCAAATCCCAAACTCGAATCGTGTCTGGGCGCAGTCCCGTCATTAAACTGGCTCGCGATGGATTGCAAACCGCTTGTTGACAATACGCCCGTGTGAACGTCACTCCGGATTCAGCCAACCGATTGATGTTTGGACTCTTGGCGATCGTTGAACCATAACATCCAAGTTCCGGACGTAAATCGTCAATGGCAATGAACAATACGTTGGGTGAGGTCTCCTCCGAAGGCTCCGCACCTACAGATACCGCCCCCAAAAAGGAGAAGGTGAAGCCGATGAGTGTGAAGCGTACAAAAGTTGGTATCATCGTTCTCGTCTTCATTTGTTCTTGCGTTTGAAAATGGTACTTAGCGGGATGTCGATCGGGTGCGATGAACCATCGTCAACGACGGATAGCCCATCACTTACTTTTTCACTCACTTTTTAGAGCCATACCTTCGGCCCTCATTTCTCGCCACAGGGCAATCATGTCCTTTTTCATAGCTGCAACGATCTCTGGCTTTTCTGCTGCAAGGTCATGTTCCTGCTGAGGATCATCGATCATATCGTAGAGTTCAAAACGATCGGGATCGGAGCTGACGAACCAAGTCTTTAGGCCTAAGCCTTCGTCTTTTCGGGGGAGCCAGCCAATCAGCGTGTAATTCTTGTTACGCATCGCGATCTGGGGCATGCGGAAGTAGGTATCGCCGTGGTGCGGATAAAACCAGATGGACGGGACGTTGCGATCAACCTTCTTATTCAAGAAAGCGTTGAAGGCGTCAATGCCATCGATGGGGCGATCCGATGGGACGGGAGCGCCGGCTAGTTTACAAAACGTTGGCAGAAAATCAGTGCCATTAAACAGGCTATCACTGATAAGACCTGCAGGAATAACACCCGGCCATCGGGCAATACCCGGTACGCGGTGGCCCCCCTCGTAAGGATAGCGTTTCATACCTTTTAGATCGCCAGGAGTACCGAAACACTTGTCTCGAATCGGATCTTCCCACTGACCTAGCGATTCTTCCAAGGTGACGGGTGTTTCAGGGCCATTGTCACTGGTCAAAATAACCAGGGTATTTTCCTTGAGTCCCAGGCTATCCAAGGTTTGCATCAGGCGTCCCAAGGCATCATCGAGTTGATTGACCGTTCCGTAGTACTCTTTCTTGTATTGAGAGATGTCCCGTTTGGGACGTTCCACGTCACCGTACTGCGTTTGTTTCTCAAGTCTTTCTGTGTTCGGAGTATCATACAGGTCGCTGTATTCGCGCGGGGGGGAAATCGGTGTGTGCGGTTCATGTGAGCACAGGTACATAAAAAAGGGCTTGTCTTTGTCGCGTTTGTTCTTAAGCCAATCCGAGGCCTGGTCGACGATAACATCGCAATACCAGCCGTCTACCTTGCCTACCGGTTCGCCATTGCGGTAAAACTTGCCCGCATCTTTGGGGCCGTCAAAAGCATTTAACGTAGTGCCCATCCAGTAATCAAAGCCCTGGTCACCGGGCCCCGGTTCATCGCGGCTATTCTTTTCCAGGGCAGAGAGGTGCCACTTGCCCCAGAAACTGGTTTCATAGCCCTTGCTCTGCAATATCTCTGCAATTGTCAATTCATTGTCACGGAGATGGGTATCTCTACCTTGAATATAAAAGAAACCACTGCGGTAAGGATTCCGCCCCGTCAGAAGGGCGGAGCGTGAAGGCGAACAAACCGTCCCACCTGCATGGCAGTCGGTCAGCCGAACACCCTCAGAGGCTAATTGGTCCATGTGCGGGGTCTTAATGATGGGATTGCCATAGCAGCCCAGGTCACCGTAACCCAAATCGTCAGCCAGAAACACCAGAATATTAGGAGGGGAAATACGATTGGGTTGTGCGACGGCCTCGGTGCCGCCAACGGCCATCGTGGCTACGACCGCCATGATCAATACGCAGTTGTTCATACTTGCCTCTAGAGTTTTAGACCTGGATGGACCTCAGTCTGCCCCCCCAACAGTGCCGTGTCTGTTGTGGATCAGCGTGTCTCGAATGCCTAGGTCAGAATTGATGAAACCATGCTAGTGCATTTTGGTAAACAATGCTCTAGTGGATTTGTCACAATTTGATTTTATCAACGGTCAGTTCTAACCCTCTCATTTTTATCTCTGTGCCTTCGTGCCTCAGTGAGAGCCCTCCAACACCCAGTCCAACATTCCCCGAATCGTCAAATCGATCCGAGATATTATTTCTGACCCCCCGTGAAGCGTTCCCCTTGTATTACGAGGCTGCGTGATGGGTTCTCAAGGAGGCACGAAGGCACAGAGGAAAAAAGATGAATGAGAATCAGATTGGAACAATCGTTGTGGATTGCGCGGTCAAACTACATAAATCACTCGGTCCTGGCTTGCTGGAAACCGTTTATGAAGCTGTTCTGGCAAAGCAGCTTCAGCAAGCTGGACTATCTGTTCATCGACAACTACCGATTCCGATCGAGTTTGCTGGGATGAGATTCGATGAGGGATTCCGGGCCGACATCATCGTCAATGAACTGGTAATCCTGGAATTGAAGTCCGTTGAAAAAACTCATCCGGTCCACAAAAAACAACTCCTCACTTACCTTAGGCTCACAAACTTAAAACTAGGTTACCTACTAAACTTCGGTGACGAACTGATGAAAGACGGAATCACTCGAATCATCAACGGTCAGCTCTAACGCTCCCTCCTTAATCTCCGTGCCTTTGTGCCTCTGTGAGAGCCCCTCCAATCCCCAGTCCAACAATCCCCGAATCGTCAAATCGATCCGAGACATTATTTCTGATCCCCGCGAAGCGTTCCCCTTGTATTACGAGGCCGCGTGATGGGTTCTCACAGAGGCACGAAGGCACAGAGGAAAAAAGATGAATGAGAATCCGATTGGTAATCCTGGAACTGAAGTCCGTTGAAAAAACTCATCCGGTCCACGAAAAACAACTCCTCACTTACCGTAGGCTCACAAACTAAAAATAGGTTGCCTACTGAACATCGGTGACGAATTGATGAAAGCCGGAATCACTCGAATCATCAACGGTCAGCACTAACCCTCCCATTTTAATCTCCGTGCCTTGGTGCCTCTGTGAGAGCTCCTCCAATCCCCAGTCCAACAATCCCCGAATCGTCAAATCGATCCAAGACATTATTTCTGATCCCCGCGAAGCGTTCCCCTTGTAATACGAGGCCGCGTGATGGGTTCTCACAGAGGCACGAAGGCACAGAGGAAAAATATGAATGAGAATCCGATTGGTAATCCTGGAACTAAAGTCCGTTGAAAAAACTCATCCGGTCCACAAAAAACAACTCCTCACTTACCGTAGGCTCACAAACTAAAAACAAGGTTACCTACTAAACTTCGGTGACGAACTGATGAAAGCCGGAATCACCCGAATCATCAACGGTCAGCTCTAACCCTCCCTCTTTAATCTCCGTGCCTTCGTGCCTCAGTGAGAGTCCTTCCATCCCCAGTCCAACATTCCCGGAATCACCCGAATCATCAACGGTCAGCACTAACCCTCCCTTTATAATCTCCGTGCCTTTGTGCCTCTGTGAGAGCCCCTCCAATCCCCAGTCCAACAATCCCCGAATCGTCAAATCGAGCCGAGACGTCATGTCTGGCTTCTCGAAGCGTTTCCTGCACGCGAATGCCTTGATGCGTTCAAGGATGGTATCATTGATGATTCTGGCTAGCCCTCGTCAATCCTCTATTGGCCCTGGTCTACATCCGCCCATTGCCGCGGTTCCATCGGAAGAAACAAAATCGAAAGCCTACGTTGCCTAACGATCTTTCCAGTCGCCCTTGTAAACGGACTCAAAAAAATGCTCTGGATCGTCTAACTTTCGCTCATTGGATTTCACCCTGGAATTCGAACCAATCTTTTCCTTAACGATTGAAAATGGAGTGTAGGTTAGCATCAAAAAGTTGCCTTGATCTGCAAAAAACTCGCACTCTGATCCACTAATTAGGTTGGCCCCTTGCTTCATGGTTCCCGAAAATCCTTTCATCCCGGAACGAGTAACTTCTTGGGGATTGTTTATTTTGTCCCGCATGGCAATGACAGTTGCTTCCGCTAGAGCCGTCGCGTCTTGGCTGCCAGAAAACTTTGTCACCACCAAGGAGTAGTTGGATCCCGTTACTGTGTTCACAGCCACCATTTCGTAAGCTTTGCGATTAGGAGTATTGATGGGTTGCGATTTCCGAATTCTTCCTGGGGGCACATCCACCTGGTAGCCCTCTAGTCCCCTGGTTTCCCGGCTAACAGCCTTGGAATACCCATAGATGGCAAGCCCACCCACCACACCACCGCAAAGCAAGATCGTCACGAACGCCAATCCTCCAACAATCGCCGCAATCTTTAATCCTGTGCTCCTACCCGATTTAGCCTTGGGTTTTCGCGACGGCGGTTTTGCGGGGCCGGGCGACCGATAGGCAGGTATGTGACCGGTTGGTGCTGGGAACGAAGCGGCGTTGCTCGCTGGAATTCCCGAAAAATCGTCGAAGGGATTCTCCGACTTTACAGGTGTGGCAACCCGGGAAGGCTGGACAGACGCTTGCCCCATTTGGGCAGCCGGCTTTTTTGGCGCCGCAATTTGAAGCACCTTGGCACATTTGGGGCATTTGACTTTCCCGGATTTCATGTCACTGGGTAACAGCATGATAGTTTCGCACTGTGGGCATTTAACCTGTCGCTTGCTCATGATGACACTCTAGTTTTTTTCGGATCAGTCCAAGGCTCGAGTAAATTCGAATCGACACCCTGTACTCCAGTGGGGGCCCAAGCAATCCCAATGCCGCTGGGGCAAGACTAACACAATAGGCATTGAGCCTTTGCATGCAGTCTCGCCATTTGGCGGAATGATTTAGGGAATTGCAGGCAGATTCCGGCTGTAGCCGAGACTACAAACGAGTGTGACTCGAAGCCGGATTTAGCGGGGCCGTCCGGGAAATGCGTGGATTCACTAGGATTCTATGCAAAGGAGAATCGCCCTGCAAGACGAAGCTCTGGCTCCTCCAACTGCGTCGTCGCAGTCAAAAGGGTCGAGCGGATTGGCCTTGGGTCCGAATGAACCGGCCGGTCAAACGGTATCTACCACAGGCCATCATCGCCAATGAACTGTTAATCTTGGAACGGAAGTCCGTTGAAAAAACTCCTTAAGCTCACAAACTTAAAACGAGGTTGCCTACTGAACATCGGTGACGAACTGATGAAAGCCGGAATCACCCGAATCATCAACGGTCAGCTCTAACCCTCCCTCTTTAATCTCCGTGCCTTCGTGCCTCAGTGAGAGTCCCTCCCAATCCCCAGTCCAACATTCCCCAAATCGATTCGAGATATTATTTCTGACCCCCGCGAAGCGTTCCCCTTGTAATACGAGGCTGCGTGATGGGTTCTCACAGAGGCACGAAGGCACAGAGGAAAAAAGATGAATGAGAATCCGATTGGTAATCCTGGAACTGAAGTCCATTGAAAAAACTCATCCGGTCCACAAAAAAACAACTCCTCACTTACCTTAGGCTCACAAACTTAAAACGAGGTTGCCTACTGAACATCGGTGACGAACTGATGAAAGCCGGAATCACCCGAATCATCAACGATCAGCTCTAACCCTCCCTTTTAATCTCCGTGCCTCTGTGCCTCAGTGAGAGCCCCTCCAATCCCCAGTCCAACATTCCCCAAATCGATCCAAGGCATTATTTCGGACCCCCGCGAAGCATTACGAGGCTGCGTGATGGGTTCTCACAGAGGCACGAAGGCACAGAGGAAAAAAGATGAATGAGAATCCGATTGGTAATCCTGGAACTGAAGTCCGTTGAAAAAACTCATCCGGTCCACAAAAAAACAACTCCTCACTTACCTTAAGCTCACAAACTTAAAACGAGGTTGCCTACTGAACATCGGTGACGAACTGATGAAAGCCGGAATCACCCGAATCATCAACGGTCAGCTCTAACCCTCCCTTTTTAATCTCCGTGCCTTCGTGCCTCTGTGAGAGCCCTCCCATCCCCAGTCCAACATTCCCCAAATCGATTCGAGATATTATTTCTGACCCCCGCGAAGCATTACGAGGCTGCGTGATGGGTTCTCACAGAGGCACGAAGGCACAGAGGAAAAAAGATGAATGAGAATTCGATTGGTAATCCTGGAACTAAAAGTCCGTTGAAAAAACTCATCCGGTCCACAAAATAACAACTCCTCACTTACCTTAGGCTCACAAACTTAAAACGAGGTTGATGCCCCAGCCGATCGGCTCACTGGCTATTTCACAAATCAAATCGGATCCAATCATCAATCGTCAGGAGCTGTTCGGTGTATGGGAGAACGGACGAGTGTCCGATTGCCTGCGTCCTTCTGCAAAGCCGTCTATCCCTTTACAATCGTACGCAAATAGCAAGCAGGCGGGGGAGCGACGAAAAGGTTATTGAAGAAAGTTTCCCAGCACGGCATGGGCACGATTGATTTTTTAGGATTCTTGATGGCGGATCAACGACTTTCGACCGCCGCACTACAGCCACCGGTTGGTTTGGTTGTCGGATCGATATACGGCATGGCCGCGGCTGTCTTGTACACCGCCGCCAACACAGCCCTGCGTCAAAATGTGGGGCTCGATCCGTTTTTGGTCGCTGCGATGAAGTCATTGCCAACGATCGTTGTGCTTGGGCCGTTTGTCGTTTGGATGCGAATTCATAACCAGACGATCGCCACCAGCTTAAACATGATCCCGTGGTTTGCCTTGACCGCGTTGGTCACCCAAGTGGTTGGCAACGGCATATTTCAATTCGCACTCGGGTCGATTGGCTTGGCAGCCACCGTGCCGATAACGCTCGGCGCGTTGATTATCGGGGGAGCGATTTTTGGCCGGTTTATTCTAGGGGAGCCAGTGCGTCCGCGAACCTTGGTTGCCATGTTTGTGTTGATCGCAGCGGTCGTCGTACTGAGCGTTCCCGATGCAGCCGTCCCCGCGTCCGAGCTTTCAGTCTCCGCGACAATGACCGTGCTGCCAGTCTGGGGCGGCGTCCTGTGTGCCGCTTCGGCAGGTCTGTCCTATGGGTTATTCGGTGTCATGCTTCGCAAAACGATGCACAGTGGTGTCTCAGCACCAGGGGCGATGTTGGTCAGTGGCATTGTCGGCGCGATCGCATTGTGGGGCACCACTTTTATGCGAATCGAGGTTTCTTCCCTCGCGATGATCACCAATCTTGAGTGGCTCTTTTTGGTGCTCGGCGGTGTGTTTAATCTGTCGGCCTTCATCGCACTTTCAACCTCACTCAAGGCGTTACCGGTCGTCTCGGTCAATCTCATCAATGCGTCGCAGGTGGCGATGGCCGCAGTTGTCGGTGTCACGTTATTCGGTGAGCGGATCACGTGGCCGTTGCTAGCCGGAATTATTCTGACGTTTCTTGGACTCGTCATTTTGGCGACCGGCCGAGGTCGCCGGCGGGACGTGCCCGAGTAGGCATCCGGCGGTTTCGCCGCAATGTCGCCCTGTTCTCCGAGAGAAAAGTCGGTCGTTTCCAAAACACCCTGATCTTCGCTAGACTATTCATCAGACCCATATCCTTTCCCTTCGTACCCCTTTCGATATGCAATATGGCCATCCTGAGTGCTTTTGAGATGCTGATGAAACCGCCAGCGGAATTGCCGTCGGTTGCGGCGGTTTTTGGTGGCGACACGGCGCTGCGGTCATGGTCGATATCCGCTCTTTGTGCGGGCGGCGACGTGACCTCGTTCGATGGTGACGTGGTTCGTTGGTCCGATTTGCGGGACGATTTGGCAACGGCGTCGCTGTTTGATTTTGACGGTAAACGAGCAATCATCGTCCGCGATGCGGATAAGTTCGTTTCGAATCATCGCCCTGAGCTCGAGAAATACGTCGCCAAACCGGGGACATCCAATCGCTTTGTATTGGACTTGTCTTCGCTCGCTTCCAACACGCGACTTTACAAAGCGATCGCAGCCGACCATTTGTTGGTCGCTTGCAACGCTTCGCCGGATAAAAAGCTTGGCATTACCTCTGCTTCGCGTCGGAAATTCTTGTGCAACCACGTCGCCAAGCGGCACAAGGCGACTTTGTCAGCCGATGCTGCCGATGCGTTGAT
This sequence comes from Novipirellula aureliae, assembly GCF_007860185.1. Classification (NCBI taxonomy): domain Bacteria; kingdom Pseudomonadati; phylum Planctomycetota; class Planctomycetia; order Pirellulales; family Pirellulaceae; genus Novipirellula; species Novipirellula aureliae. Next base: position 441,732 of record NZ_SJPY01000006.1, read on the forward strand.
CGAGATGTTGGGCGATGAAATGGGGATGATCGATACCGAGATAGCGAAGTTGGCGTTGTACCGTGAACCAGGCGAAACGATTGATGAGCCGCTCGTCCGTGATGTCGTGGCGGGCTGGCAAGGCAAAACGGTATGGCAGATTACCGACGCAATCGCTTCGGGGAATGCCGCTGAAGCGATGCTGCAACTCGACAAATTGATGAGTGGTGGTCAACGTCCGATCGCACTCCTTCCGCAAATCGCCTGGTCGCTTCGCCGTTTGGGGATGGCGACGGCTGTCGTCGAGCATCGCGAACGCGAAGGACGTCCGGTGCAGCTCGAAGACGCTCTTTCGGCCGCTGGAATTCAGCGTCCTGCAGAAATCCAGCAAGCGAAAAAACAACTTCGCGGACTCGGACGCGCCCGAGGTCGGCAACTATTACCCTGGCTCCTCGATGCCGACCTGCGTTTGAAGGGGACCCACAGCGCCGAGGGCCGCGACCGCTTTCTGTTGGAACAATTGGTCATGCGAATGGCAAAGTCGGCAAACTGAGCGGTTCGCCGTCAATCCGATGCAAGATCCACCACAAAGCCTGTGGGATCTTTAGCAAGATCCACTACAAAGCCGGCAAATCCTGTGTACCAGACGGGGGTTTGGGGGCCCGTGGTTCAATCGGCACAATATGATTTCCTGCTGTTTTACGCTGGGTTTTTCACCGTTGCCGCACCTTTTTCTATTCACTTGGCGACTCGTGAACTATTTTAACCTATTATGATTTTGTTGGTCAAAAGCTGCGAATCCTCGGGGCTAGACTAGACTTTGGAAAAAACGTTTGTGTAGAGTCCATTCAAATCCGTCAGGTTTGATTCGGAATATGCGTCGCCTAAAGGGCATTTTATGTGTGGAATTGTTGGATACGTCGGTTGCGAGGAATCAGGCCATTTTTTGTTGGATGGGCTGCGGCGGCTAGAATACCGCGGTTACGACAGCGCGGGGGTGGCGATTCATGGCGGTTCGTCGTTCAACATCACCCGCTCGGTGGGACGCATCGATTCGCTCGCTAACGAGTTGGGCTCGACGATGCCGAAGGGGACCCTCGGCATCGGGCACACACGCTGGGCTACCCATGGTCCGGCTACAATCGAAAACGCGCACCCCCATGTGGGTGGGTGTGGGGAGGTCGTGCTGGTCCACAACGGTGTGATCGAGAATTTCCAAGTGCTCAAGGATGAATTGATCAAGAAAGGTTACGAGTTTGTCTCAGCGACCGATAGCGAAGTCGTCGCGCATTTAGTTGCCGAAGAGCTAAAACAGGCCCCGATCAACGAAGAGCAGCCCAACCTTCGTTATTTAGCAGCGGTTCAAAACGCCGTTGCCCGGTTGCGTGGTACCTACGGATTAGCGATTGCGTTTCGTGATCATCCCAACTTCATGATTGCGGCTCGATTTGGCAGCCCGCTGGTGATCGGGGTTGGCAAAGGCGAGTACTTTGTGGCCAGTGACGCGTCGCCCTTGGTGGGGCGAACGGAGCGGATCGTCTATTTGGCTGACCATCAATTGGCGGTGCTCACGCCTGATGGTTTTTCGGTTTTGCATCGGGACCAGGGCAAGATTCGCGTCGAGATTCGCCCGCTCGAAACGGAAAGTGGTGAAGCGAGTCTCGAAGGGTTCGATCACTACATGCTGAAGGAGATCTACGAGCAACCGGAATCGATACGCAACGCGATGCGAGGCCGGCTCGACGACGAAAATGCAACGGCTGTATTCGGCGGATTGAATCTAACGCCACAACAACTTCGCTGTGTCGAGCGAATCATCTTGACCGGCTGTGGAACCAGTTGGCATTCGGCGTTGGTTGGCGAGTACATGATCGAAGACGTTGCACGATTGCCGGTTAGCGTGGAATATGCCAGCGAGCTGAGATATCGAAACCCTCCGATTGAAAACAACACGCTGATCTTTGGTATCACTCAAAGCGGTGAGACCGCCGATACATTGGCGGCTCTTCGTGAAACGAAGCGGAAGGGCCATCGAACGTTGGCGATTTGTAACGTCGTGGGCAGTTCGATCGCGCAGGCGTCCGATGGCGGCGTCTACTTACACGCGGGTCCCGAAATCGGCGTCGCTAGTACGAAAGCTTACACATCCCAGTGCTGTGTTTTGGCGATGTTGGCACTGTATTTTGGTCGGCTCCGTCACGTTAGTTTTGAAAGTGGGCAACGAATCATTGAGGAGTTAAAGCAATTACCTGCGGCGGTACAGCAAGCACTCGCTTGTGACGAGCAAGTGCGCGACGTGGCGAAAAAGTATCAAAATGCGTCGACGGTTTTGTATCTAGGCCGCCAATACAATTTCCCCACCGCGCTCGAGGGGGCACTTAAGCTAAAAGAAATCAGTTACATCCACGCCGAGGGTTATCCGGCGGCAGAAATGAAGCACGGTCCGATCGCATTGGTCGACGAAGAAACGCCGAGTGTTTTTATCATTCCGAAAGGCTCGACCTACGACAAGGTGATGGCGAACATGGAAGAGGTCAAAGCACGTGGGGGGCCAGTGATTGCTTTGGCGAGTCGAGACGATCCAGAGGTCGAATCGATTGCGGACGACGTCATCCACGTTCCTAACGTCCCAGGTTTTACTCAGCCGATTGTCAATGTGGTTCCGCTGCAGTTGTTGTCGTACCACATTGCCTTGCTGCGAGGATGTGATGTTGACAAACCACGAAATTTGGCAAAAAGTGTGACGGTCGAGTAGACTTTTCTTTTCTGCCCCCTTTGAGCGTTCGAGCTCAGCCTATTCTTTGATTTGGAGAGATTTATGCGTCAGACGGCACTTAGCGAAAATTCACGAAAAGCACTTATGATTAACATTGGCGAAGCGGCCGGTCGCGAGGTTGCCGATTTGATTGCTCAAATGGCTGCCGAAATCGAAGAGCTGCGGCGATCGAAAGTCTCGGTCACTCGGATCGTTCCCGGAACGGTCGAGCAGGCGACGTTTGTCGAAGAGCCTGTGTAAGTCTAGTTGTAAGTGGATCTTGTTAAAGATCCCTCGTCTCCAATGAGGTTGTGCCGCTTTTGAGTTCATCTGAGTCAACAACTTAACCACCTCTCCCAAACTTCGTTTGGGGGAGCTCGAACGGGACGCCCGTGCCGCCGTTTGGGAGGGGGGCTCCACGATGTGAATCCTGCAGGCTCCTTCCTTCGCGAATGCCTCAATGGCATCGCTCGACCTCCAGTCTTGAAGCGTTTTTCAAGTGAGTGCGTTTTGAAAGCAACTTTCGCGGAGCGAAAGGCGACGATCACTAAATCAACACGCTGTTAAAGATTCACTACCCAAAACTAAACCCCTCGCCAACCGTGAATGAAAAAACGGCTTACTCAACATCGGACGCAATATCGGACGCAAAATCGTTGGGACAGTGCGATCGAGGGCAACCCAAATGCATGGCGAAGAATTTCGCCGCCTCGATTGTTCGTTGGTTCGTTTGTCATTTTGATTGCCATCGGGACACTCGGTTTCTTGTACCTGCCGGGCATCCACGCCGATAAGCCTCTGTCATTTAGCGACTCCTTATTCATGGCAACCAGCGCGGTGTGCGTCACGGGATTGTCAGTCGTCGACACGTCGACGCAGTTCACCTTTCGCGGCCAAGCGTTTCTACTGCTGCTTATTCAGCTGGGGGGATTGGGCATGTTGGCGTTCACCAGCCTCGTGATTCAAGTGCTCGGTTTTCGACTGACGATTGGCACCGAATCATTGACCTATGAGCCGCGTCGCGGTGGCCCCAGGGTGAACCTTCGCCGTTTGACTCGTGACGTTATACTCTACACCTTCATTTTCGAAGCGATTGGAGCGGTGGCCTTGCTAAGTGTTTGGGGGCCACGCAGCGGGTTCGAACAAGCATGGTGGCCAGCCATCTTTCATAGTGTCAGTGCCTTTTGCAATGCTGGCTTTTCCACATTCGGTGATTCGTTGGTGGGGCTAAGAGATTCACCGCTGACGATTCTTATCCTGTCCGTGTTGATTGTCGCCGGTGGTCTCGGCTTCGTCACAATGGAAGAGTCTTGGCTTTGCTATCGGGCTCATCGTCGGCAAGCCAAAAAGAACAAGCGAAAACGACGGATGTCGTTGCACTCGCAATTGGTACTTATCACATCGGGGCTACTCATCCTTGTGCCTTGGCCAATGTTCGCATTTTTTGAATGGAACAACACGCTTGTCGACTTCTCATTGATCGACAAAATCTCCAACTCATTTTTCTTAAGCATCACGCCTCGTACGGCTGGGTTTAACTCGATCGACTACGCCGCAGCATCCGATAGCACCAACTTTCTTACGATACTGCTCATGACGATCGGCGGTTCGCCTGGCTCGACGGCGGGGGGAATGAAAACGACTACCTTTGCACTGATTCTTCTGCTGGCATGGTCGCGCATTCGTGGTAACGAAACGACCGTGTTTCGCAATCGATCCATTCCTGAAGACACGACTCAACGAGCGATCGGCTTGGCAGTGGTTGCAGGGGTCTTGATGGCGATGAGCGTCTTTGCACTAGCGATCAGTGATGGAACGCCGAATCCCCATGGTGGTTTTTTGGCTAGAATGTTCGAAGCGGTCAGTGCTTTCAACACAGTGGGGTTGTCGATGAACTTGACACAGGCATTGTCGTTTTCAGGCCGCTTGGTCACGATCGCAATGATGTTTGTCGGGCGAGTTGGCCCGTTAATGTTGGCGTCAGCACTTGTGATTGGGCGCGGTCGCCGTGGCCGTTTCCGCTATGCCTACGAAGATGTCGCGGTTGGATAAGGACGAAGCAATATGATAAAACGGTATGCAGTGATTGGGCTCGGTAATTTCGGATCGAGTGTAGCGGAGACGCTCGCTTCGCACGGCTCCGAGGTGATCGCAATTGATACGGACGGTGATACGGTCGACCGGATTGCGCCGCGTGTGACCAAGGCGGCGATGGGAAGTGGAACCGACGTCGACACACTCCGCCAAATCGGTGTCAAAGGAGTCGATGCGGCGGTCATTTCAACAGGCGACGATATCACCGCCAGTATCTTGACGACGATGGCGCTTCGCGATTTAGGAGTGAAGGATGTCTACGTCAAAGTCAATTCACGAGACCATGCCCGCGTGATGGAACGAATCGGAGTAACCGAGACCATCTTCCCCGAACGCGAATCGGCAATCAGTTTGGGCGTGCGAATGCGAGGCACGGCGGTGTTGAATCATTTTCGACTCGGGGAGGGATTCAGTATCCAAGAGATGGCGGTTCCCGAAGCTTGGCAGGGGCAATCGCTGCGGGCGCTCCAGTTGCGGCAAGAATACGATATCACGGTGGTGGCGCTGCATGATGTGCTTCACGATCAAATTTCAGTCACGCCGAACCCCGACGACCTTCTCAAAGACAGCGATACGTTGTTGGTTGCTGGAGCGGATAAGTCGCTAGCCAAAGTCGCCAAGTTGACTTAAGGGAGGCTGGTGCCGGGGTGGTGGGACGGTGTGTTCGTGTCGTGTCGACCCAGGGTTGCAGCGTCAATCGCAAAGGCGATTGCCGGTTTTAACCCTGGTCTGCGTTCTGTAACGCCGTTGGCGTAGGGAACAAAAACGAGGCAAGTTCGTGTTCTGGTAACCGTGTCTTTTGAGCACCCAGCCTGTCGGCCGCTAAGGCAAGCTTCGCTGCGGTTGCGTGCGACAATTGCACGGCTACGGGGATGATTAAATTGGATAATCCGCTAAGATATTGCGCGACGATGATGGCACTCGATTGCTTCACTGTCATTTGAAACCCCATTTCTCATTGAAAAACGCTCGAATGCTCACCACACCTACCTTTTCGACCGTCCGCTCGGAAATTTCTGGACTTTGCATCAAAGATTTGGTCTCCGAGTTCGGTACTCCGCTGTATGTTTATGACCAATCGGTGATCGACAAACGGATCGACGATCTTTCCGCGTTCGACCGTATTCGTTATGCCCAAAAGGCCAATAGTAACCTGGCGATTTTAGATCGAATGCGACGAAAAGGGGTCGTTGTCGATGCCGTCAGTGCCGGCGAGATTCGCCGCGCAATGGCTGCCGGATTCTCGACCGATCCAACCAAGCACGAAATTATCTATACCGCTGATATTTTCGATCATGAAGCATTGAAGCTGGTTCTTGAACATCATTTACCCGTCAACTGTGGCTCGCCTGACATGATCGGTCAAATCGGTTCCCAGCGTCCTGGGGCCGAAATCACCTTGCGAATCAACCCTGGTTTCGGTCATGGCCATAGCCAGAAAACGAATACGGGTGGCGAACAAAGCAAGCACGGCATTTGGCACGAACAGGTGGACCAATGTTTGATCGACGCAGATCATCATGGATTGATGGTCAGCGGATTGCATATGCACATCGGGTCGGGCACCGACTTGGAGCACTTGAGTGCGGTTTGCGAATCGATGGAAAAGACAGCATTGAAGGTAGGGCGTACCTTGCGAACGATTAGCGCAGGCGGTGGATTACCGGTGCCCTACAAGAGTGATGAAACCTACGTCGATTTGGACCAGTATTTTGCCCTTTGGGATGCGACTCGCAATCGGCTTGGTGAAACGTTTGGTCATCGGCTCGATTTGGAAATCGAACCGGGGAGATACTTGAGTGCGGAAGCTGGTTTCTTGATCGCCGAGGTTCGCAGCGTCAAGAAAGTCGGCAAGAATTTGTTTGCCCTCGTTGATGCCGGGTTCAACGACATGGCTCGTCCGGTCATGTATGGGGCTCATCATCCGATTTCTGTTTGTGGAGCGAAGGGGGATGTTTCGTCACGTGAATCAGTCGATGTGATTATCGGCGGCCCGCTCTGCGAATCGGGTGACATCTTTACTCAGCGAGAGGGTGGTTTTGTCGAAAGTCGCAGTTTGCCGATGCCGTTTGTGGGTGATTTCATTACGATCGAAAACGCTGGAGCCTATGGATTCGTGATGGCCAGCAACTACAACAGCAAGACGCGGGCAGCCGAGGTACTGATTGAAAACGGTAAAGCCAAACTCATCCGTCAGCGAGAAACCTTCGATGACCTGATCCGTGGTGAACAGATTCCTGAGATTGGGTGAGCACAATCCCCAGATTGGCTGAGTTATTGGCGAGCATCGGTCTCGCTCGTTTTTGCCGCCTTAACCGGGGAAAGTGATCCCGATTGGCGGCTTTTGCTCAGTCTTCAAACGGTATATCCTAATTGTCAACATCGCGGGTATCACGGCGGTACCCGTTTTTTTTTAGGCGACGCAGGCCACTCCGACAGAGTGCTCAATCGGAAAGCCCTTTTCCGATGAGCCAATAGGCGGCTCGAAACGAGTGAAATCGCGGCAAATCATCTATTTCGGGCCTCGTATCACGCCAGGCACCGAAGCAAGTTGGCAACTACGGAGAAATAGCTCGTGAGTCAAAAAGTATCGACCGGTCTGTTCATGATGATGTTCGGCTTCATCACCATGGCGGCCCCAATTAGCTGGTCGCAAGAGACGCAGCAACCCATCTCAGCAGCGCGCGAGACGACGTCCGCTGAATCGGAATCTCTGTCCGCAGCATCGGAATCTCTGCCCGCAGCATCGGAATCTGTTGACCTGGAAGCCTCCATCGCGGAAGCCGCATTGGCAGGGCATAACGCATGGATGTTGACGAGTTGTGTCCTCGTACTATTCATGACCGCTCCCGGTTTGGCGATGTTCTACGGTGGACTTGTCCGCCGAAAAAATGTGCTCAGCATTCTCATGCAATGTATGTTTTTAATGGGGTTGATGACAGTCCTTTGGGCATTGGTGGGCTACTCATTGGCTTTCGGCGGATCCGGCCAGTGGATAGGCAATTTCGAGTTTGCTTTTATGAACAACGTTCAACGATATTGGGACGTGGCCGCCAACGCTCCGGCGACCCCGATGGAAGGTGACATCCCTCGATTAACCCACATGTTGTTTCAAGGTATGTTTTTCATCATCACCCCAGCACTCATCTGTGGTGCGTTCGCCGAGCGGATTAAGTTCAGCGCGATGGTCGTCTTTTCGGTGTTGTGGGGCCTACTCATCTATTGTCCTCTTTGCCATGCCGTATGGGACGGTGGCATTTTGGCATTTGGCAGTAACTATGCAATCGCGGGTGGTGCGCTCGACTTCGCTGGCGGCACCGTGGTTCACATCAGCAGTGGGATCTCGGCCTTAGTGGCTGCGGTTTTGATTGGACCGCGGATGGGATACCCGCGTGAACCGCTGCAACCTCACAACTTGACCTACACTGCACTCGGTGCAGCGATGCTTTGGGTCGGCTGGTTCGGGTTCAACGCAGGCAGTGAACTGCTGTCCGATGAACTCACGAGTAGCGCATTTGCGGTTACCCACTTTTCCGCGGCTGCGGGAGCATTCGCTTGGGCGATGACCGAATGGGGCATCCTTGGAAAACCGACCGTACTTGGTGTCAGTAGTGGTGCGGTCGCTGGATTGGTTTGTATCACTCCGGCAGCTGGTTTTGTCCAACCGATGCCCGCCCTGTTCATGGGTGCGGTAGCGGGCGTCGTTTGCTACTTTGCCTGTAGTAAGCTCAAACATGCTCTACGCTATGACGACGCGCTTGATGCCTTTGGCGTTCACGGCATCGGCGGTACGCTAGGTGCCCTTCTAACGGGCGTCTTCGCGACTCGTGCGTGTGCGAATATTGACGGCGGAAATACGCTCGGCTTGATCGAGTCGGGATCCGCAAGCCTTTTGGTTGGCCAAGTGGTTGCTACCTTGATTACGTATGCATTCGCTGGGATCGGCAGTCTGATTCTGTTAAAAGCAATCGACTTTGCGATCGGCCTTCGCGTTCGTGCCGAAGACGAGCAACGTGGCTTGGATATTGTTGATCACGGCGAAGAAGGCTACACGTTCGCGTAGTTCGATTTTAAAGTGGCGTAAGCTTCGGGTTCGCGTACCTCCATGAAGAAACCGACAAGAACGTTATCGGCTCGATGGGTCTTCCCCGTAACGGGAAAACCCATCGATCGTGGCTGGGTCCGCGTCGACGATGATCGAATCGTCGAAGTTGGCAAAGGAAAATTGCCACCGGGAACGATCGATCTCGGAGAGGTTGTACTACTGCCACAATTGGTCAACGCTCATACCCACCTTGAGTTTTCGGACTTCAAGGAACCGATTGGCCATGTCGGTATTCCGCTTCACGATTGGATCGGAAAAGTCATCGGAGCAAGACGCGATGTATCGACGGCGGACCCGAGCAGAGCCATTCGAGCAGGAGTCGAGGAGTCGGCGGCGAACGGCGTCGCCCTGGTCGGCGATATCGCCACGCCGCCTCAATCGGTTGTCACGACTCAAAGCGGCGTGGAGGTCGTTTCGTTCGCCGAAACGATCGGGCTTGCCAGCGAACGGTTTCGTGAACGTCTCCGTGCGGCGACGGAGCATTTGCGTCTCTATCCCGACGCAGCGATCAGTCCTCACGCCCCCTATTCGACCAATCCCATTGCGATGGAGAAGTGTGTTGGGTTAGCAATCCAACACGGTTGTCCGCTGGCGATGCACGTCGCCGAATCGTCTTTCGAGCGAGAATTGCTGTGCACCGGAAAAGGGCCTTTCGCTGAGCGTCTGAAAGCTCTCGGAGTTTGGCAAGACGGGCTATTCCCTTGGAGCCGCCCATTGCGGAAAGAACCTTTTCAGCATTTGATCGCATTGTTGGCCAAGGCACCGCGTGGGTTGCTGGTTCACGGTAACGATTTGCGTACAGGTGAAATCGAATGCGTTGCTCGGCATCCGACGTTGACCGTGGTTTTTTGTCCCAGAACGCACGCGTTCTTTGGCTACGACCCACATCCCGTCGCGGAGATGATTGCCGCCGGGGTTCCCGTCGCGCTCGGGACGGATTCGCGGGCTAGCAATCCCGATTTGAGTGTTTGGAAAGAGGTTCAATTCTTGCTCCGCACCCGCGCCGATCTCGACCCGCATGGCGTTCTTCGCATGGCAACCTCCAACGGAGCAACTTCGCTCGGTCGCCCAGATTTGGGCCGCATTGAAGTCGGCTGTCAAGCCAAGTTCGGCTACGTCGAGACTTCGGCTCGCTCGGTCGAAAACGTCTTTTGTGATTTCGCAACGAACGATTTCCGACCTGTGAGGATCTCGTAGCTTGGGAGTCCAACCACACAGGAATCATCCGGGGTAAACGGCTCTATCCATCTTGCCCGTCTTCCGTTTGCCCGTCATCCGTTTGCCCGTCATCCGTTTGCCCGTCATCCGTTTGCCCGTCATCCGTTTGCCCGTCTTCTCGTTCCTGTCTCGACGTATCGCCTCCAGGCACCGGTTCTGGCTCTCCGCCGACGATCATCTCGGTAGGGATTTGCGATTCGATCCAGCGGACCATGGCATCGGTGGGTTCACGCTGGTATTTCAAGTCATCAATGATGAACTTCCTCCTTCCTCCGTTTTCTGTCCGATAATGGAGTACGCCGATCCCTTTTTTGTCCCATTTCTTTTTATCAAACTTTTCAATTTGAGAAATCTTGACTTCGCCACCGATACTTGAGCGAATGCTGTTTTCGGTCGTCTCTAAATAGCTGCTCTTGGTGCGAAAGTACTTGACCAGGCTGACGATTCCCAGCGGCATGGCGAGCAGAATGAACAGATATTGGAACCAGATATTTTGGCTAATTACCGCCACGGTTTCTTTTTCTGACAGGTATTCATGGCTCCATTGATTTTCTTCTGCGATTCGGTCCCAACGATCTTTCCAGCCTGAACGCTGAGTGTTTCCAGCTTCTTCGAATTCGTCTTCGAGCGCCTCCCATGCATAAGCGCGGTTGAGCTGCGCTGGATACTTAAAAAAGCCGTCGTAAACGGACAGTGCAGCAAAGCCGAGACAAGCCAATCCCGCCAGTAGATATTTTAAGAGAAACTTTGATTCGGGATTGGCACGCAGGTTCATGACATTGATTTGGTTTGAGAAAATAGCGTCGCTTTTGAACAAAAAGCATAATTACCGGTGACTCACGGCACAAGCTTTTGTTGTGGTTTCACGGAATCCTGAATCCTTTGCTTCACCATCGGCTTAGAGGTAAAGCAACGAGCGGATATGACGCTGCCAATCGAATTGCGTCTCAATCAACGGCTCAGACAATGTCTCTTTACGCTATCATCCTGCTTTTTTGAATTCGTTGCCGCAGAGACTTTGGTAGAAGCGGTTTTGAGTGACCAATTGTTCGTGGCTTCCGCTAGCAGATATCCTGCCTGATTCCATCACCACAATCCGGTCGGCCATCGACAAGCTCGTCGGACGATGGGTAATCATCACTCCGGTTCGGTCGACCAAGAATTTCGCCAAGGCTTGATGAATCAGTTGCTCGCTCTCTAAATCGATCGCACTGGTCGCTTCATCCAAGATCAAGATATCGGGATTTCTTAGAAAGGCACGTGCGAGTGCCAATCGTTGCATTTGGCCACCCGATAGTCGCATCCCATGGGTGCCGAGCATGGTGTCGTAGCCATCGGGGGTTTTGCGTCGAATGAAGTCATCGGCGAACGCTAGTTTTGCGGCTCGGACGACATCATGTTTGTCCGCGCCGGGGCTGCCGTAGCGAATGTTGTTCTCGATGGAATCGTCAAACAAGACCGTCCGCTGAGTCACCAGTGCGATGCGGCGTCGCAGATCGCGCGTCTTCATTTCTTGGATCGGGCAATCGTCTAGCAGCAGTTGTCCTTGTTGCGGATCATCGAATCGGCAGAGCAGATTGACGATCGTGCTTTTGCCACTCCCATTGGGTCCGACCACCGCGATCGTTTCGCCGTGACGGATGGTCAAGTCGACGCCACGAAGCACCTTCGGTCCTGATGGGTATTGATAGACCACGTTATCGAGACGAATCTCGCGATGGGGACGCATGACGGTTTTTCCGACAGCAGGTTCGGCCACTCGGATCGGTTGGTCGATGATTTCGTAAACCCGATCGGCCGCAGCGATCCCGCGTTGCAATCCACTCCAAACATCTTGAAGTTTTCGCGCGGGGTCCGATGCGCCAATCAGGAAACCAAAGAACAGCAATACCTCACTCATTTTCAGCGGCACCGTGCTCATCGTGAGCCCGAAGATCGCCGTTTGTTGATTGACCACCAAGTAGCCGCCTGCAAGGATCGCCAATCCGATGATCGTCATTCCCAATAATTCGCTAACACTTCGGGCGGCAGTGTTGTAGAACGCAACCTTCATCGACCTTTTGAAGTAAGCGCGAATGCCGCGATCGAACTTTGCTCGCTCGAAACCTTGCGTGTTAAATGCTTTCACGACGCGAATACCAGCGAACGAATCATTCAGTATCCCGTAGATTTGGCTCATCTCCTCCATCGCTCGGCGACTTGCCCGGCGAATCGCACGACTGATTTTGTGCATCAAAAAAGCAACGAGCGGGGTCACGACGGTGACGAGTAAGAGTAGCCTCGGGCAAACCATCATCGCTCCTGCTAAGCAAACCACCATCTTGAGCGGTTCGCGTAGCAGTCGTCCGAGCAAGATCGAGAGTCCCGCAGAAACTTGGGAGGTATCGTTTGTCAATCGCGATGTCAAATTGGCTGAACCATTCTCGCCAAATGCATCTAAGTCGAGACGCAGCGCTTTGCGAAAAAACTGAGCCCGCAAATTGATCACCGATCGTTCGGCGACGTACTGAACCAGCATCAGGTTGATGAGTAGAGCGACAAGCTTGATCGCCGTTCCGGTGATTAGGATGGCGACGATGAGTATCAGGGTTGCGTAGGCATCGGCTGGCGCGTACTGGTCAACGTAGGGCTGAACCCAAACGAGATAGGTGTGTTTTTCCGAGACCACGAGTCGTTTGGTCTTCGCAGCTTCGATCTGCAACTTCAATTTTCGGGACGCGTCCGCATCGGCAGCCTTGGCTTGGGCGGTCAAATCGACAATTTCGGCGTCGAGAACAGCCATTTGCTCGTTCGTCGCAGCGATTTCCTTCTCGACATGTTTGGGAATGCTATCGCCAGCAAACACCACTTCGACGATGGGGTAGAGGGTGCCGATATTGGCCCCCCACAGAACGGCGATAACGATCGAGGTGAGTACAATCCCGACAAAGGATCCTCTTCGGCGTGCGGCTAATCGAAGTACGCGGCCAAAATTTTTCATTGGTTTGTCGTCGTCCGTGACGAGGCGAAGGGAAACGAGCGGTTTGTCAACGTTGAATTTTAAGTGAGTGGATCTTGCGCTGATCCTGGCGCACGAGAATCTTTAACGACTTTCGCTACCACCAACCGTATAACCACCTTGTAGCGAACTGGCCGGTCCTGCGGCTAGACGAATTCGCCGGTCGCATCGACGGTACGATTGAGGACGAGATTGTTGCGATGGACCACGTTTTCGTAAGGACATTTACCCAGAATCCCCAAAATCTGATCGCTCGGTTCACCCAAAATCCGTTTCACCTCGCTGGCAGGGTAGTTGCATAAACCTCTGGCGATCTCGACCCCTTCGGGATCGACGATGGCCACAACGGCTCCTCGTTTGAACGTACCGTCGACATCGGTTATTCCGACTGCCAGAAGGCTGCTGCCCCGTTGGCAGACCGCTCGGGCCGCTCCCGCGTCGATGTGCAGCTTTCCATCGACGGTCGCCGAGCCACCGATCCAACGTCGTCGGCCCCGAATCGTATGCCGAGTTGGCAAAAACAATGTCCCAATCGGATCACCCGCAAATATTTTGTCTAACACCGCGTCGTCTCGTCCTGGGCCGATGATCGCGGTATGCCCGTGCGATGTCGCCATCGTGACCGCTTCGAGTTTACTGCCCATCCCCCCCCGGCTGACTTTGCTGTTGTGCTCTTGGGCCAAAGCGATAATGGATTCGTCCAGTTTTTCGACCACCTCGATCCGTTTGCTGGTCGGTCGCTGCGGGGGGCCGTCGTATAGACCGTCAACGTCTGACAAAATGATCAGCAATGTATCGGTCATTAAGCCTGCGACGTGGGCGGCCAATCGGTCATTGTCGCCAAATGTCGTCATCAATTCGGCGACGGCGACGGAGTCATTTTCGTTGATGACGGCAATCGCACCGAGTTCATGAATTTGCGTCAGGGCATTGCGGACGTGCAGGTATCCCGTTCGCCGCCGCAAATCGTTGGCGGTCAGTAGCACTTGAGCGGCGAACCGGCCTTTTGCCGCCAAGCCCGCTTCATAGGCTTGGATCAGATTGGTTTGCCCGATTGCGGCAACCGCCTGCAGTTGGGCGAGCCCACTCGGTCGATGGGGCAACCCCAATTTTCCGACACCTGCCCCTACTGCACCGCTACTGACCATCACAACTTGACGCCCGGAATCGGCGATACGGCACAATTGGGCGGACAATGCGTCGATTCGCTGACGGTCTAAACTGCCGTCTTCCGCTGTCAAGACGCTTGTTCCCACCTTCACGACGACGGAGTGTATTTGCTCGAGGACCCGTTTTCGCTGTTGAACTAAGGAAGGATCGACTTCTGGCATCAAAAAATACTACCCAAAAAAAGAGACTTTTCGTCATAATGAACGTTAATTCGGTGAGGATCACCAAATCAAATTGTGGGGGGGAATCGACGATCTTGGAAGGGCTGCTTACATTTCATGTAGATTTCAATTTCCTTTCGCATTCAAAACTACGAACTTTTCAATATGAGTGAACTGCATCACGAGTGCGGTGTTGCTGCGATTTACCATCTTTCCGGACGTGGGCGAAGCCCGATCTGTACCTCCGATGGACCGCGGCATATTTCCCGTTTGTTGCCTCGGATGCTGTTGGACATCCAAAATCGCGGCCAATTGGCCGCAGGGATGACAACCTTCGACCCCGATCGGCCATCGTTACTGAGAACCTTGAAAGACGTCGGCAGCGTGACCGAGGTGTTCCGCTTGAACCACCGAGCCAAATGTGAATCGCTGATGCGACAATTGGCGGGTCGAGCCGCGATCGGTCACGTCCGATACGCGACGTGTGGTCAAGATGACCGCAGCTACGCCCAGCCGTTCGAGCGAAAACATATCCACAAACGAAAATGGTTTGCCTTTGGGTTCAACGGCCAACTTGCCAATTACGGTTTGTTGAAAGAGCGGCTTTTGGCCGATGGCGATCACCATTTAACGCTCGATACTGACACCGAAATTATGTTGCACGAGTTCGGTCGATTGCTTAGTCAGGCTCCCGGGCGTATCGATTGGATCGACGTGCTGCGGCGAACGACGGCAGAATTTGACGGCGCGTACAGCATCGCACTATTGACGGCCGAAGGGGAAATGATCGTGGCTCGCGATCCACTTGGAATCAAACCGATGTGCTATGTCAACGACGGGCCGCTGTTCGCGGCGGCGAGCGAAAGTGTGGCGCTCTTGAATTTGGGGTTTTCGGATACCGATATCAAGTCGCTGCCACCTGGACATGCTATCATCATCGATCCGAAAACGGGCTTTCGGATGGAACGGTTTGCGGAAGCCAAGTCGCCCGCCCACTGCTTTTTTGAATGGATCTATTTCGCCAATGTCGCTAGTACGCTGGACGACAAGAGCGTGTACCTCAGTCGCACGCATCTTGGTGAAGAATTGGCACGAGCCGAACGAGAACTCGACCGAGTCCCGCTCGACGATGAAGACACGATCGTTGTCCCGGTCCCCGACACGAGCAAAGCGGCTGCCGACGCCATGGCGTACAAGTTGTCGATTCCCTGCCGTGAAGGACTCATCCGTAATCGCTACGCTGGTCGTACGTTTATCGAAGCTGGCCGGGCACGAAAAGCGAAGGCCGCAACCAAGTACACGCCGCTTCGCGAAGTGCTCGAAGGCAAGCGAGTTATCTTGGTCGAAGATTCGATCGTTCGTAGCACGACCATGAATGTGCTTCTCGACCGAATTCGTGAAGTTGGCGGTGCCAAAGAAATTCACGTTCGCGTCGCTTGTCCGCCGATCGTCGCTCCGTGCTTTTACGGGATCGACATGAGTACGATCGATCAACTGATTGCTCCAAAGTACTTTGGAATCAACGGCGAGTTGACCGATGAAGACCAACAAAAATTAGCCGATGATCTGGGGGCCGATACGCTCCGGTACCTGCCCGTGAGTGCGATTGCCCGTGCGATCGGATTACCCGAAACAAGTCTTTGCCGCGCCTGTGTGACGGGCGAATACCCCACGTCGTGTGGTCAACACTTGTACCAAATCGCATTGGACAATCGAGGCAACCAATTGGACTCGAAACGAACCTACGAGCAATTAGCGGCTGCGATGCAGCAAAGCTAGACGCTGGGTGGCTGGAATCTGGACTTGAGGCGATTTACGTGATGAATCGATGCGAAATGCGACTAACGCCTGGACTCCAGCTCGACTTTTGCGGTTTCGCCTGCAACCCTAAAGTTGCTAAAGTAACAGATACCGCTCAACAAAGGGAGTTTTGCAAGCATGGCACGAGAAGCTGTTTATCAACAAACCGAACCGGAGTCCGAGACCGAAGCAAAATTGCCGAAGGAACAAGATGGTTCGCTACGTCCACGCCGCATGGCCGAGATGGTCGGCCAGCGAGACGTGATTGAGCGGTTGCAGATCGCCATCGATGCGGCCCAAGGTCGAGGTGAGCCGCTCGGGCATATCCTCTTCGACGGCCCCCCCGGGTTGGGAAAAACGACATTCGCGACCGTCATCCCTGCGGAAATGGGGACCACCGTCGAGATGGCGAATGGTGCTGGCTTGAAAGCCCCCAAAGATCTGCTCCCCTATTTAACCAATCTGTCCGAAAATGCGGTCTTGTTTATCGACGAAATCCATCGAATTCCCAAAGCGGTTGAAGAGTATTTGTATACGGCGATGGAAGATTTCCGGATCGACATTATTCTGGGCGAAGGCGTCAGCGCGAGGACGCTCAATTACGAGTTGAGACCGTTCACATTGATCGGGGCAACCACGCGAGCGGGGATGTTGAGCGCACCGCTACGCGATCGCTTTCAAATTCGTGAGCATCTCGGTTGGTACGATCACGTCGAATTGTGCGAGATCGTCCGCCGCAATAGCGTCAAACTGAAAGTCCCCATCGATGATCCGTCGGCACAAGTGATCGCTGCTCGCAGTCGAAGCACTCCCCGGTTGGCGAACAACCGCTTGTTATGGCTGCGAGACTATTCGCAAAGCAAAGCAAGCGGGAAGGTCAACGCGAAAATCACGACGGCAGCTCTGAACATGATCGGTATCGACGAACGAGGACTCGATAAACAAGATCGTGGTTACCTCGATACTCTGATGCGAGTTTTCGTCGGAGGGCCGGCAGGATTGGAAGCGATCGCTCACACGATGAACGTCAGCAGTGATACGCTCGAGGATGAGGTCGAGCCGTTCCTATTGCGGAGCGAACTGATCGTGCGAACGCGGCGTGGGCGGATGGCGACGGCCAAAGCCTATGAGCATATGAAAATGGCGCCCCCCGAGCCCGCCTCTTGACGGGCCCACCTCTTGACGGGTCCACCTCTTGACGGGCCCGTTACAGGCTCCCCTCGCCGACGACAGGAGGCTGCTGGAATCGTGGCGACGAATCCCAAGCCGGAAGCCGAAAGGTCCCCTGCAGCGGCGTAGGCTGCCCGTCCTCGTAAAGACCATCGTTGCTATCCCGGATGATTCATTAGCCGTTTTGGCGATAGCGGCCTGCTGATTTAATCGTTTAACGCTTAGCCGAAGGCGTCAGCTTTTCCATAATCGGTCGCCTATGGCTTGGCGTTAAACAATCAGTCGAGTCAAACCGATTAAATCGACAGCCCGCTAACGCCAAAACGGCTAATACGCAGACTGTTTTTCGAGCAATGAATGTAAACGCTTTAAGGCGTAGACGTTAGCAAAACAATTTGCAAGCCCATGAATAATCCGGGCTAGCCCGGAGGATCGTTGCTATCCCGGAGGGCGTCGCATCCCATCCGGTGTGTCCTCCTCTGGGATAGCCGTTTTCTGGCCCTCGATTCGGGTGGCCCTCGATTCGGGTGGCCTGCACCAACGGAAAGAATCTGTTGGCCTCCCGCCATTTTGGCGGGAAAAAAAGGCTGCGCACGCCAAGCACCCACCACCTTACCTTACGACAGCCGCTAACCTTAGCCTGCTTCGCCGCATTGGGCCTCGTACGCTTCGGCATTCATCAGCGAAGACAGATTGGAATCGTCGCTCAATTTGACCTTCAGGATCCATCCGAAATCGTAGGGGTCCTCATTGAGCTTCTCCAAGGAATCGGGCAAATCGCTATGCACCTCGATCACTTCGCCGGTGACGGGGCTATACAGAGGGCTAACGGCCTTCACCGATTCGACTTCACCGAATTCCTCACCCGCCGTCACTTCTTTGCCGACTTCGGGCAAGTCCATGTACACCAAATCATTGAGCTGTGTGATGGCGAATGCAGATAGACCGACCGTGGCAATCTTATCGCCATCTTGCTCGCTAACGTCTGCCCATTCGTGAGATTCGGCGTACAACAATTTGGATGGATCGCGTGTCATGGTCTAATAACCTTTTGGAAACGTTCATGAAGTTGGGTGGGAAGAAAAATGTCGCGCTGTTTAGTCGGGGAAGCGACGAACTAATTGCTTGTGCGTTTGTAAAACGGCAAATCAACTCGAGTAGCATTGACCACTTTACCGCGGATGTCAATCTGGTAATTGGTATCGTTCGCGTGGTCCGTTTGAACATAACCCATGGCGATTGGATGGGCGAGCGTCGGCGACGGTCCGCCGCTGGTGATGACGCCAATCGGGTTGCCGGATGTGTCTAGGATACCACATCCATCACGTGCTGGACGTTTCCCTTCGGGGACCAAGCCGACACGGATTTTCTTTGGTCCGTCCGCATTGACTTGACGAAGGGCTTCAACGCCGATAAATGAGCGATCTTTCAACCGACACGCAAAACTCAAGCCCGCTGAAATCGGGTCGATCGTTTCGTCGAGTTCATGACCGTAAAGCGGCATCGCGGCTTCCATCCGTAGTGTGTCGCGAGCCCCCAGGCCGGCTGCGATGAACTTTTGATCTCGTCCGGCCAACAAGACGTTCTCCCAGACTCGCACCGCATCCTCGGCACGAACGATTAGCTCGATACCGTCCTCGCCCGTGTACCCCGTCCGGCTGACGATGATGGGTTTGCCGAACTGTTCGCCGATCCTCGCCTGATAGTATTTGAGTGAATCGATATCGAACGAAAAAAGCTTCTTACACGCTTCGATCGCCTGGGGACCTTGGACCGCAATCATCGCTGTCAACTCCGTCCGATCGGACATCGTGACGGTTGGGTAATCGGCAACGTGAGGTGTGATCCAATCTTTTATCTTCTGGTGATTCGAAGCGTTCACGACCATCAAGTGGTAACGCTGGCCCGACGGTGTTTCGAGATGAGAAACGAGCACATCGTCCAAAATGCCTCCGTCGTCTTTGCAAATCAATCCGTAGCGAACCCGTCCAACCGGCATGTCGGAAATCTTTCGGGTCAACAGTCGGTCGAGCAGTTGTTCGCTGCCCGCACCGTCAAAGCGGAGCCGGGCCATGTGCGAAACATCAAACAACGCCGCCGATGTCCGGCAAGCTTGATGTTCGGCCACGATCGAGGAATACTGAATCGGCATCTCATAACCGGCGAACGGCACCATGGTCGCGCCCGCGTTTCGATGCCACGCATCAAGCGGCGTTTTTAAAGCAATGGTATTGGTATTAAGTTCGCTCATCATGATTGCCTATTAAAGGTTGAATGGAGTTCATTCCGTTATCTGCTTTGCCGTTACTTCTAATCAACGGAATAAATTTCGTTCAGCGTCCTTCCGTCGAGCTTGTTTCGGCGGAGGAAACAAGTGGCGGCTACAAACCGCACGGCCGAAAGAAATTCGCCCCACCCCCACGAATCGCCGGAGGCGATTCGTGGGGGTGGGGCGAGCGTGGGATTTTGCGTTCATGGTAGCTGTCCGTTGCGGCTCCGAACCGGGGCGAGCCCGGCGGAAGCAAAACCCATTGGCCTCACACGCGATCAGTCGCCACGGAGCTTTAGGCCGAGATCGGTCAATTTCTCACGGACCTCATTCAAACTCGTAACGCCGAAGTTTTTGCACTCCAACATCTCGTCGCCCGTTTTTCGCAGTAGCTCGCCGATCGTGTTGAGTTGCAATCGCGCCATGCACTTGCGAGCTCGGACCGACAAGTTCAAGTCCGAGATTGGGCGTTCCAAGAACGCTTGCTCGTCTTCGGACATGTGGCTGGTGTCAATGGGTGGATCTTTGCTCTTCTTTTCGTGAGCGAATTGTCCGAGTGCCAAACCTTTGCTGGTCAGCATTTCGCGGATTTCCACCAAGCTGGTCTCACCAAAGTTCTTGCTGCTAAGCAACTCCGCTTCGGTCGAGCGAGTCAAATCGCCGATGGTGTCGATGCCCATCTTTTGCAGGCAGTTGCGGCTTCGAACGCTCAGTTCAAAGTTAGCAACCGGCATGTTCAACGTTTGGGCCAAACGATCATTTCGACGCTGAGCTTCTTCGTCGTAGAGCAAATTGCCCGTCGCCGCGGCATCTTTCAGGTACAGATTGGTCTGCGGGTGATCGGGATAGGACTCCAGGATCCGTCGATAGCAGCCTTGGGCTTTATCGAATTGATTGTTGTCCTCGTAGATCAGGCCAAGGTTGATCAGTGCACCAATGCCGGTTGGGAAGGCTTTCGTTGCACGCTCATAGAGCCGCAAGGCTTCTTCGTCGTTGCCCATTCGCTCGTTTTCGAGAGCCAAGCCGAACAGAGCGCCGGCATGGTTCTCATCGTTGCTGACGGCTCGTTGGTACAGCGCGAGTGCCTCTTCGAGTCGCTCGCCGACCAAAGCGACCGTCGCGGCTCGTTGGTACATGTACTCCGAGGTTTGCTCCGAGGGGCCAAAAATATTGTCGAGCAGTTCAAGGGCTTTGTCGACGCGGCCTGCGTAGCGATGAGCTTCAGCGATTCGGATATTGCAATCGTCGCTGTTGTAGCCCGACGTTTGGGCTTGCTGATAAAAAGAGATTGCCTCTTCGTATTGCCCCAACTCAAAATTCGCCCGTGCTAGATAAAAGAGCGACATCGCGCTTCCGTCTGCATTCTGTAGACGTTCTCGCGCATTGCGAAATTTACCGAGCAGGAACAAGCAAACACCGAGTTTGGTTTGAGCAGCAGGACTCAAGCCCTCCTGTTCCACCATTTCATTGACCGCATCTCGCAATTCGCCGAAATGAGCGTAATTCTCGGTAATCGCTGATCGAATCGCGGCCACATCCGATGGCCCAAACGAATTATTCGCCAGTACCATGTCTTTCAAATCGACCACATCGATATCGATTTCGTTCATCGAGCTTTGTCTCCTGGACAAAAACGCATATTGTTAGCTGAAAAAAGCCAGCGGTGGGATTTGAACCCACAACCCTCGCATTACGAATGCGATGCTCTGCCAATTGAAGCTACGCCGGCGACGATCGCCCAAAAAACGAAACGATTTTTCGATCTTCGGCGACACGATAAGAAAATACGCGATAAACGTGTTTTTCGTCAAGAGGCACGTTTTGTGCCGAATGATAGTAATAGAGTGCTGTTTTGTCGAGAGCAGCTGGCGAATTGCCAACGTCGCGAGCATGCGAACCGAAACTGTGGCGTTCCCACCCTAAGATTAACCGTTCCAATCGTTAAACGCTACAGTAATTTGTAGCGTTTAGGCAACATTCGGTGTTGTTTTTCGGCATCATCGTCATCTTTTACGTGCTAGGGTTCTTTGGACAAATTGTGTCCGCGACGAAACCCAACCCGCAAAGGACGTCTGGGTCGCTTTCTCCAGACGATGACTGAATAGCTCAATGAACCCAAACGCGATCACCCGGAAACCAAAGGCACGAAAAGACAGGACCGTCGGTCGCGTCTTGACGCTGGCGGTTCTGTTGCTGGTCAGCGTTTCAAGTGGCTGCTCCCAACTGCGATTGCCCGCCATCGATCCGACAGGCTCTTGCCTGTTTTCCCCCTTGCCGACGACGACGACCTTAGCCCTCCCCGGATGTGCTGGCGAAGGCTGTTTGAGCGGATTGAAATCGTGCTTGTGCCCATCCTGCATTGCCAATCCTCTCGCAGAGAACAGCGGTTGCAACTGCTTCGGTTGCCTAGGCGGCCTCGGTTGCCTCGCTCGACCGTTCTCAGGATTCCCTGATCCTGCATTTCCCGAACCGGAACCGCCACCGCCATGCTCGGCTCCCGGGGCGGGCGTCGCTAGCGGTGCCACTGGACCTGCGGAACCGTGCGTGCCGGGACCAACATGCGGTCCCGAATGCCAACAAGGACCTCCGGCTGTATTGTTTGGTTCCGAGATCGGCGAACAAGACAGCTGCAAACTACCCGATTCGGGCGAACGTGGGTGTATTCTGTTATCACCCCAAAAAATCGTCGCTCCCGTCGGTGGCGAAGTCATACTTCTATCGGGCATTTGTGGACCAGACGGTTACCTTCAAATGGGACAACCACTCGAGTGGATGTTGACGCCCGACTCGGTCGGCACATTTATCCAGGTCGGTGATGACGATCCCGGTATGCTGCACCAACTCGCAGGCATGAAGAAGGCTGAAAAGCATGACCCGTCGTATGCACATGGGGTCACCAGTACAAAACGAACACTGATCACTCGCGGCAACCTCGACCGCAGCGATGATGTGCTATTAGAAAAAGGCCAAACCTGGTTGTCGTTAAGTAGCCCGAGCGAAGGAACCAGCCGGGTGACGGTGTTAGCCCCCGAAAGTGAATGCTGGGATCAACGCAAAGCGACCGCTACGATCTACTGGATCGACGCTCGTTGGCAATTCCCGAACAATCAATCGGAGATGGCGGGAACGCCCGTTTCGCTCAACACTCGCGTCACCCGAGCCGAAGGTGCTTTGCCTGCGATTGGATGGACGGTCCGCTACGAAATTCAAAATCCAAGCATCGCCTCGTTCGCTGGCACAAACGCTTCCTCGGTCGTCGAAGTCAAAGTCGATGAATCGGGAAACGCCGGTGCAACGTTAAACCCAACGCCAGGAACCAGTGGCACGACAGCGGTCAAGATTGAGGTGATCCGCCCCGGCGGAGCGTCCGACAACATGCCGACGATGACGCTCGGTAGCGGGAATGCCAACGTCACATGGAGTTCACCACAATTGAGAATCGAAGCGGCAGGTCCCGAAGTGGCCAGCTTCGAAGTGCCGTATGAAATCGTTGCTCGCCTCTCTAATCCAGGAGACCAAGCGGCCAACAATGTTCGTGTCAGTGTTGAGCTGCCACCGGGAACTCGAACCGTTAGCGCGGACACGTTCGCACAAGTGCTGCCCAACGCAGTCGTCTGGGAAATTGGCACCTTGCCGCCCCAACAACAACTCGATCTGTTCATGACGGTCTCATCCCAATCACCCGTTGCGATGATCTTTCAAGCTCGCGGAGATGCCGGGTTGGTTTCCGAATCAACGGTACGCGTCGACATTTACCGCCCGTCCTTGACGATCACCGCGACACCGCTGCAAGATCGCTACGAAGCTGGACAAGAGGTAACGTTCAATATCGATGTCAAGAACACGGGCGAGCGTCCACTTAGCGATGTTCAACTGAAAGCTTTTGGCGACGAAGGGATGTTGCAAACCGAAAAAGGAATCCGAGACGTTGGCAACAACAAATCGGACGGCCCGCTGCAACCGGGCCAGACTTGGGAAACCAGTGTCAACTATACACCGACACGCGCCGGTCGACGCTGCGTTCGATTCGAAGGGCTCGCCGAAGGCGGTCAACGTGCTCAGACGCAAAGCTGTGTAACGGTTATCAATCCTGTTCCACCACCACCTGCCTTGACCGTTCGACTCGATGGCAAAGACCGCGTCCAAGTGGGCGATCGAGTCCTGCTTCGTGCATACATTACCAACTCGGGCAAAGTGCCGCTTCGTAATACCGAGGTGAGGTTGACTTACGATCCGCAGCTTCAACTATTGCAAGCGACCGAAGGAGCCGAACCACCACGGATGGGACAGTTGACCGTACGATGGCCAATTGAAAGCTTAGCGGTCAGCGAGACGAAAACGCTTGAAGCTCAATTCGAAGCGGTGGCAACAAGCCCGCAATCGCAAGCCCGTCTATCGGCAACCAGCCGAGATGGAACGACGGCTCAAACCGATTTGGCGTTCGCCATTGTCGCGGGGGCGCCGCCGGTCGCACCGCCTACCGCAGCACCACCGAGTCTACCACCCGTATTGCCACCACCCGCGATCCCAGGTGGTCCAGGGTTAACACCACCACAAAATTCCAATCAACCGGTTGCACCATCGCTTCCACCGTCCGCGGGAATCAATGATTCCACAAGCGGTCAAGTGAAAGTCGAAATCTTTGGACGCGATAATCCTGTCCAAGTAGGTGAACCGATTCGATATACGTTAAGAGTGACCAATGATTCGAACCAAAACGACGGTGAAGTGAGCGTCAAGTTCAATTTGCCGACCGGGGTTCGTATCGATTCGATTGCCCAGCGACGGAGTCCCGTCGGTGGTCAATACGAAATCAAGGCTGGCGAGGTTTACCTGGCCGACATCCGCTCGATGCGGCCAGGCGAAACCGTTGAATACGATCTCGTCTTAATCAGCAATCTGCCACAGCAAATCGAATTGACGGTCGAATCGGTCAGCCGAGCAGGTCGTGGTGGCAGCGACCGAGTCACCACCGAGGTGATTCCCTAAGGGGGCGGATCGGCAATGCGTAGTGGATCTTGTTAAAGATCCCCTCAAGCAATGCGTAGTGGATCTTGTTAAAGATCCCCTCAAGCACGGGATCTTTAACAAGATCCACTACCCCAATTGTCGCGAAGTAGCATCCGTGGCGGCGATAACGGTGTAGACGGGTGGCCCAGCCAACCTCGCCTCACGCGATCGCCTGGATCGCTTCGATAAAATCACGCATGAACTGGTAGCGATTTCCAGGGCGTTTTTGCAACGCTTTCATGACTACCTCGTCCGCCAACTTGGGGATATTGCGATCGGGTGAACGTTCGCTTGGCGGCAGGATTTCTTTGTTTTGAATGTTATCAAACGTCTCGTTAATATCGGCACCACGAAACGGCTCGCGAATCGCCAACGTTTCATAAAGGGTTACGCCAGCACTGAAGATATCGGAGCGTTCGTCGATCCCTCGGCTTCCGCTGACTTGCTCCGGCGACATGTATAATGGCGTGCCCGGACGCTGGCCCCCTCCGGTCAGCGTTTTCAGTTGTTGGGTTTCCGTTTCTTCGGTGGTCAAAACGCTTCGGTTTAGCGGTACGTTGTCGTCGGCTTGTCCCCAAACCTTGGCAACGCCCCAATCGAGCAGGATGACCTCTCCGAAATTGCCTACCCAAATGTTTTCGGGTTTCACGTCACGATGGATCACACCGCGAGCGTGTGCGTAGGCAAGTGCTTGGCAAGCTCCGACAACGATGTCCAACCGCCGCTGCATCGGAAAGGCATCGATTGTGTCCTGGTCACCCTGTGCAATGCGTTTAAGGATTTCGAACAAGTTTTCGCCCGAGATCCGTTTCATCACAAAGTAGATTCCCTGCTCGCTATCGCTACCGATATCATAGACGGGCACCGTGTTGGGATGCTGCAATTGTGCGGTAACGCGTGCTTCCCGGAGAATTCGTCGCTGCTCTCGTCGATCGAGACGCTTTTCGGGGAGCAGCATTTTGACGGCAACCGTGCGGCCCGTGATGGGATCAAAACCAGCTCGCAAAACAGCGCTCCCCCCCTTGGCCATGTCCCGCATACTGGTGTAGCGGGCCAAGCCGGGAGGAACATTTTGCGGTAAATCGGGATCCGTACCGGACAGAATAATAGTGGGTTCGTTGATCATCGATCCATTGTAAGCAAAAAGCGGAGTGGACTGCACCCATGTTGGCTATGGAAAACCAAAGGGCGTCAAAAACGACAACAGCTACACATCGATTTCTTCGGCGTCTTCCGCTCGTTCCATGATAAATCGGAAGCGTGCGGAAGCGTCACGCCCCATCAAGTCACTAATCACTCGGTCGGTTTCCAGATGATCATCCACTTCCACCTTCAGCAACCGCCGCGTTTTCGGGTTCAGCGTGGTTTCCCAAAGCACCTTGGGCATCATCTCGCCAAGCCCCTTGAACCGTGTGATCTCCGGTTTCGCTCGCGTGCCATGCTCTTCCATGATCTGTTCGCGGTGCTCTTCGTCCTTTGCCCAATACGTTTCTTTGCCGATATCAATACGATAGAGCGGCGGCACGGCAATGAACAAATTCCCCTCTGCAATCAACCCTGGCATGTGTCGGTAGAAAAACGTCAACAACAGCGTCGTGATATGATGCCCATCGGAATCAGCATCGGCTAGCAGGATGACCTTCTTGTACCTCAGAGTGGCCAGATTCATGCTGGCCCCAATGCCGCAACCGAGCGAGGCGATCATGTCCTGGATTTCTTTGTTGTCCAAGATTTTCTTGAGCGTTGCACTTTCGGTATTGAGCACCTTCCCACGTAGTGGCAATATCGCTTGTGTATTTCGGTCGCGGCCCTGCTTGGCGCTGCCGCCTGCCGAATCACCTTCGACGATAAACAACTCGGATCCCGCTTTGCCGCTGGCCAAGCAATCGCTCAACTTCCCAGGCAGCATGGTTCGCTTTGCGCCCCCTTTTCGCGAGACCGCATCCGCAGCAGCCCGAGACGCCGCGCGGGCACGAGCCGACGCGATGATGCGTGCAATGATCGAGTCGGCTATCGAACGATTGTTGTTCATCCACTGCTCCATCGCTGGACGCACCGATGCTTCGACCAAAGCCTGAGTTTCAGGATTGTTAAGCTTGTCTTTGGTTTGCCCTTGAAATTGAGGCTCTGCGATAAAGATCGAAATGATCGCAACCAATCCTTCGCGGATGTCCTCGTGGGTGATCTTGACCCCGCGAGGCGTCAAGCTATGCGTGTCGATGTAATTCCGAACCGCTTTATTGAGTCCGCTGCGAAGCCCGTTTTCGTGCGTCCCACCGCTGCCGGTTGGGATGCCATTGACGTAACTGCGAACATGCTCGTCCGTCGACTCGGTCCACTGAAGCGTTAGTTCCAATCGTATGTCATCATCCTTGCGAAGGATGAACGGTGTTTCGTGAATCGGACGAGCTTTGCGATCCTTTAGTACTTTCGCCAGAAAGTCGACGATACCTTGCTCATGCAAGAACGTCTCTTTGGTTTTGGCTGCTTCATCGATGTACGTCACCTTCACACCGCGATGCAGAAAGCTAACCGTTTCGAGTCGCGAGCGAATGGTATCGCTATCGAAATCGATCTTTGGAAAGATCGTCGGATCGGGTGAGAAGGTGATCGTCGTTCCCGTTCCCCGCACCGCTCCTTTGAGTTTTTGGATCTTGGTCTTGACTTGCCCCCGTTCAAAAATCATCCGGTATTGTGCCCCATTGCGGCGGACAATGGCGGTCAATTCTTTCGACAACGCATTAACGACCGACGCACCGACGCCGTGAAGTCCGCCAGCGGTTTTGTAGTTGCCACCATCAAATTTGCCGCCCGCATGCAGGACGGTGAGCACCATTTCAAGAGCTGGCTTTTTCGTTTTGGGATGCCGGTCAACGGGAATGCCGCGGCCATTGTCGCTAACGGTAATCGACGAACCGTCTTTGTGCAGCGTCACACTAATCTCCGAGGCGTGACCGTTCATCGCTTCGTCAACGGAGTTGTCAACAATCTCCCAAATCAAATGGTGCAGCCCCGACATACCGACCCCGCCGATATACATCCCCGGTCGTTTTCGGACAGGATCGAGCCCTTCGAGGGCGGTGATGTCTTTGGCGCTATAGGATTTCGTAACCGTGCTCATTGCATTTCTTGTGAATACGTTTCGTTTAAAAATTGGTCGGCGAGTGATGTCGCGTCCTGTCATGCCGAAGGCCGATAGGTTAAAAGCCCCCGACCCGTGAATCAGGAGTTCGTCTTGAGGTTCTTCCACAAGCCCCGATAGGGGACGACTGGAAACTACTCTTCGAATATCTCCGGTGCCGCGATCGGAGGCTTGATAATCTCGGCAATCTTGCCATTCTTTTGGATTTCATTTCCCCGTCCGCCACGTGCTGTAACGCGATACTTTGCGGTCGAGATTGTTTTCTTGGCCCCGCGATTGGTTTGCACGGTCAACAAGTCGCGATCACCCGTTGAAGGTTTAAACCCAAGCACGCGATCATCGGATGCCAAACGAATCAGGGTGACCCCCTTACCCGCACCCGACAAATAGTTGACCTCCTCAGCACTGCAGATCATCGCCCGGCAATTCCCGGTGACAGCCAAAATCACCTCGGTGCCGTGAACCACGGCGACATCGACAACGGCTGCGCCCGGTTTCACCCGAGCAAAACGTCGACCGGTTCGGGTCGAGGGTTCTGCAAAACTTTCCAACCCAAATCGCAAAGCAAAACCGTTCGAGGTGACGGCTAATGCGTGCGCCTGTGGGCAAAGTTCAGGCTTCTTGGGATCTTCCTTGATCTCGTCGATCACTCGCGGATCAAAGGAAATCGCAGCAACAATACGCTCGCCGTCTTTCAATTTGAACAATTTTTGAATCGGTTCGCCAAATCCGGTCGACGCTGGGATGTCAATCATCCGGGCGGTATAGCAAACGCCAATCGACGAGAAAAAACCGATCGATTCGCGAGTGCTGCCGGCAACACACGTCAACACCTCGTCCCCCTGACGCACCCGACTCTTGCTCGGGTCCGCAATTTGTTTCTGCCGTTTGACCCAACCGTCCTTGGTGACCATGACATGACAATCTTCGGCAACGATAAAATCTTCCGCAGCATATTCCGGCTCCTCCGCAACGGTTTCAATTGCCGACAATCGCTTGTTGCGTTTGTCTTTGCTGTAGTCCGCAATCAGCGATTCAATCTCGGAGCGAATGATTTGCCAGCGTCCCGATCGCGTGTAATCGTTCTCGTCGTCGCTAAGCAGCTTTTCAATCTCCTTAGCCCGTTTTCGTTTCTCTTTAAGCTCTTTCAGGATCACTTCGATTTCGAGTTTTGCCAGTCGGTAGAGCTTTAGCTCTAAAATCGCATCGGTTTGCTCGGCATCGAGTCCGCCCTTCGCCGCAGGAAAGCGGGCCATGATCTTTTCCGCCGCATCCGCTTTGCCGTCTGATTTTCGAATGATCGCGATGATCTCATCGAGCGCATCAAAGACGAGGGCAAAGCCCTCTAGTATGTGAATTCGACGATTCAGCGCCGCGAGTTCGTTTTCAAGTCGCTTCGTTAGGACGCTTAATCGGAAATGCAGAAAGTGCCAAAGAATCTCTTTCAAACCTAGCCGGTTCGGTGCACCGACTTCGGGGTTCTCGGTCGGCACCAAGCAGGTCAAGTTGACGTTGAAATTCTTTTGGAAATCGGTGTGCTTGTACAAATACGCCAACACCATGTTTTCATCGGCGTCCTTTTTAAGTAACAAGTCGATGCGAATGTCTTCGGTCGATAAGTCACGTGCTTCGATGACAAGTGGGAACTTGCCCGAATAGATCAGTTCGTTGATCCGCTCGACGAGCGCCGATTTATTGACGCCAAACGGAATCGCATCGATCATTAGCACCTTGCCGCTCTTGGACTTGGTCTCTAACTTTGCGGTGCCGCGAAGCTTGATCGTGCCTTGGCCGGTGCTGTAGATTTCCCGCAGCTCATCTTTGGTGTTCGTGATTTGGCCACCGGTTGGAAAATCGGGGCCCTGCACCGCATCGTTGGCGACGAGTTGGTAATCCTTGATCTCGGGGTCACGCAGCAGTTTCAATAATGCTTGGCAGACCTCCTTCAAGTTATGGGGGGGGATGTTTGTAGCCATCCCGACGGCAATCCCTGTCGCGCCGTTGACGAGCAAGTTAGGCACACGGCTCGGCAGCACGACCGGTTCTTCGCGGCTGCCGTCATAGTTCGGTTTAAAGGCGACCGTGCGAGTTGCCAAATCGGCGAGAACTTCCGATGCGATCGGCGTCATCCGGCATTCGGTATACCGCATCGCGGCAGCGTTATCACCATCGATGCTGCCAAAATTACCGCTGCCGTCAATCAAAGGCATTCGCAACGAAAATGGCTGCGCCATGCGGACCAGCGCCTCGTAGATACTGCTGTCACCGTGCGGGTGATAATTTCCCATGACGTCGCCGACGACCTTGGCACATTTACGGTGTTTCGCCGTCGCGTTGAGCCCTTGTTGGCTCATCGTGTACAAGATCCGCCGTTGGACTGGCTTCAGCCCGTCTCGAACGTCCGGCAACGCTCGGCTGGTGATGACCGAAAGTGAGTAGTTCAAATAGCGAGATTGAGCTGCTTGCCGTAGCGGAATCGATGTCAATAAAGCATCGTCAACGACGTCAAACAGCGATCCGTTCGACTCGGATTTACTTTTGCGGTTGGATGATCGTTTCGAGCGTTTTGCCACGCTAAATGGTCCTTTTTTCTATCAACTGGCCGGTTCGTTTGGTAATTTGTACGCTTTATGAGGATTTAACTCGATAGGTCAACCGTAGCTATTTTAACAATCCACCCGTTTATCCCAATCAAGCGTGTCCTGACGGAACCGACGGTCAGGTTAGAGGTGGCGTGTCGGATTGCAAAGGTCATGCGAACCCTAAGCATCATCCGATGTTTGCCATTAAGAGCCAATCCGAAAAGGGGTCTGACCCTTTGCAGGCGAGGCGAGAGGGGCAGACCCCTTTCGGATAGGCTCCAAGCTTTCGTTCGGAGATTTTTCGAACACCAAATCGATACGGCCAAGGTTCAGGAGGAACCGCAGGATGAGACGTCAAATTATCAACCAACTTGTTTGTACCGCTGCGGTGGCCATGCTGGCAACGTCAGTTCCATCAGCATCTGCCCAATCGCTCGGTTCCGGCGAACGAATCATCAATTCGCATGTCGTTAGCGACACGGTCGTCGGCGGATCAGCTGGCTCCTACGTTGGCGATCTTGCGAACGAGAATCCAGCGAACGACTCGTCCTTTGATTGTGAAAGCTGTGGCGAACGGTTTTCGGTCGGCGATTGTGGCGCCGGATGCGTGGGCCGCAAATACGGACAACCCGATCTGTTCTACAACTATTTCACGCAAGGCAACTGCAATGCCGTGAACGCCCAAATGTACACGTGCCCAGGACCCGTGTCCCCACACGTTGGCAATACCCACTTTACCTACCAGCCTTTCTATCCCGAAGAAATGCTTTATCCCCACAAGAACCGTTTTCATAACTACTATGACAATGGTCGGGGGATGAACCGGACGCGGGCGGTTTACTGGACTCCACCGGTTCGCACGGCAATGAGCAATTTCTATTGGAATTACTTGCGACTGCCACGCTAACCCCAGTAGCCGTGCCTCTCCGAGACACGGAATTTCCCAGTAGCTGTGCCTCTCCGAGACACGGAATTTCCCAGTAGCCGTGCCTCTCCGAGACACGGGATTTCCCAGTAGCCGTGTCTCTCCGAGACACGAGATTTCCCAGTAGCCGTGTCTCTCCGAGACACGAGATTTCCCAGTAGCTGTGTCTCTCCGAGACACGAGTATTTCGCGTCTCGGAGAGACGCGGCTACTCTTTCGCGTCTCGGAGAGACGCGGCTACGGATTACATGTTTATTTTCACACTTTCATTGGCTTGATGCTATGATTCGACAACTTCTCATTACCGCTGGCTGCCTAGCGACTTTGGCTGGATTTTTTTCGGGTGAAAACGAAGCCGATGCGGGCGACCCGTACGCAATGACCCAAGTTTGGGCTCATAACTACGCGATGGATCGCCCTTGGCATGGTGGTTACTACTACCAAAACTCGGGGGTGCCTCAAGCATTGATCGTGCCTCCGACAGCCCATATGCGACAAACCTTGTCGTGGGGCGTAAGCCAGAACCAAATGTATCCGATTTACCATCAATACGGACGCAGTGCCGGCGCCCCAGCAAGCGGCGCACAAGGCCGATTCCGTGCGACCCCGCAATGGCCCAGCCACACCGACCAGTTTGGCGTGAACTACGTCCGCGGGCCTTGGTAAAAGGAGCACAGCCTAGGCTTCTAGCCTGGGCAAACGGAACCACACCGCCCAGACCTCTCGTCTGCGCGGGAGAGGTATTCGCCCAGGCTAGAGCCTCGGCCACGTTCAAACCGCCGTGAAACAAGCGGTCTCGCTTATCGACGGCGTTCTTTCAAACGCACAGCTTTACCGATACGATCACGCAAGAAGTATAGCTTGGCTCGGCGAACGACGCCGCTTCGTTTGATTTCAACCTTCTCGATGCGTGGGCTATGCAGCGGGAACTTGCGTTCGACACCTTGGCCAGCGACGATTCGGCGAACGGTAAACATTTCTTTTGATCCGCTTCCACTCTTAGCAATCACGACGCCACTGAATACCTGGATTCGTTCTTTGGCACCTTCAAGGATTTTCAGGTGAACGTCGACCGTATCTCCAATATCAAATTGGGGTGGATTTTCTTTGATCGAACTTTTCTCGACCAATTCCATAATGGTTTGTTGGCTCATATTGATTCTCGCTTCTGTTTAATTGATTAATTGTTTGGTTTGTTTTCGGGCAGCAAATCACTGCGCCGCTGCCGCGTCCGTTCTCGGCTTTGTGCATCGCGCCAGTCGGCAATCGCTTTATGGTCGCCACCGAGCAAAACGCTTGGAACTTCATGGCCGCGATATTCTCTCGGCCTCGTGTATTGAGGAAACTCGAGCAATCGATTGCCTCGACTAAACGAATCCTCGATACAACTATTTTCATCGCCAAGCACACCCGGCAAAAGCCGGACAACTGCATCGACGATAACCATCGCGGCCACCTCGCCTCCGTTGAGGACAAAGTCGCCAACACTGACTTCTTCCGGTTGCAAGATGTCCACAACTCGTTGATCGAACCCTTCGTAGCGGCCACAGAGCAGCATGATCCGATCGCTGGTAGCGAGGTCTTCGGCAAGCGGTTGATCGAACCGTTTGCCACCGGGGGAGAGCAAAATCCGCCGAGCAGGTTTTGCGTCCATCGTTTCTACTGCTTCCACGCAATCGACGGTTGTATGGACTTGAATCAACATGCCCGGCCCGCCACCAAAGGGGCGGTCATCCACTTTGCGATGCGGCGTGTCTGCCGCCCAATCTCTCAGGTCGTGCCTGTGGATTTCGACCAACTTTCGCTGGATCGCCTTGTCGAGCAAACTCTGGGTTAGGTAACCATCGAAAATGGCAGGGAACAGAGTAACAATGTCAAATCGCATGGAACAGAAACAGCCCGTGTTTATTCGCTGGCCGCTTCTTCCGTCGCTGCGGCGTCATCCGTCGCAGTTTCCGCCTTGGGCTCTTCTGACTCGGGTGCAGCTTCCGCCTTGGGCTCTTCCGCCTTCGGCTTGGGAGCTTCGGGAGGTGCCGGCGTGTATTGCTTCCGCTTGCCAAGACGCTCCAACGCAGCCTTTTGCTGTTCCAGATGCGTGCCGTTGGTTCCGTACTTCTTGATCAGCACGGCAACCTTATCACTCGGCTGCGCACCGACGCTGATCCAATGGTCGATACGATCTGACTTTAGTGAAACCCGGGCATCGGTTTCGGGGCACATGGGGTCGTAATAGCCGAGTTCTTCGATCACTCGGCCATCACGCGGACTGCGTTGGTCCATTGCACAAACGCGGAAGAAAGGACGGTGGGACCGGCCTAACTTTTTCATTCGAATTCTTACTGCCATTAAACTTCTTCGCTTTCCGTGTTGAAGCACTCGCTTCAATAAAGGGTTACACTTTCGGTCAGACTGCCTGGGACGATCAATGATCGTGCCGGGTCGGTGCCGCATACGTACGGCAATACTACTTCTTCCGTTTCATTTTTCGCAACATTCGGTCGCGTTCTTTTTTTCGTTTTTTCTTCTCGGCAGGCGACAATCGCTCGCCGGTACTTTTCTTTGTTTTCATGCCCAGCGTCGGGTCGCCCAGCGCGGCGCCTTGCTGCATTTGCCGCATCATCTTCATGCGGTCGCCGACGCCTTTGCCCATCATCGCTTGCATCATCGGTTTCATCGTTTCGAATTGTTTCACCAATTGCGAAATCGTCGACGCTTGGACGCCCGCCCCCTTGGCGATTCGGGTCCGCCGGTGGATGTCGATCGACTTTGGATTACGACGCTCTTCCATCGTCATGGAATTGATCGCACCGATCGTTTGCCGAATCCCCCCCGCGGCTTCGTCGCTATCCATCATCTCTTTGAATTGGCCCATGCCAGGCATCAAGCCCATCATCTTGCCCATCAATCCTGGCTGAGCGACCTTCATCATCATGTCTTTGAAGTCGTCGAGCGTGAAGTCGCCCGACGCCATCTTTGCTTCGATCTCTTCACGCTCTTTTTCGTCGACGATTCGATGGGCTTCACGAGCAGCTGCGACGATATCGCCCATCTGCAAAATTCGGCTCGCCATCCCCTCGGGACGAAACGGTTCGAGAGCATCAAATCGCTCCCCGGTACCGATAAACTTGACCGGGACTCCCGTTACCTGTTTGACCGACAACAACGCACCGCCACGGGCGTCACCGTCAAGCTTGGTCATAATGACGCCGTTCAGTTCCAACGCGTCATTGAACGCTCCGGCACTGTTGACCGCGTCCTGGCCCGTCATCCCGTCGACGACCAAGTAAACCTGATCCGGTTGGACCTTTTTATCGATCCGCTGCAGCTCGCCCATCAATTCTTGGTCGATCGCCAATCGGCCGGCGGTGTCTAGAATGACAACGCGAGCCCCTTCGGCTTTCGCCTTCGCGATCCCATTCCTGCAAACCTTGACCGGATCCTTGTTGTCCGATTCGCTATAGACGGGGACGTCTAGTTGGCGGCCAATCACGTGCAATTGCTCGATCGCCGCGGGCCGCTGCAAGTCAGCCGCCACCAACATCGGGGTGATCTTCTCTTCCTTGAGCAGCTGCGATAACTTGCCGCACGTCGTCGTTTTACCACTACCTTGCAAGCCGCAAAGCATGATAATCGTCGGCCCCGACTCCTTCAGGTGCAGGGACGAGTCGACAGGCCCAAGGATCGAAATCAGCTCGTCATTGACAATCCGCACCAACTCTTCGTGCGGACGCAGACTCAACAGCACACGTTTGCCGAGTGCTCTCTCGGAGACATGCTCCATGAAGTCCTGGACAACCGAATAGCTAACATCGGCCTCCAGCATCGACTTTTTGACCAATTCGAGCCCGTCGCGCATATTACCTTCGGTCAACTTGCCTTTACCAGACAAGCTCTTGAAAGCAGACTGCAAACCTTCGGACAGCGAATCAAACACGAAAAAACTCGAGCGAAAAATGGAGGGGAAGAGACGAATAAGTCGGCAAATCGCCGGCTGGACCTATTTTTGAGGACCCGAGAGTGTACCGACCCGCTAGCGGGTCTGTAAATGGAGTATCCTAGTAAAGTCGGTGATTTTTCCTTTAACGGATTCCGTTCAAGCCGACTCGGCGGTTTCCGCTTTGCTGATGGCTAACGCCGCGGCGACACGCTCGGCTGCTGATTCACCACTTTCGATACAGCCGGGGACTCCGACGCCATTCAAGGAGTTGCCCGCCAATCCCAACGTTGGGAAGGATCCCAAACGACGGTTGATCAATTCGACCCGGTCGCAGTGGCCGACATGGTACTGCGGCATCGCCTGCCGCTGTTGGCTCAACCGCGTGAACAGCGGCTCTCCACTTAAACCGATCAGATCCGCCAATTCCCCTCGGGCGATTTGAATCAACTCATCGTCGGACTTTTCGAGTAGCTCGCTCTGGCAAGCACCACCAAGATAGACGCGAAGCAAAACGTGATCCTCGGGCGCTCGCCCGTCATATTTCACGCTAGAGAAGCTGCATGACAAAATTTGCCGTTCTTCAACGATCGGTACGACAAAACCGAACGCGTCGAGCGGATGCTGAATCTGGTCGCGGCGATAGCCCATCGACAATACCGCGCAACTGGCGTACTCGATCCGACTCAACTCTTCCGCAACCTTGGCATCGACGAGGCTAAGCATTTTGGCCGCATGCCGTGCCGGTGCCGCAATGATGACCGCGTCAAAGGTTTCTGTCGACGCCTGTTGGCCCCCCACTTCCAAGACCCATTGCCCCCCCGCGTTCTGTTGTACGCTTTCGACAGGACGTTCGGTTTGGATCGTATCGACCGGCAACCGACCTCGAATCGCTTCGATTAAACGGCTCATGCCTCCTCGCAGTGTTGCAAATTGGCCATACCTTGCGCCAGAGGACTTTTCGGCCGGTTTGCCCTTGCGCGCCTTTAACATCGCCGAAATCAAACTGCCGTGTTTGCGTTCCATTTCCAAGAATCGAGGCATCGTCGCAGCCACGCTAAGTTTCTCAGGATCGGCAGTGTAAATTCCACCGACAAGAGGCTGCACAAGTCGCTCGAACAGTTCTTTTCCAAAACGGCGAGTCACAAATGCCTTGAGCGATTCGTCCTCTTCGCGATGCTTTTGTGGGACAAAATATTCCCAGCCCGCACGCAGTTTGCCCAGCATCCCGAGCGTCCGCGTTGTCACCAACGGCCAAAGACGCGAAGGAGCCATGATCAGAAATCCTTCAGGGATCGGCTCCAACCGACCACGGCTAACGACCATCGCTTTGCGTCCCAGTGGATTGGTTCCGATCAAATCGTCACCCAACCCAACTCGCTCGCAAAGCTTCACACCCGCGTTTGGAGTCGTGATAAAATTGTCCGCAGCACTTTCGACGAGAAACCCGTCGATCTCGGTCGTTTCGATAACCCCTCCGACTCGCTGGCTCGCCTCAAACAAACGGACTTCAAATTCGGGATTGATTTCGAGTAAGTGATGAGCCGCCGCGAGTCCGGAAACCCCGCCACCAATCACTGCGATTCGATGTGTCACTTCGTTGTATCCTGTGTTGATAATTGGTTTTTCGCTAAAACCACGTGAGCAACGCCTCCGCGTTTTGCAGCAACGAACGGCCGACGCAACGAACGCGCGGCAGGCTGGGCCCGCGGTCTAACGGGCCCGCGGTCTAACGGGTCACGCGGTCTAATGGGCACGCGGTCTAACGATTGGTTGACGAAACGGAAGCCATCACCTAGGCGGCCCAAACGTCAGCTTTTAAGGTGGAAGGTACCAGCAATCGGGCTCTTCAGCAAACAGGTTGTCCGTCATTGCCTAAGCTCTCGCTCACGCTTTGATGGGAAAAATCGCTGCAAATCACCACCAAAAATCCACTCGGCAAACGATTCCTGCATGACGGACCGACGGCGTGCCCGAATCCTCGATGCGATCAATAGCCCCTCCTCTCGAAACAACGCCTATTGGTGACGCTCCTGCACAATCTCGACCATGAAATTACGTAATCCGTATGTTTTTTCCTGATTCAGAACAAACAATATGCGATACTAGTTATAGGACAGGTCGTTTGCCCCACGGTCGGTCCGTTTTTGATCACCCGGGCATCGAGTGATTGCCCCTATTCGATGTCCGGAGTGATCTTTCTTATTCTTGGCAACTTTGATGCAGTCCCCCCCCCCTCTGCAAATTACCTGCACGAATGATCCTGTTTATGAGGGGTGCCTAACTGCTTCATTGCAAAACACAGCCCGTACTTGCAAGCATAATTATGGAAAATTTTTCTGTGCCTCTTTCTCACCATCTCGATGCCGCATTTGCTCAAGAGGTGGAAAGATTGTTCCAAGAGGTTTGGCATGCACTTTTGCGGCATGAGCCTGTCTATCCCGTAATCGATGCCGTTTCGGACTGCGCTTACATCAAGTCAGCCGACGGCCAGATTTTGCATTCCAATTCCATCTTCGAGGAGACGTTTGCGGGCACGGTGAACTCGGTCGGCCGATTCAGTGCTGACTTTTTGTCCGAAACCATTCGCACCGTTTCGTTGCATTCGGACGCGTTGCTGCTTGCGGGCTGTTCTTCGGTCGAATTTGAGCATGCTGGTATCGACCAGCGAGGACGTTCCCTAACACTTCGTACCATGAAGCGTTCATTGACAGGCTGCGGACATCCAAGGGCAGCGATTTTAGGAGTCACTCGAATCATCGAAGTCAAGCAATGCGATTCCAGCGAACTTGAAACACCTCAGCTAGCTTCGCTATGGAACCGCTTTGCTAGTTTAGAGGATCGCGAACAGCAGGTAGCGGTCCTCGTCACCAAAGGCGAAACGGTCAAACGGATGGCAGCGTTGCTAAAGGTATCCGACAAGACGATTGAGAATCGCCGAAATTCAGCAATGAAGAAGCTTGGGGTTTCGACGCAAGCAGCCCTGATCTGCTTGATGGTCCGTCTGCAAGACAACGGCTACTGTGACTTCGGCCTGTAATCGATCTTGCCAACGATCTTTGCAATGCAAGTAGCGGATTTCGTCAAGGGTTTCGATTTTCCGTGTGGACGAAAGTCTTGGCGACTGTCGCTACCGGATGCTAAAGAAGGCATTAAATATCCTTTAATCTTTGTACTGCCTCGCGTGCTCGTTTCAAAAACGCCACCTTCGGCTCGCCCGCTTCTAAAAAGATCGGCGGCCCAATTGTGATACAACTCAGCAGCGGCACCGGCAACACCTCGCCTCGCGGCAGGATGCGGTTCACATTGTCGATAAAGACCGGAACCAGCTCCAAATCCGGACGTTTTTTGCCCATGTAGTATAACCCGCTTTTGAACGTTCCCATTTCATTGTCGCTCGACGATCGACCTCCTTCGGGAAACACAATGAGCGAATAGACATCTCCCATCTGCTGCAACATCGAATCGATCGGGCTGCGGTGAACTTTGATCTCCTTGCGGTCGATCAATAGAGCATTGAAGCTACGAGCCATATGCGGTTTGACCCAGCCCGACGACCAATAATCTTTTGCGGCGACCGGTCGCGTTACTGCGCGAACTTCGCGCGGCAAGGCCGACCATAACACGACCGCGTCGAGATGGCTGGTGTGATTGGCAAAATAAATCCGCTGGCAAGTATCGGGTTGGCAATCGACCCAACGCACCGTAAACCCGCTAAACAGTTTCGCCAATAGAACGATAAAGTGACTCGTGATTGTCATAAACGGCAGTTTACTTGCCGAGCGGTTCTTTGCGAAGCGGCGTCATCCCTGTTCTTTCGCCAAAGATTGCCGGCTCCCTTGAACCGTTGGAACCTTTGAATCGTAAATCTCAACCGCCAACGACTCATACCCACGAACCATCGCATCGAGCGAGCCCGTCGCTTGCACCATTTCTCGTCCTTTTTGTCCCATCGCTTTGGCGTTTTCGGGATGCTTCAGCAAACGAACCATTGCCTCGGTCATCGCATTCTCATCCTCGGATGCGACCAGGTGTCCGGTCACTCCGTCAAGAACCGTTTCCGCAATCGAACCGACTTCGGTAGCGACTACCGGAACTCCACACGACAGTGCTTCCAAAATCGAAACAGGCGACGCTTCGTTGAGCGATGGAAGAGCGAACACATCCATCGCCGCAACCAGCTGCGGAACGTCATGCCGCGTCCCGAGCAAATGCACGCGGTCGCGGATCCCCAACAGCCCGATCAGCGTTTCCATTCCTGCTCGCTCCGGTCCGTCACCCACGACGACAAAGTGAGTATCAGGGCATCGTTTGAGGACTGCCGCAGCACTCCGTAAGAACATCGCATGGTTTTTTTCAGGCCGTAGCGCCGCGACAATTCCCACGATTGATTCATCTCTGGTCAATCCGAGTTCGGCGCGAAGGTTTTGCCGGGCTTCATCACTCGGCACAAACCGATCACAATCAATTCCGTTGCGAATGACATTGATTTTATCGGCCGGGAATTTTTCAAAATCTCTCAGAAATTCGCCATGTGAATCAGCAACCGCAATGAACGCGTCGGTGATTCGAGTCAAAACCCGATTGAGTTTCCCGACACCGTCTGGCCATCCCGTTGAATGAAGTGCCGCAGCGATCACAGGGACGCCAGCGATTTTGGCTGCCAATCGCCCCCAGAACATCTTGTCGCCCGCACCAACTGTAATGACCACATCCACTTGACGCGTGGTCATCAGATGAACCAGTCGCGGCAAAATGCGAAGGTCGTACTTGCTAGAGAGTAGATTTGAATGAACTTTAAAGTCTTTAGCGATTTCCTCGCCAAGCGGTCCTGCTTCTTTTAAGCATGCCACTTCGGGGATCATGCAATCACG
Organism: Novipirellula aureliae; assembly: GCF_007860185.1. Lineage (NCBI taxonomy): Bacteria > Pseudomonadati > Planctomycetota > Planctomycetia > Pirellulales > Pirellulaceae > Novipirellula > Novipirellula aureliae. Next base: position 481,918 of record NZ_SJPY01000006.1, read on the forward strand.
GTTCATCCGCTGCATCAAGTTGACCAGCAACGTCTCTGCACCGCCAACCGGCATACTCGTAATCACAAACAGGCACCGTAGCGGCCCGTTTGCACGACGAGACAAGACAGGACGATAGAGTTGTTGAATTCGTTGGAACATAATAGCGACTTTGCAGTAGCCGAGTCTCTCCGAGACTCGTAATTCAGTACCCGAACTTCTCCGGGACTCATAAAACAGTAGCCGAGTCTCTCCGAGACTCGTAATTCAGTACCCGAACTTCTCCGAGACTCGTAAAACAGTAGCCGAGTCTCTCCGAGACTCGTAATTCAGTAGCCGAGTCTCTCCGAGACTCGGGGCTGTCAGCGTCTCGGAGAGACGCTGCTACTTGTATTCAATCTTTGGTTCGTTGGAAACTTTTGCTGGATCAAAGCTCAGCCAATTTTGAAACCTTGAAAAGTTCGGGTCGCCATGAAAACGGCGAATGTGAAATGCGTCACGTCCGACCAAGTTGTACGCGCCAAACGCACTGCAAAAACCGTGCATCCCTGATTCATGAACCATCTCGATCGCTTGCGGTGTCAATTGCGGTGGTAGTCCATAGGGGAAGGCAAAGTAGCGGACTTGGTCCCCGATGATATCTTCTAGTCGCTCTTTCGCATGAACGATTTCATCGTGAAGGACGGCGGGATCGGTAACATTTGAAAAGTCGATATGACTTCGCGTATGCAGCCCAATCTCAATCCCCATCGCGGATATCTCACGCAATTGCGCGGCTGTATTCACCGCCAAGCGAACGCCTGCTTCGATATCATGTGGAAACGGTGTCTGGTTTTCAATCGCATCGACGGTAACAAAATAGACACACGGAATCTGGCGGTCGGCGAGTAGAGGCAGGGCAAAATCGAGATTCTCAGCATAACCGTCATCAAACGTAAACGTCACACTTGGTCGAGGCGAATGATTTCGCCCAACTCGCCGTTGGATCTCATTCAATCCGACCAAGTCGAAACGGGCTTGGCAATAATCAACGTGAGACAAAAAATCGTCTCGCGAAATCGTCCAATCGTTTGGGTGCGTGTCGGCCACTCGGTGATAGAACGGGACAAACATCGGCGCGGTGCCACGAAGAATCAATCGTCGGTTTCGAACCTTGCGAACGGGCGACGTGACGACGACGCGAGCACGAAGAGCGGCGGCCTGGATCGTGTTCATATCAAATGGCAAGCAAACGGAGGGTCAGTAACGGCACAACACCCAAACCTACGCCACGCTGAACCGAACCCGCTCAAAAAGGCTGCGGACGAGCAAATCCGATTCGTTCCAATGGGAACTGCTAGCGATTGTAGCGGTTATCCAATCCGTTTACTGAACACCCACCATTCGATCACCAGCAAAACCAAGACGCCAAGCAGTAGCCATCGCCAGTACTCGATTCGTTTTTCCAGTGCAGCGGAATCGGCTTCAACCGATTCATAGCCCAATTCGACTGTCGGCGCCACAGCGATCTCGCTTTCCCGAGAATCGAACAGGTTGACCGAAAACAGGTCCACCACTCGCTCACCCGATGTGACCCGATAATTTCCGGGTTTATCGGTAGCAACAATCTCAACGGTCCCCGACGGGCCGACCGGCGTTCGAATCGCCTGATCGCCAACCCGCTCCACATCCACCTCGGGCAGCGCACTTTCGAGCCGCAGTCGCACCGTATCGCCAGGCTTAAACGATGGTGCCCCACTCGCCTCTGCCGCACCTGCCAAATAACGCAGCACATTCAATACAAATACGGGCCATGACCTTTCGGCGTACCAATTCGTATTCGTTTGAGTCGCGCCATCCGCATCCTCGCTAACCAGTTCAAACCCTAAGACTAAATCTTGATAGCCATCGCGAGGTGCCAACATCATGACCGGTCCAATGTCGGCCCCCAGCAACTCAATTGCACCCGGCGGCCCTTCCAACGCACGGCCTTGAAAGATCAAGAGTGAAAACAGTTCAAGGTATCGCATGAGCGGATGGGTTCGGTCCAAATCGACAAGCACGACACCCGACGGCTCTGTTTTCCAGCTCCAGTCGGCATCGCGAGCCATTTCGTTCTTAGGCGGAATCGATCCGATGAAGAAGGTATTGGTCGTTGGCATCGAAGGCGGCGAACAGCGGTCGTAGACAATCAAATCATCGGTCCCCGCCGACGCACGCTGCGTGTACGCTTCCGTCGCCAGATAAGAAGGCAGGACAAACTGCGACTCACATATCTTGCTCGACTTAGGCGTTTCGAGAGCTAACTTGAGAGGCGTGTTGCCTGGCGTCACGACCAGAACCGAGACTGTTCGCAGCGGTGTCAATCCAGCGTAGGCGACGTTATCGATTTCCAGATCGTCGTCAATGTCCAAAGCGAATTCCAAAGAGACCGCCTCATCACTTTCGAATGCAAACGACAATCCAACCTGTTCACCAGGCGGCAAATCGACATTTGACGCATCGAGCAGTTCGCCATCAAGCGTGAGCGTGGCCGGCGCCGATGCAGCGACACTACCCAAGTTCACGACCGTTGCGAACGCTTGAATCTCGGACGGTTTTTCCACATTCCGCTCTGCCGAGAATGCCAATACCGCGAGGTTTTTCGGAGTGGTACTTCCCAGTGCAATGTACTGTGGATTCAAATTGCCAAGATCAAATTCGGTAACCGTTTGGAAACCACCATCGCTGTAAAGCAACAGATCGGCAGGCTTCGCATCGGCGACCTGGACATCGTTGACGTCGCCCGCTTCGCTCGTCCGACGCGGGTTTGCCAATCCATCGGCCGCTTTCAATGCCCCTAAAACATCGGTCGGGCGGTTCGTCACCGCCACTCGCGACAAAGCCTCGCGTAGACGACGCCGATCGGACGTAAACGACTGCAACACCTCCGTACGATCACTGAATGAGATTAGCATCGCTGTCTCGTCATCGTTCATCGCCTCGATCCGCTCAGCGATCAACGCTTTGGCCTGCTCGAATCGATTCGCATACCCCTCAACATCCGCCGCCTGCATGCTGGCCGATATGTCGACCAAGAAAATCAAACGCCCCTGGCTGGCGACTTCCCCCCGCAGTCCGGGACGAAGGAGAGCCAATGCAGCCAAGGCGACGATCAACAACTGCAAAAACAACAACAAGCTGCGCCGGAGTCGCTGCAGCAAGCTGTTGACATGCAAGTCCTCGATCGTTCGTATCCACAAATAGGTACTCGGTACTTCAACCGGTTCACGGCGCAGTTTCAGAAAGTACAGTAGGATGATGCCAATCGGGATCAATGAAAACAGTCCCCACTGCAGCGGCGTCAAAGTCGATATCCAACTCATCGAACCACTCCTCGCTGACGCAGATATTGAGTAACGATCGTTTCCACGGGAGTGTCGGTTCGGACTGGAACGTAGACGATCGAACGTTGCGAGCAGAATTGTTTGACGTTACCGATAAACGATTGGACCGTTTCTTTGTATTTCCGCAGCACGTACGCGTTGATGGTGATCTCCGATTCGTCACGATCTTCGACATCGATCAATTTCCGGTCGCCTCGGAGTGGCGGATCGATCTCTTCGGGCGATAAGATGTGCATCACAAAGACATCCATCCGCCGCCCGATCAACATTCGAAGAGCCGACTCGTAGCCCTGTTTATCCATCAAGTCGGTCAGCAAGACAGCTACACCGGTACCTGTTGTGCGGATGGCAAAGTCGCGAACGCCGTCGTGAAGTGAAACGTTATGCCCGCTTTCGACACTATCCAAATAGGCCAGCATTTTCCACAAACTCGCTCGGCCGCGAAGAATCGGAGCACGGCGACCTTCTTTACCGAGCACCGAAACACTGACCCGGTCCGCTCGGCAAAGCCCGACATAGCCCAAGGCAGCCGCGAGTTGTTTGGCAACGCGAAGTTTCGTCGGATCGCCAAAGTTCATCGATTCGCTGGCGTCAACCAAGGCAAAAAAGTGCAAATCCTCTTCTTCGAGAAATAGTTTAAGAAACAATTGGTCCAAACGAGCGTAGAGATTCCAATCGATTTGCCTTAGATCATCACCAGCGACATAGTTTCGAAAATCGGCAAACTCGACGCTTTGCCCTTTGCGCCGACTGCGCCGTTCGCCCTTCATCCGTCCGCGAAACACTTTACGCGACACCAATTCCAAACGTTCGAGTCGCCCCAGTAATTCGCTGCTAAGCAGTGGCTGCGTATTCGTTGTCGGCATTCAGGGGCTCTAGCTTCACTTTCGGAGAACTTCTCAAATCAAAACCGTCTGCCCGAAAAGCTCGGTCAGTCGTTTTCAGGATGCCGTCATGATACCTGAGATCCTAGCTGTTGTCAGTTATGGATGATCTTCGACGCCAATTCCTCAACGCAGCTTCGCTATTCGACATTCCTCGTTCGACCTTCGATATCCCGTCTGGCGTGAATCTCTGGCCACAACGATTCGAGATACCGGTCCATTTCTGGAAATGGGCTTTTCAACATTCAAAGATTCCAGAAAACGAGATGCGATGGACAAGCAACGAAGCGTCATTCTCGATCAAAACACCCAATTGTTGTCGCTCTGCTCAACGAGCGAAAGCGTTTTCGCGGGCGAAAGGGCGAAAGGGCGAAAGGGCGAAAGGGCGAAAGGGCGAAAGGGCAAGTGGGAGTCCAGGCTTTCACCGATTCACGCGTCTCCCCGAGTCGCCTAAAGGCTATGCATTTAACCAATGCGGCGACTATCGCTCCAAAACGCCGAAATGTTCAGCCAGCTTTTCCGCGTTCGGCTTTTCGACAATGCCTCGTTCGGTGATGATGGCTGTGACGAGTTCGGCAGGGGTAACGTCGAAGGCTGGGTTCATAACATCGGCAGCGTCCGGCACGAGCTGAATCCCGTAAGGCCGTGCGACCTCGTCTCGATGCCGCTGTTCGATCGGAATGAGGTCTCCGCTTTTAAGCTTTGTATCAAACGTACTCGAGGGGCCAGCCACATAGAAAGGCACGTTGTGATACCTTGCCAAAACCGCTAATGGATACGTTCCAATCTTGTTGGCAATGTCACCATTTGCTGCAATGCGATCGGTGCCAACAATGACGGCATCCACACGACCTGATCTCAGCAAGCTCCCCGACATTGAATCGGTTAAGACCGTGACTGGAACGCCAGCCTGCGACAACTCCCAAGCTGTCAAGCGAGCGCCTTGAAGCAGTGGTCTCGTCTCGTCGGCAAAGACATGAATTGCATGTCCTGATTGATGCAACTCATAGATCGGTGCCAGCGCCGTGCCCCACATTGAAGTCGCCAATCCACCTGCATTGCAATGCGTCAATACATTTTTGCACGAGTGAAGTTGTTTGGCTCCATGCCGACCGATTGCTTGACACATTTGACGATCTTCTTCGTGAATCGCTTTTGCTTCGCTCACCAAGCGATCGTGCAAGAGGTTGTCGTCGGAAGTTGACTCGAGGACCGTTCGCATTCGGTCGAGTGCCCAAAACAAGTTCACCGCCGTCGGACGGCTTTCGGCCAATCGATCGATTGCGGCGCCGTAGGCGGAACGAGCCCGAACGTCACGGTTACCGTCGGTGTCACGGTTACCGTCGGTGTCACGGGCGCCGTCGGTGTCACGGGCGCCGTCGGTGTCACGGGCGAGACAAACACCGTATGCTGCAGCGATCCCAATCGCCGGAGCACCACGCACCGATAGCCTTTGAATAGCAGCAAACGTTGTTTCGACCGTCCGGCATTCGAGCATGACAAGGTCCGACGGTAATTTCGTCTGGTCGATCAGTGTTAAGACGTTGTCGGCAAAGGAGAGTGTTTCAGGCATAAGGCAATCAATAGCTAAACGCATCCGCGTCTTCTTGGGGGGCCGGTTGGTAACTGTGCGGCTCCATACTGCTGCCCGCTCGTCCTTGGCTCAAACTTCGCACCGCACTGCTGTAGCCAAACATCTCCTTGAGTGGAGCGTGAGCGGTAATCACCGTCATCGCTCCTCGTGTTTCGGTCGCCGCGATGATCGCGCGACGCTGTTGCAAATCGCCGACGATTTCACCCATATAGTCTTCGGGCGTCGTGACTTCGACCTTCATCACCGGTTCAAGCAAGACAGGTCCAGCCGCTTCGAGCCCCTTGTCGAATGCGTCGCCTGCTGCGATTCGGAACGCAACCTCGTCACTTCCCTCTTCATGAGTTTCGGCCTCGAAGACTTCGATTTTCACACCTGACAACGGGAATCCTGCGATCAAGCCTCCCCCTTCGGCACGCTGCCTGAGCTCATCGATTGCCGCAGCTCGAACGTTGCCCTGCAACGGTCCTTCGGGCGGCAAGCGATCAAAAACGAGCACCGGCGATGAAGTGTCCTCCAGTTTCGTGACCCGCACCTTCAATCGAGCGAACATGTTGGTCGCCCCGATTTGGCGATTGCATTGGCCTGTTATCGTCGCATTGCCAGCAATCGTTTCTCGGTAGTTCACTCTTGGTTTGTAGAATTTGACGTTCAAGCCAAAGTCACGAGTCAGCCGATGCTGAATCACTTCGAGATGCAATTCGCCCATGCCGCTAATCAGCGTTTGTCCGACTTCCGTATTTTCAACCGCTTGGAACGTCGGGTCTTGTCGCTTGAGCATCTCCAGCGTTTCTTCTAGCTTTTTGCGATCGGTCGTGCTCTCAGGCTCAATCGCCATCGACAACACCGTATCCGCGAACTTGATACTTGGCAGTTCAATCGTTTCCTTCGTATCGCAAAGCGTGTCACCGGTTATCGCGAACCGCGGTCCGATCAAACAGCAAATATCTCCGGCGCCGACCGAGTCAATCTGTCCATCTCGATCCTTCTTGGTGGCATGGATTTGCCAAAGTTGAGCCACGTTCTCTTTTTTGTCACGGTTCGGACATTGAACACGCGAATTTTGTTTTAACTCTCCGCTGTAGACGCGGACCCAATAATTGTCACCGGTTTTCGCAGGTAGAATTTTGAAGACCAAACCACAAAACGGCTCCTTCAAATCAGGCTTGCGTATCCGCTTCTTATCCGGCTTCTTCGGATCCACCCCTTCGACGGGTGGCCGATCGAGGGGGCTTGGCAAATAGTTGCCAACCGCTGTCATCAATGGCTGGATCCCGATTCCATGCAACGCCGACCCGCAAAGGACGGGTTGAATCGTCATGTCGATACAGCCTTGGCGAAGCGCCGCAATCACCATCTCTTTGGGGACGGGCTTTTCCTCCATCGCCAACTGCATCGCTTCATCACTCAGCTCGTAAACGACTTCCAGCATCTGCTCACGCCAAAGCATGGCATCGTCGAGCAGTTCTTCGGGGATATCGATTTCCTTGACCTGCTTGCCCTCCGTTTCTGGATCGAACTCAAGCAGTTTCATGTCGACCAAATCGATCACACCTCGAAACGGATTGTTCACGTGGGGGGGGCCTTGCCCGACCGGCACCTCGACGGCGACCGGGCGACCGCCTAGCCGAGGAGCAATGTCGTTGAAGACCGAGTCGAAGCTCGCTCCTTCGCGGTCCATTTTGTTGATAAAGACAATTCGCGGAACACCGTAACGATCCGCTTGACGCCAAACCGTTTCACTTTGCGCCTCAACCCCTTCTCGCGCCGAAAAAACCGTCACTGCACCATCGAGAACTCGCAAGCATCGCTCAACTTCGGCCGTAAAGTCAACGTGCCCGGGCGTGTCAAGCAAGTTGATCGAATACTGTTGCCAATTGTATTTGACACAAGCGCTGAAAATGGTGATCCCACGCTCCTGCTCTTCAGGATCGTCGTCCGTGTCGGTCGTGCCATGGTCGACGCGGCCCACACGGTGCTTCGCACCGCTGAGGTAGAGCATCCGTTCGGTAACCGTTGTCTTGCCAGCGTCGATGTGGGCAATGATGCCGATGTTACGCAGTTTGGATATTTCGATAGCCATCGCAGGTCAAAATTCAGTGGATGATTTGTATGTTTGGAGAGCGTCACTAAGATACACACGCGCACGAAAAACCGCGACCGGGCAAAATACCCGAACGCGGTTTTGTGGATCGTTTTAAAAGGAAAGCCTACCAAGCGAAGTGAGCAAACGCCTTGTTCGCGTCCGCCATGCGGTGGGTGTTTTCACGTTTGGTATAAGCGACACCCTCTTTCTTGTAAGCCGCCAAGACCTCGTCGGCCAACTTCAAGTGCATTGGGCGGCCCTTCTTGTCGCGAACGGCTGCGAGCAACCAGCGGATAGCCAAGCTCTGCTGGCGGGTTCGGTTGACCTGCATCGGAACTTGGTAACTCGCACCACCGACTCGTTTACTGCGAACTTCAATGTAAGGCTTGATGTTCTCTACCGCTTCTTCGAATATCTCGATTGGCTCTGCGTCGGTGTTGCGTTTGGCGATTTCAGCCAACGCGTCATAGAAAACCTTTTGTGCGGTCGTCTTCTTGCCGTCAAGCATCAAGCAATTGATGAACTTGCCCGCCAACAACGAATTGTGCTTCGGGTCGGGCTTCAAAGAAGTTCGGCTGGCAGTAATACGTCCCATAATTGAATCTAATCTATTCGGCTAAGGTTTGTTTTTTGGGGAAGGGGGGGGGAATCGGAACGAACTACTTCTTCGCACCGTAGCGACTTCGCGATTGCTTACGCCCATCGACACCGAGTGCGTCACGCGAACCACGAACCACTTGGTAACGCACACCGGGCAAGTCGCGAACACGACCACCACGCACAAGCACGATCGAGTGTTCCTGCAGATTGTGGCCTTCACCAGGGATATAAACCGTGACTTCTTTGCCATTGCTAAGCCGCACACGGGTGATCTTTCGAAGCGCCGAGTTCGGCTTCTTCGGTGTCATGGTGCGAACTTGCAAACAAACACCCTGTTTTTGAGGGCATTTTTCGAGCACAGGCGACTTGCTTTGACTCTTTTTTAACTTTCGTCGCTTGCGGACGAGCTGATTAATCGTTGGCATAGAAGATGTTGTTGCTTCGTTAACTGCGTCAAACGTGGAATTACGAGAAGGGCAAGTATCCGTTTCCGATCGTTTCTGTCAATAGCTACCGGAGAATCCGTCGCTAGAAAGTCAGAGAATTCGGGATTTCATCGTAAAAACAGGTGCCTGATCTAAGATGGCTATTAAAATATGGGTGTCGGCATCGGTACCTTTCGCTCCGCGAACGTGCGTTCTGGGTGCGATCCTTCGCGATGCGAGAGGCGACTTTCTCTAAAACAACTGTCCGAAAACGGCGAATTTTCTCTCCGAGCGTAACATGATTCGATTTTCCCTTAGAACAAACCTGCTAGCCCTCACACTGCTGGTCGTCCCCTTCGTATCCAATGCGTCGGCCCAATTATTCCATTTTGGCGGATTCGGAGGCGGTGTTCGTATCCGCGCCCCCTTCGTAGCCGTCGACGTGGATCCATGGGGAGGGGCTCGCGTCCGGGCTCCATTCACCGCGGTCGATTCCGGATTCGGCCATCCACCTTTGGGCCCGCCGATCGGTCGCAGTCCGTTTTGGTCGCCGTTTCCGCCGCCGGTTCCCCACGCCGATTACCGCTCCTATCGTTTCGAGTCGTACCGCTACGCTCCCTACGGCCAAAGTTTGGGTGACTACAGCTTGCCTGATTACGATCCACGCTACGACCGTTACGATTACGACCACTACGCGCATGCCGACGATCCGCGACTTGATGCTCCCGCTTATCGTGGCCAAATCGGTGCGGATTCGTATTACCAACCCTCTCTGAGCGATGATCCGCCGTATTACGACCAGCAGGCCGAGGACGAGTTTATCGAACGGCTCTATCCGAATCAGAGCCGCCAAGACAACGTGATCTCCTCGGCGATCCCTCAACCGTCGCCACACCGCAGTCGGTTGGATGACCAGCTGCTTCAAGCTCAAGCCGAATCGCTAGCCGAACAGCGAATTTACGCTGCTGAAAATCTGTCGGCCACAATTTCCGATACAACGCTCGCTCGCTCAGCCGCCCAATTGGCGGATGGACTGGCTGCGATGGGCGAAGAAGGCAGTGCCTGGTTAGATTATTTGGCCCCCGACGACATCGTCCGCTGGGTCGACGCCGGTTCACCCAACAATGACTTGCTTGTCAATCTGATCTCTGCGTATGACGGGGTCGTGTCCAACCCACAACTTGGCTGGGTTGCCTCGATGGCTGGATTTCGTGAAACGCGGCACCAGTTGCATCTGCGAATCCGCTTCATCGAGTCGCCTGGCGGAACACCGCTTGTCGATGAACCCCAATACTTAGAGCCCCAATACTTAGAAGATTCGGGATCGTCGATTCTGTCTGCTCCAGACTTGGGCTCACCCGAACAAGCTGCCACTGCCGAGCAACAAGCTGACGAACCAGCAAGTGAAGAGACAGCCAAACCGAATGTCGACAGCAAAGATGCAAACTCCGACTTCGAAACGCTACCGCCTCCTTCACCCAAGCCCGACTCGGATGAGCCGTTTGGGATTTAGACCATCGGTTCGGGCTGGCCACCGGTTTTGCGTGATCCGCGGCCCTTCATGAAGCGATGGCCAAAATCGGTTAATACAAAGATTCGTAGCGACCCCAAAATCGCAATCAGCACGGTCGCCATCCAAATACGGCTTCGACGCGTTTGCTTGAATACCCCGCCTTCGCCGACGGCTGGTTGTTGTTGTGGTTTGAGAGGCATCCCATACATCATCGCAATTTGATCCATTTCGACCAAGTGGATAACAGGGATGTCTTGACGCATGAACCGAGTCATTATCGAGTCGATTTCTAGCACGCGACGCGATGCGGAACGATTTAGCCCGGGCTTGTAAGCCCGTTTGCCGATCGTTTTCCCGACCGATACCGCACCACCGCCGACGTTGATGTAAGCCTTGTAGTCCTGCGACCCGGCCTGCAGCCGATAAACCTTCATTCGCTCTTCGATGGCCGCACCGAAATCATCCGCCTTCAGTACCTCCAACTCGTTCCGCGTGATCGCTTTGCGAATCAGCCGCCGGCCTTCATCGCCAAGACCAATCCCCAAGTCCTCATAACCACCATAGGAACAGGCGATCGATCGGAAGGGAACGTAGTTTTCTTCAAACAGCATCTTTTCCATGTCGATCCAAAGCAAGATCGGCTCGTTGGCTCCCCACTGGCTCGAACCCGCACTCGCCAAAATAATCGGGCGGGCACCGAGAATCTTCAGCGCGGCCAACACCGATACATTCATGCCAGGAAACGACCCGCTATAGCCCACCGCAACCAAATCGCCTTGCCCCACGCCAGCTTTTGTCAGCATGTCGACGACGACCGCAGCCATGTTGGGATTCGTTGCGGTTTGCTTGGCACCCAGCCGACCACTTAGCGTCGTGACCGGCGTCATCAAGGCACCAATGATCCCCGTCCTCGCCGGATCAACCGTCGTATTCACATCTAAACCCAGATGCAAGCGTTCATCGCGAATCGCTTCCATCATCTCCGAAGCAAGCTCGGCAGCTTGTATTTTCTTGTCGATGTCCGATTGAGGTACTTCGACGCGAAAATACTCAACCGAGGCCAGGCCGGCAAGCGAAAACAGGGCCATGAAAACAATGATCGACTGCGAGACTTGTCGAGGTCGCCAATACAAACGCTTCACAGCACCAACTCCAACCCGAGCAACATTAAAACCAAACGAACCACAGTCGAAGCGGTTATCAAAATGCCCAACGTTTCAATCATCCCTTGCCGGTCAATCCAAATACCGATCAAACCAGGGATGATGTAGCCGATCACTTCGTAATCATTGGACTCGGCCAACGACTCCATATCCATCGCTTCGGTAGGCATGCCGATCGATGGTGAAAACCATTCCAAAAAGATGCCGACTAAAAAGCCGACCAACACCATCAATACCGTCCGCCGTTTGCCGTAGATGACAATCAAATTTGACAGCGAATAAACGATAAAATAGGTGACGATCGCTGCAGCAAACGTTGCAGCGACCGTCAGCGGTTCGTCGAGCGAAAGCGCGATATACCCAGGCACGACCATCCCGCCAGCCGCCAAGCCAAAGATCTCGGAGAACAGCAGGCTGACGGCCAAGCCAATCCCGATCGATATTGTTAATGTATCCATGTGACTTTTTGTGAGGTGATCTCTTTTCTCTTTTCTCGCTTAAAACGCTTTCTCATCGGCGATCCCGCGATTGCGAAAGTATCGCACGACATCCAAGCCGACTCCACCGATATTCGCCATCCCCATCACCAACGCCGAGCGACCGCAAAGGCTGACCGTTTTCTCAAAAATCTCATCCGCACCATCCCCTTCGGCCATCACTAATTTCCGCGGGTCCAATCCTGCTCGAGTCGCAAACTTGGCGAAAATGTAAGTGCCCGACCCGATCAGAACGTAGTGGTCAGCCGCCTTCCATTGTGCACAACACTCAGCCAATTGCTTCGACCGATCCGGACGATCGAATCGGCAATTGAAAATCATGATCCGTTTGGTCACGTTAGCATAGCGATCACATGCCATGTTCCAAATTCGCTCGGTTGACTCTGGATCGTTTGCAGCAAACCCGTTCACAAAACTGATTTCGCGGCCAAAGAAATTTAGATCCGCTACGGTCATAATGCCCGGATCAGGCGTCGCTGACCACATTCCTTGCAATGCGGTCGAGCGCTCTACCCCTAGATCGTGTAGCACCCGCAATGCCAAGGCGACGTTTTCCGCATGTTCGATGTATGAAAACTGAGCCATCTCGAGCGGCAAAATCGCGTCGACCTCTTCGTCACCAACCGTAATTAGCTCCGTTTTGCGATCGTCACAAACTTTGTGAAACGCATCCAAATGACGCCGCTCGGCCGTGTATAGCTTTCCTTCCTTGGGGACCATTCCCAGTAACGCCCAGGCGACGTCCTTCTCTCCTGGTCCCATGACGTCCAAATGGTCGGCCCGCGCATTCGTGATGACACTGTGGGTTGCATGCACCAGCATAAATTCGCACAACCATTGCAAGTAGGGAATCAGCGCCATGCATTCGATCACCAAAGCTTCCGATTCCGCTTCCGCCGCCGCACGGACGATCCGAACCTGCTCAATCACATTCGCACGCGCCGGGCGGAACACTGGATATTCTGCACCATCGGGCAAAATCATGCGTGCCAACGTGCCAGTCGTTTTCGCACAAGTCCGCGTGCCCGATGCACGCAGTCCTGCTGCGATCAAACGAGTCACCGACGACTTGCCTCGCGTTCCATTGACATGGATCCGAGTGGGAATCTTCGCCAATTGGCGGCGGTGAAAATAGGACTCAAGTAAGCCCAGCCCGACCAAAGTGCCGGTGGTGCTTAATAATGCAAGCGAACCATCCATCGTTGATGGTTATTCCGATACTGAAATTTGTAATGAAAAACTCAATCGCTCCGAACCTATGCGGAGCGAATTATGGTGAAGTCCACAAACCGTGCTAGTCCCATTCCCCTGAAAATGGGAAAAAAAGGAGACTTCTTGCTCAACGCACTCCCAAAACACTCGTTCAATAGGCGTCTGGCTGGCAATAGGCGTCTGGCTGGGAGCACACGGCCCCTCCGATGCCCAAGTCGGATGTCCAAGTCGGATGCCCAAGTAGGATGTCCAAGTCGGATGTCCAAGTCGCGAAAAGCATCTGGGCGGACGGAGGAAGCACGCAAACAATCGGTTGGCAAATTTATTTTTAAAAAAGATCCGACGTCTCTTGATTTTGTGAACTAGGTTTCTTGTAGAGCGGGGCCTTCTCTTTCACTACCACGAGCTCACCAATGTTTACACCACAAAAAGCCATACGCCGATACCCAAGTCGCGATCGAACGGGACGCCGAGGGGTTGCGACCGTTGAGTTGGCAATCTGCTTGCCAATTATGGTTGCCCTGACTGTCGGCACAATGGATTTATGTTCGATGCTGTTCATCAAAGAATCGGTCACGTTGGCCGCTTACGAAGGAGCTCGACAAGGGGTTGGCCGTGGGTTTACCAATGCGACCGCACGAGCACGTGTTCTGGAGTTCTTGGACGAACGAAACATCCAATACTCTTCCGCCGACGTGGTGCAAATCGATGCACCTGGATTCGATAACGCCGAAACACTCGACAACGTTCGTCTTACCGTGACGGTCCCCTTGGCCGGAAACCTGAACGTGCCGTCGAAATGGTTCGGTGACATGAGTGTGAACGCCACGGTGACAATGCGGAAAGAGTACAAAAACCTTGATGAGGACAACTAAGCGATGAATAGAAAACGCCAAAAACGCTCTGGAGCGACCATGGTTGAATTCGCAATCGTTGCGAATCTGTTGTTCGTCATGATTTTCGCAAGTATGGAACTCGCCCGAATCAACATGGCTCGCAACTTAGCTCAAGATGCCGCCTACTATGCCGCACGAGTCGTGATGGTCCCCGGTGCAACGGCCGCCGAAGCCAATGCCGAAGTGGACCGGATTATGGGGACGCTGCTCAACAGCCAAGGTTACTCGTCGAGCGTCAACGATCTCGATTTTGATTCGGATACCGTCGAGGTGACCGTCACCGTCGACATGAAAAAGATCGCGCTTTTTACACCGATGTTTATGCCACAAACCAAAGTGGACTACACCGCGAAATTGCGAACCGAACGCTATGAAGGCTTCTTCGAACAGTAAAGCCCAAACGATAGTGCACCAACAGCAGCTAACACCCGAGTAAAGAAACCCGAACCCGCTCCTTGAACGACACCCCTCTTCTCCCCCTTGATCGATCGAGAACTCTCATCATGACTACTTACAGCCGAAATCGCAGCGTTGGGCCTCGCCGTGGAAATGTCATGGCACTGATGGCACTCGTGATGCCACTGCTAGCCCTCCTGGCAGCATTCTGTATCAATACCGCTCAGATGCAATTGACTCGGACCGAATTGATGGTCGCGACCGATGCAGCGGCTCGAGCGGGCGGACGAGCGTTCAGCGAAGACCAAACGGTCGAAGCCGCAATGACGGCTGCTGTGGCCACCGCAGCTCTCAACAACGTTGACGGATTGCCGCTGCAAATTCGAGCCGACAGCTCAGCGGGTGAGATCGAGTTCGGTATTACGTCGCAGCCAGACGGACTAACGGGACGCTACTATTTTGAGAAATTGTCAGCTTCTCAATTGGCGAATAATTCACAACTCGCTAGCGCCGTACGCGTCATCGGTCGTCGTGACAGCGGTTCTCTATCGGGAAGCGTTCCCCTCGTGATTCCTGGAATTCTCAATACCAGCGACTTTGATGCGACCCAAGACTCCGTCGCCATGCAAGTCGACCGAGATATCTCGTTGATCCTTGACCGCAGCGGTTCGATGGTCCCCGAACTGACGTTCGATTGGCCAAGTGGCGAAAATCCCTACAGCACTGCCACCATCGAAGCGGGGGTTGCTGCTGGACAAATTACCAAACAAACCAACCGACACGGAGACGTCAGCTATTACTACGCCTCGGGCGTCAATTCGATGACCTATCAACAATGGGCATGGACCGAGCACTACGGTTTGCCCGATTGCCCGGTGCAACCTTGGCAAGAATTGGTCGAAGCCGTTGACGCTTTCTTGAGTGTTCTTGACTCCACCGTTCAAGAGGAACAGGTTTCCGTGGCTAGTTATTCCACCTATGCCACACTCGATATTGGGTTGACGAAAAACTTTGGCGACATCCAATCGACCATTCGCTCGCTCGACCCCGAAGGTTGGACCGCGATCGGACGTGGGATGGAAGCTGGCCGGCCTGCTTTGACCTCGGGCAACGCTCGTCCCTACGCAGCCAAAACGATGGTCGTGATGACCGACGGCAACGAAAATCGTGGCCCCGATGCATTGCAAGTGGCAAATGAAATCATTGCGAATTGGCCGGTGACAATCCATACCGTCACCTTCGGCAGTGGAGCCGACCAAAACGCTATGCGAGAAGTGGCTGCCGCAGGCGGCGGAAAGCACTATCACGCTGCCGATGGAGCGCAACTCAAGGCGATCTTTGAAGAAATTGCAAACAATCTACCTACCATTTTGACGAAGTGATCTGTGGCAAATTACTGCGATAAATCCGAGTTCCGAATCTGGATGCTGCTACCCATCGGGCTGTCCATCTGTATTCTCACCTGGGCATTCTCTTTGCCAATGCGCCACGCCGTCGCGCCGAATCAAGAAAACGATCTTCCCGCCACCCCAGTGAATTTGTCGCCGCGGCAAATCGAGTCGCTCCAACGAGAACGCGAGGCCGAAAGATTTCGCGAGGCTGCACTTCGTGCCGACGCGGCTTGGATGCAGAAACGACGCGAAAAAGAACGCTTGCGACGAACCCGCCCACTGCCAGATGCCGCCGCAGCGAACGACTACCAGCAAACTCATTTCAATAGCGTGAGAGCCAAAATCGTCGAACTCGCCGATGCCGAACCAGGATCACTGGAATGGCAATATCGACGCGACCTCGAAGATTCACTCGACCAACCGCAGTAATCTGAGGAAGTTCGGAGTCGTTCTTGTAGGCTAGGTCTGGGGGGCTCAAAAAACTCGGAAACACGAACAAGACTCGGAAACACGAACACGAACTCGCAGCGTGTTTGTTCCCTACGCCAACGTCAACGAAATTCTCTTCGACCTTCCATCGATTCCCGATTATCATAGAAGCCCGGTCCATTTCCATTGACTCTTATTTTTCTCGGCTAACTCGTCTCATGGCATTCCGTTTTCGCTCCGAAAAGCATCTGCCGGCCCTACTGATGATCTGTATGATCGGCATCCCCAATGCCGTTTCGGCTCAGAATAATCCGTTTGATGCTGCCGGTCCCGGTTTTCCTCAGCCCAGCAAACCGCTTTCGACGGGTAGCTCGTCGCCCGATTCCGACGATGAACAGCAAGACGATCCGTTGGTCGATCAATTGCGAATCAAGGCAAGATACGGTGGTGTCAAACTCGCCGAAGCGATCTCGTCACTCGCTCGAATCGGCAGTTGGTCTGATGTCAACGCATTGCTTGGGCAAGTCAACGATACGACCATCGATGCGAAACAGCTAGCTGAAATGTCGAAACAAATCGAACCAGCGTTGGGGCTGCGTATCGACTACCATGAAGCAATCGACGACAAAGCACGCAGCGGACTAAAAAAGTTGCGTGATGCACAGCGTCAAATCGCAAACTCGAAACCACGTCTTGACGCTGCGATCCAAGATCTCGACGATCCCTCGGTCGACAAGCAAATCGCAGCCGCCCGAACCCTGCTCGCTGGTGGTAACGCCGCAGTAAAGCAACTCGTGCAACATGCTGTGCTCGACAACCCACCCGCCCTGCGTGATGCGATCCTGAGGACGATGCTGCGGTTTGGCGACGAGGGACCAAGAGCACTTCGTCAATTGGCAATCTATGGAAAACCAAGCGAACGACTCGGAGCACTCAAGTCATTGGTTCGCATTAACAAAAACGATGCACTCGAATTACTGCTCAGCACCGTCTACTGGCCAGCAGCATCGGATGCGGAGATTGCGTTCGCAAGCAGCACGCTTCGCCAAGCGAATCGCCCCACCCCCACCGCCGAAGAGAGCATTGAATTCCTCTCACGACAACTCTCGTCAAAAGTCCGCTACGCGTCTCAAATCGACAATGATTTGGCCACGCGCACGATGTGGTTTGTCAACCAAACACGTGATGGTGTCGATGTCCAAACCGCTCGGCTACTCACGGCCGTCAATCGCGATGCCGTCGACATCGCATCTCTACTGCGCCGTTTTGAATCGCTACCAAGCGACGTTGCAAACGACATACTCAGCGCCGAATTAAACTACAGAATCATGCTCGACCTCGATTGGGGAGACGCTGAGCAGATTGCCGAATTCCGTTCCACCCACGCCAGCATTTTGGGACAAACGAGTTTGGAAAACGCTCTATCAGCAGCCATCGAAATGGACTCCCAGCCTGCCGTTATTGGTTTATTGCGGATGATCGGATCGGAAGCAAGCCCGGCGTTGCAATACCGTTGGTTGACCTCGACTTCGCCCGAACCGTCGCCGCTCGTTCGTGCAGCGATGTCCGCAAACACACGGGTTCGTTACGAAGCCGCAGCAGCGATCGCTGGCTTCGGCATCAAGGCCGACTATCCCGGTCGCAGCTTTGTGATGCAGACGCTATCCGAAATGGCTGCACTCGATTCACTTCCGACCGCAATATTGATTGAAACAAGGCCCGAAGTGATCGTCGACCAGGAGACGATATTGAGTAAACTTGGTTACTCTGTTCGCGTTGCCTCCAGTGTCGCTGATGCGGAAGAAATGGTGAACATGGGCGGCGACCTGCGTCTGTTGGTATCCAAAACGCAACTACCCGACCAAACGCCTGCTGAGTTGGTCGACCGAGTACGTCGACTCTCGCGTGGGAAATATTTACCGATCGTCTTCTACGGAACATACGACGAAGCGATCGACGCGTCTCGCTGGGAAGCCCCCGTCATCTACCGAGCGAAAATGCCGCAATCGGAAGCGTCCTTCTACGATATGTTTGACCAGTTGAAACGACGCTCACGACTTTCAGCCCTGACCCCATTCGATCGCCAGGTCTACCGAGAAAAAGCCAAGCTGCCCCGCTAATGACTTGCCCCCGGAACGTTCTCGTTCTGAATGCTTCGTGAGCAATTTGACCTTCAAATCGCCATCAATCGGTGCTGCTATTGGTACAAATTGTCGCTTTATGCCCAATGAATGGGGAAAAGTCCGGTTTCGACCTAGAACAAAACTTCACACTAAGTTAACGTAAACCTAACGGGTTTCGTCGTTGACCTTTTGCTTCCGGTTCGAATGCGGAGGGGTGTGCCATGTTCTACGACCTTCTTATTGCCAGCGTCGGCGTCTTTTTGATCGCTGCGCTAGGATTCTACGGAAGTTGGCTTCTCGGCCAGCGCCGCCACCGGTTCACAGACGCTTTTTGCGTGGTCGGTCTGCTTGGCGCCCCCGTGTTTTCTTGGTTCTTGTCAGAACAACTTTGGTTGGCGAAGTTTATTCCTGTAAGTGGAGCGGTGGTGTGGTCAAACTTTACCCCGGTATTGTTGGCAGTCGCTGCAGGCACGGTCTTCGCTAACCAAGCGAACTCCATTTTGCGGCGAGGTATGGTAGGGACGCCCCTTCTTGTCATCGCAATGGCCTGCTTGATCGGGCCGATGGCTCGACCTGTGATTCGGCCCTTAGCGGGGTTTGATTTTGATGGTGCACAATCGCAAGCGAGTCAGTGGCGAAATGGTGTTTGTCTTCAATCTCACGAGTCGACGTGTTGCCCGGCTTCGGCAGCAACCCTGCTCAAGTTACACGGAGTCGATTCGACCGAGCAAGAGATGGCTCGCGCGTGCTTGACCGGTCAAGACGGAACCAGTTCATTGGGGTTATTTCGAGGCCTTAGTACGGCAACCCGCCAAGCGTCGAAGAAGGCTTGTGTCGCAAATCGTAATCCTGAAAGTTGGACGTCTGGGAATCAGTTGCCGGTGATTGCACTGGTTAGGTTTGAATCTTGTCTTCCGGCGAGACAGACGCACTTTACCGATCGGTACTTTCGTTTGACTAGCTATGGCGACCACCGAGAAGGCCATGCCGTCGTGGTGGTTGGTCATACCGATGACGGAGACTGGCAAATTAGTGATCCAGCGGTTGGGCGGGTTACGTGGTCAGACCAACAATTCCGAAGCCGATTCACGGGTCAGGCGATCTACTTGGCGGACCGGTAGTTACACGCGACTCGTTACACGCCACAGCAGCATAGGGGTGGCAAGGTGGGTGGCAAGGTTGGCTTTCGCCCGCTGCCAGTCGATCAATGGATTCGGCAAAGGGGAAAGCTTGTCAATCGCCTTTCGCGTCAGTCATCCAATTGCGGTTTGACTTGCTTCCAAACGTCCAATGCGGCGTCGGCGAAGCTGCAGAAGAAGCCTGGTTCGCTCGGTCGTTCGTCCAGCACCGAACGCCAGAAGGCGCGGGCGCGGAAGTGATGACGTTTGTGCTGTCCGCCTGATCTTCGGCCGCCGGGACCCCGCCCGCGTCCGCGTCTGCCATGATCTCTTCCGCCACCGCGATGGTGGCGACGATGTCCATGACCGTGCTCGCTTTCCTCTTCCATGGCAGCCTCAATGGCTTCGTCGGTTGCAATTCGGCGCGTCAGTTCGAGCCAGCCTTCGCGGCTGTGAAGCAGTTCGGACCAGTTCTCATCGGCGGCCTCGCAGTGAAATTCCTCCAACGCTGAAAGCTGTTCGGCATTTGCCAGATTCAGCGCCCAATGCCGGCCCGCCGCTGCGCCCGATTCGGAGTGAACCGCTTCGGTAGCGGGTTCGGATTCGGTTGACGCCTTTAAACGTCGGACCGCACCGTCGATCGATGTGATTTCTTCAAACGGCCCGATCTCTTCGAGCTTCGTTTCAAATGCTTCGCAGGCGATTGCGGACCAATTGAGGAGGGAGCCGGCTCGCTTCATTCGCTTCTTCAGCTCGCAGGGTACGGTAATGGTGGTTCTTGAAAAACTCTTCTTGTGCATTCATCTTTCCTGGGAAAATGCGGTTCTAAATATAGCCGCCCGCTCTCAATCGCTAGCGGCCTTCAATGCATACACTTTATGCATTGGGGCGAAGGGTGTCAAGTGCGGCAGGCAAGAAAAGTGCTAAATCGCCATGATTGCGAACCTGTTCCTGGGGCCGTCCATGAAAAGCATGAGCCCCACTTGTGTCAGCCGCTTGGAATTCTAGACTAGCGGCTGGCAAATGCGACACGATCGACAGCGACGCATGACTGTGTCGGAAGCATTGGTTCTTTCGTTGAGTCGTTCTCAAGTTGCCCTTTACAGAGGAAGCAGCTGTGGTGGGATCCGTTTTCTGTTTGTCGCTGCCCTCTTCAGGCCAGCTTCTACTGGTCGCCAGCGTGGTCGTGGGGCTATGTGCAATGGCGATTGTTGTGATCGCTATGAAGTGGGGATCGTTTTGGTTTCAAGCTTACATGTCGGGGGCAAACGTCAGCATGGCGAGCTTGATCGCGATGACGTTTCTAAGGATTGACCATCGTATGATCGTGACGGCCATGATCATGGGCCGCCAAGCTGGGATCGGCAAAGAGCGGTCCGGTGGGATGACCACGGCGCGGCTACAATCGCACTTTTTGGCGGGCGGCAATGTCATGAACGTCGTTCGCGCGATCATCGCGGCGCAGCGGGCCGGGATCGATTTGGATTTCGATCGCGCCACCGCGATCGATTTGGCTGGTCGCGACGTGCTTCACGCTGTTCAAACCAGTGTCTCCCCAAAAGTCATCCATTGCCCCGACAATACCCATGGAGGCCCCCACACACTGAGCGCGGTTGCCAAGAACGGAGTGGAATTGCGGGTCGCCGCGTGCGTCACCGTCCGCACCAATCTAGAGCGATTGATTGGCGGAGCGACCGAAGAAACGGTGATCGCGAGGGTCGGCCAAGGGATCATCACCGCGATCGGTTCCGCAGATTCGCATATGGATGTTCTGGAGCAGCCATCGCAAATTTCCAAGGGTGCGATGTCGAATGGACTCGATGCAAATACGGCCTTTGCGATTGTCTCGATCGACATTTCCGACATTGACGTGGGGGAGAATATTGGTGCCCGGTTGCAATCCGACCAAGCGGATGCGGACACACGAATTGCGCGAGCACGAGCGGAGGTTCGTCGCGCCGAAGCGGTCGCCCGCGAGCAACAGATGAAAGCCAAGGTGACCGAGAGTAAAGGCAAAATGGTGCTTGCCGAAGCCGAGGTCCCCGCCGCTCTCGCCAACGCATTTCGCGAGGGGCATCTACGTAAGCCGAATACGCCGTTGCTTCACTAAAGCATTTTGCAAAAAGCCGTAGGCTGCGTGTTTAGTGGCTGTGGCTTCCAGCCGCAGCGTTTTTCTCATCTGGGGCTGGAAGCCCCAGCCACAGCATTCTTCTCAACTGGGGCTGGAAGCCGCAGCCGCAGCGTTTTTCTCAACTGGGGCTGGAAGCCCCAGCCACAGCATTCTTCTCAACTGGGGCTGGAAGCCCCAGCCACAGCATTCTTCTCAACTGGGGCTGGAAGCCGCAGCCGCAGCGTTCTTCTCAACTGGGGCTGGAAGCCCCAGCCACAGCGTTCTTCTCAACTGGGGCTGGAAGCCGCAGCCGCAGCGTTCTTCTCAACTGGGGCTGGAAGCCGCAGCCACAGCATTCTTCTCAACTGGGGCTGGAAGCCCCAGCCACAGCGTTCTTCTCAACTGGGGCTGGAAGCCGCAGCCGCAGCGTTCTTCTCAACTGGGGCTGGAAGCCCCAGCCACGTCAGAAATCAAAATGCTCTAAAGGCGTCACAACCATCAAGTAAATGAATTGGAAAACGTTATTGCTTGAGAGGTTGGCCTCCGGCCTGGCGGCGACCCAAACGCCTTTGATTCGGTGGCATTGGGCGTGAGACACCGGCAAAGATGCGCCGCCCTGTGGGCTGAAACCCAGCACCGTGTTCGTCGGGCTCGTGTTTGTCGGGCTAATGGGGCGAGCGGACGATGTCCGCTCAATTGCAGGGGCTAATCATCTTTCTGACTCATCTCTGATCGTTCCAAGTGTTTTTTTAGGAACGATTTGAGCTTTCGGCTCCGAACGTGTTTTAGTTCTGTCAACTGCAAAGTCACCTTTGCAGTGGTGTCGCCATCTGCACCCTCTGGGCCGCAAACGCCGATCGCATGCAGTGCATCCAATTCGGCGACTTCCTGGGGTCGTTCCAGAGTGACTTGAACGCCGGTAATCTCTTTTGTCTGGACGCTGGCCCACGTATTTTTACGGCCTTTGGGTCTGACCGCGACGCGATCGGGTGCATCGAATTGCAACGAATCGTCACCAGCCACTTGTTCGAGCAATCGGAGCGTCTTATCGGCCAATTCGATTGGCCACACGGGCTGCGAGTTTTCGGGGAATCCTTTTGCGAGCGAATGCCAGCGACGCCCGAGTACCTGCCAAAGGTCGGTCCCTCCTTCTGACTCCGCAGGATTCTTCATCGCCGCGGCGTCGTTTGCCGTCTTAGCCTTCTTAGCAGCCTTCTTTTTACTTGCTTTTGCGGTAGTCGTTCTGGTCTTTGTGGCTTTACCGGAAGCGGTCGTCGCTGGTTTCGGTTTCGGCTTTGAAAAAGTTTGGCCAGGGTTCATTGCTTCGGCCAAGTAGGGAGCTGTCAGGCTGCCGTTCGCTTTGTTTGCCGTGGCGACGAGTTGTTCAGGCGTTCCTGCGAATACAATTTCGCCACCTTCGACGCCAGCGCCCGGTCCCATGTCGATAATCCAGTCCGCACTTTTGATAATATCCATATTGTGTTCAATGACGGCGATCGTATTGCCCATTTCGACCAACCGTTGCATGACAACAAGCAGCTTTTCAATATCGTCAAAGTGCAAGCCGGTGGTCGGTTCATCGAGAATGTAGAGCGTTTTGCCTGTCATCGGTCGAGCCAACTCGGCAGCCAATTTCACTCGTTGAGCCTCACCACCCGACAACGTCGGAGCCGGTTGCCCCAGCGTCACATAGTCCAGACCGACATCGCAAATGGTTTGCAAGATGCGAGCGATACGGGGATAGTTTGCAAACAATTCAAGAGCCTCGCCGCACTGCATTTCCAAGACATCCGCAATCGACTTCCCATGGAATTTGACGTCCAAAACATCAGGCCGATAGCGGCGAGAATTGCAATCTTCGCAGGGAACCCAAACATCAGGCAAAAAGTGCATTTCGACCTTTAGATGCCCGTTTCCTTCACACGTTTCGCAGCGACCGCCCGAAACGTTGAAGCTAAAGGTTCGCGACGAAAACCGCCGCTCAGCCGCTTCGGGGATCTCAGCAAACAATTGACGAATCAGGTCGAACATCCCCGTGTAGGTTGCCGGGTTACTTGACGGACTATTGCCAAGCGGCGATTGGTCGACTTGGATCACTTTGTCGATAAAGCGAATGCCGTCCATCTTTTCATGGCGTCCTGGGCGAACTTTGGCACGGTGCAATCGACGAGCTAAGGCGGGATACAAAACACCTTCGATCAACGAACTCTTTCCGCTGCCGCTTGGACCGGTGATCGCCGTTAGCACACCAAGTGGCAAATCAAAGTCGACGCCGTTAAGATTGTTTTCGCGTGCTCCTTTGATGGACAACAAGTTCACGTATGGATCTCCGCTTGGGCTAAGCACGGGCCGCCGTGAAGTAGGAATGGCCAATGATTTCTTGCCGGTGATATAGCCGGCGGTAACCGATTGATCGAAAGGCTCGACCGACTTCGGGTTCCCTCGTGCAACCAAACGCCCTCCATAGCGGCCTGCCCGCGGCCCAAAATCGCACAAGTAGTCACTGTTGGCGATCACATCATGATCGTGCTCGACCACCAATAACGTGTTACCCAAATCTCGCAGCCGATGTAACGCTCCGATTAGCCGCGTGTTATCTCGTGGATGCAGCCCAATGGTTGGTTCGTCCAAAACGTAAAGCACACCACACAAACCGCTGCCGAGTTGCGAAGCCAAGCGAATCCGTTGGGCCTCTCCACCCGATAACGTTGCCGCGCCGCGATGAAGCGTTAGGTATTCGAGTCCGACGTCGAGCAAGAATCGGACTCGTGACGACACCTCTCGCAACAATTCGCCCGCTATCTTTTGCTCTCGTTTATCAAGTTCCCATGAAGCCACATGGTCGGCCAATCGGCCGAGTGGCATTTGCACCAAATCGGCCATCGTTCGTTCTCGAAATCGGACGGCTGCAGCTTCCTCTTGCAATCGTGATCCATCGCAAGCGCTGCAATCAATTTGGTCAACAAACTGTTCCAACTTCCCTCGCAATCCTGGCGTCAAACGAGCGGCTTCGGCCAACGCAGGGTAAAACCCCTTGAACTGATACCGGAACAACACCGCATCATCGGTCTTGTCTTTCGCTTTCGCTTTCGGGTTGGACTGCGAAGCTCCATCGCTTTCACGAACTTCGATCCAAGCGTCTTGGGTGCCGTGGAACAGGATTCGCCGTTGTGCGACCGTTAGATCGACATACGGTATATCGATCGGAATACGAGCATGGCGTGACAAGGCCCGCAGCATCGATCGCGATATGGATTGATCGAGCGATGGCCAAAGCAGTGCGGCACCATCTGCCATTGTCGCCGTCGGCGAACCGATCAATGCGGCAGGATTGGTACCTGTTTGCGTCCCCAAACCTTCACAGTGTGGGCACCAACCGATCGACGAGTTGAACGAAAAGTGATGCGGTGTCAGGTGTGAAAACGAACGTCCGCAATCGACGCAAACCAAATGTTGGCTATGCGAGATGATCTGCCAATCGTTTTCAACTCGATCTGGATCGGCGATGGCGACTTTTAGCTCACCGACGCCGAGCGATAACGCCTGCTCGACACTATCGCTAATACGCGAACGGTCCGATTCTTGGATCACGACTCGGTCGACGACGACTTGAACGTCATGCTTTTGACGCGAATCGAGCATCGGAGCTTCTTCGAGTGAAACGGTCACGCCGTTGATGCGGATGCGTTGATAGCCCGTACTTCGCAGGGATTGCCATGTGTCCTCCGATGCGGGACCCGATTGAACGTCGATCGGAGCCATCAATAGTGCTCGCGTCCCAGTCGCCATCGACATCACCTTGTCGACAATTTGATCCGGTGTTTGCGTGCCGACGGGAACTTGGCAATCGGGGCAGTACATCGTCCCGAGCCGAGCCATCAAGATGCGCAAATAGTCATAGATTTCGGTCACGGTACCAACGGTACTGCGTGGCGAATGCCCTAGATTCTTTTGCTCCAATGCGACGGCGGGTGACAGCCCTTCGATCCGCTCGACCTTGGGCTTTTGGACTTGCCCAATGAATTGACGGGCATAGGAGGACAACGATTCGACGTAACGTCTTTGGCCTTCGGCGTAGATGGTATCCATCGCGAGCGAACTTTTTCCGCTCCCGCTCGGTCCGCAGAATACGGTCATTGCATCGCGAGGAATCTCGACGTCAACGGATTTCAAGTTATGCTCGGTCGCCCCTTCGACGGTCACGTGTGTCCCCGAGTTCGTCGCGGGGGTCATTGATTGCTTTTCCTTGGCTGGCGAATCGACCGAGTTTTTGGTCGCTTGGCGTTTGATGCCCAACGACCGAGCCAGCGCGGCTCCGGTATAACTGCCAGCAACCTTAGCGACATCGGCAGGTCGCCCCGCGGCGACCACTTGGCCTCCGCCCTCGCCACCTTCGGGACCGAGGTCGATCACCCAATCCGCCGTTTTGATGACGTCGGTGTTGTGCTCGACAATCACAATCGTGTTGCCACGATCCGCCAAGTCATGGATCACGTTGAGCAGCAGTTGAATATCAGCAAAATGGAGTCCTGTTGTCGGTTCGTCGAGAACATACAAGGTGCGTCCGGTCTCGCGTTTACTCAGTTCCCGTGACAATTTGATGCGTTGTGCTTCGCCGCCTGATAACGTCGGCGACGGTTGGCCGAGATGCAGATATTCGAGCCCCACGTCGACCAAGGTTTGCAATTTGTCCGCCACCTTGGGGATGTTCTTGAAGAGTTCCAAGCCTTCAGAAATGTCCATCTCTAACACATCCGCGATCGATTTTCCTTTGAACTCGACCGATAGGGTTTCGCGGTTGTAGCGACGTCCTTGGCAAACGGGGCACGTCACCCAAATGTCGGCCAGGAAATCCATTTCGAGCTTCGTCGCTCCGTTGCCATTGCATGCGGCACATCGTCCGCCGTCGACGTTAAAGCTAAACCGGCTCGCCGTGTAACCTCGCGTTTTGGCCTCCGTCAACTTCGCGAACAGATTTCGAATTTCGTCAAAAACCTTGACGTAGGTGCCTGGGTTACTTCGTGGCGTCCGTCCGATTGGCGATTGGTCGATTGCGATCGTTTTGTCTAAATGTTCGAGTCCGCTGATCGAACGATGTGTCCCAATTTCGCAGCTGGCTCCATTGAGGGCGCACCTCAGTGCGGGTTCGACGATTCCACCGATCAGCGAACTCTTGCCACTACCGGAAACTCCCGTCACACAAGTGACCGTTCCCAGCGGGATCGAAACATCGATATCCTTCAAATTGTGAAACGTTGCACCGTAAATCGTAAGCTGCGTCTCGGCGTCGATCGGGCGAAGGGTTTTCGGCGGCTCGATCTTTCGTTTGCCTGACAAAAATTGGCCCGTAACACTCTTGCTTGACTTGGAGACAGCCGTCACGTTTCCAGCGGCGACAATTTCCCCCCCCTTGATGCCCGGACCCGGCCCAAAGTCGATGACGCGATCCGCGGCACGCATCGTGTCTTCGTCGTGTTCGACGACGATCAGCGTATTCCCTCGATCACGAAGTTGGGTCAGTGTTTCGATCAAGCGATCGTTATCACGCGGATGCAAACCAATCGAAGGCTCGTCGAGGATATAGAGCACGCCGACCAAACCGCTGCCGATTTGGCCTGCCAAGCGAATTCGCTGCGATTCGCCACCCGACAAAGTAGGGGCTGTCCGCCCCAACGTGAGATAGTCCAAGCCGACGCCGAGTAGGAATCCCAAACGAGTGCGGATTTCCTTGAGTGCTTCCGAGGCGATCTTGGCGTCGGTTTCGTTGAGCGTGACGTCGCTGAAGAAGTCAACCAAACGATCGATTGGAAGTTCGCACAATTCCGGCAACGTTTGCTTTTCAATGTGGAATGATTCTAGAAAAGATCGGTTAGCGGTGCTAAGTGTGACCGCGCTTGCTTGGTCGTTCAGTCGTCGTCCATGGCAATCGAGGCAATCGATTGTACTCATGTATTTTTCGAACTGCTTTTGCTGCATCTTGTTGCGATTGGTTTTGTATCGCGTTAGCAGTTCGGGAATGAAGCCTTCGAAGGATCCGGAATACTTCTTTGCTTTGCGTCCCCCTCGCCAGACAAATTCAAGAGCGTCGTTGGTGCCCCAGAGCCAAATGTGTTTTGCTTCGTCGGGTAAGTCTCGCCATTTGCCTTCGAGCATGGTGCCGGGCTTGAGATCAAGCGTTTGATCCATCGCATCGGCGACGCCCTTGTAGATATGGCGGCGATAGCGGCCCAGGTCACCCCATTTACCGAGTAGGTCGATGGCACCTTTGCGGATCGACAGCGAGTCGTCAGGAATCAACAATTCGGGCACGAACGTGTAGAGATGCCCGATTCCATCGCAGGCGGGGCACATGCCTTGCGGGCTATTGAAGCTAAACAGTTGAGGGGATGGCGGTTTGAAACTTTTGCCACACGCGCCGCAGGCGTACTTGGACGAATACAACACGTCTTCGGCTGGTTCCGCCGTAGCCGCATCGTTGGCTTCGGTTAGCGAGACAATCGCCGACGATTCACCTAGCTTTAACGCCGTTTCAAGCGCTTCAATCACTCGGCCACGATCCCGCGAGTCAGGATCGATGCGAGCGACGACGACTTCCACATCGTGGCGATGTTGTCGATCGAGGGTGGGGGGATCGTGTAATTGAATCGTTTCGCCGTCAACACGTGCACGCGAGAAACCCTGTTTGCGAAGGTCATCAAACAGGTCGCGAAATTCTCCCTTTTGACCGCGAACGAGAGGAGCCATCAACCACAACGTCGCTCCGGCCGGTAGCGATAAAATGCGTGAAGCGATCGCATCGCGAGATTGTGCCGTGATTTCACAGCCACAATCGGGGCAATGGCCGGTGCCGACGCGAGCGAAAAGGACTCGCAAAAAATCGTAAATTTCGGTGATTGTGCCAACGGTACTACGCGGGTTATTACCCGACGATTTTTGGCTGATCGAGATCGATGGACTTAAACCGCCCACAAAATCGACGTCGGGTTTGGGCATTTGACCCATGAACTGCCGAGCGTAATTGCTCAAACTCTCGACATACCGACGTTGGCCTTCCGCGTACAGAGTGTCAAATGCTAGCGAAGATTTTCCACTGCCACTAACCCCTGAGAAACAGATCAATTCGCCTCGCGGTAGCGTCAAATTGACGTCTCGCAAATTGTGTTCTCGAGCGCCTTTGACTGTGATTTCCTTGGTCGCCATACCGGAAATGATACCTTTTTTCCTGTTATTCTGTGCATATGTCGCTCGGCTCGCCGAGCGGAAAGCGTCCACCGATAGGCTCGGCCCAGCTTCCGATCCCTAAACCGAAGACTCTTTCCGCTCGGAGAACCGAGCGCCAATCTTGAGAAGCCTCAAGCTAAGAATATCAACAAGGCAGAGAAAGGGCGCGTGCCCTCGTGAAATTTATTCATTTGGGGTAAGATTTGTCCTTACGAATCGACATGAAAGAGGTGACGCAGCAAATGGCAAAAGGATTGTTCACTCAAGGAATGTGCATCCTGCTGCGCGAACCGGTCTCGATTCAGGACTTAGAAGAACGGTTAAAGGCGTTTGAAATCGTCGGTCGACACGAGTCGATCGAGGATGATGACGCACCGGAAACGCTGGTCTTAAAGTATCGTGAGGACGTTGGTGGCCATTTATTGGTGACGCCGTCGAGGTCGCGCTGGCCCGATGATATGGGAGACCCCGACGAATCGCCTGAACGTTTTGTCGCTTGGTCTCTCGGCCAATTCGGCCCCCTGGCCTTCCCCGGATGTCTGCAACGAGCTGGTGAGCAATCGTGGGGCTGGGAGGAAGGCGGTCAGGCGGTCGCCGAACATACCGCACACATCCGGCTATTGATAAGCTACGTTCTGGGTACCGAAGAAATCGAGGGGGAAGAGGATGACGAGGACATCCCGCTCGTGCCCGAAGATTATGATGCGATGCACGAAATGCAATTCATTACTCGCGCCGTGACGGAACTATTGGAGTTGCCGCAAGCGATTTGCTACTTCAATCCAGGCGGTGAGATTCTCAGAGGGCAAAATAGTTTGCGGCAAGGTTTGAATTATGCCTGGAATCATCAGTTGCCTGCGCTCGATATGTGGACAAATGTCCGAATCTTCAAAGCGGACGAAACTTGGTCGTTGATGGACACCGTCGGAAACGGACAACTCGACCTACCCGATTTAGAAGCGGTTTTTCGTACCGATCAGTTTGATCCCGCGGATGTTGAACGGTTCCTACGCAATGCCTCACTCTATATGTTGACGTCGGACGAGGAGGTGGAAGAAGGAGATACTGCGGACGGACCAGGAGAAATCAATTGGATGGCGATGGAATGCGACGAGGCTTTGTCGGATCCCCCGCGGGCAACCATGCGATGGATCCCTCAAAACGGTTCCGATCCCCCAGCGGAACTGCTAGCACGCGGCGAAGCACCCGACGAACTCGACGAAGAAGATGATGATGATGAATTCGACGAAGATTTCCTCGACGACGATTTTTAGCAAAAAGGGCGTCCTGTTTCGTCCCGTTTTATCTTTAGGGTGCGGTATATCGTGACTGGGGCCTCCAGCCCCAGTTCTGCGGCTGGAAGCCACTGCCACAAAAAAACGCAACCCTAAAGTCCTCTTTTGACGAAGCGCTAGGTTTCCTGATTCCGTCGTAGCATTCACAAGCGGGAAACCTACGCCACCTGGAGGATGAGCGACCAACTTGGCAGACGATTGGTCGAATGCGATGAAGTCAAGCGACGCGCCCGCAAACGCTCGGCTGGCAGATTTACTCTGTTCGAGGCTCCTGCCTCGTGACGGGGCAAGGGAGCTTCCGCCTCCTCTCATGAGGCTCGTGACACAGGGAACTCTACCCATTGGGCTCACCGGCGGGAGCACGGGAACACGTTTACGATTTGCCCACGCCCACACGTGGCATGCCCTTTGCATCTACCGTCTTTGTACCGGGTAATCGCTGAGTCGTTTGGATGTCTGCTATTTGCCCTTCCGAAAGAAATCAATTCGGCAATACAAACGAGGGAGAAGCAATGAGGGAACGTGTCACATGGATAAACCACAATAACCATTGATCGACTCAACGACCTCACGCACCACTCGCCGCTTTTACACGTCTCAAACGAAACGAATTCATGCGCAACGAACGAGAACAAAAATTTGATAAAATGCGTACTTCGATCGAAGAACGATTTTCCAATGAGCCCGATGAGCGAAACGAGGGCATTGGGAAGAGAGAAAACATGCTTGCCTTTGGAGCGGCTATTGCGGCAACCTTTCTGGCAAGAAATGCTTTGCAAGCGAGCTGGCGAACCACGCTCGATCGTGACCCGCCGAAGAACCCGGCTTCGCCCGAAGTGGATTGGAAAGATGCATTGCTATGGGGAGCTCTCTCAGGAGCGGTCGTCGGCATGGCTCGGATCGCATCACGGCGAACATCCTCCGCCGCCTACAATCATTTCCGCTCTTAACGCTTGCAGTTGAATCAGCGACATCATCCCGCCAATCCATCATCACACAAATCAATCGCGATGAGATAGCAGACTTTGATATCGGATTTCATTTTCGCTTGATGGCTTTTTATCTTGGACGTCCGAGCATTTTCACTGTGTCGTACGTGATGTCGTCGCCTACATCCCATTCACCTTAGCGGCAATTGTTTCGCTGCGTCGTACAATCGATACCTCTTAAAAACTTTCCCTCGTTGGCTTCGTTTCTAAATCCAATCGTTTGCATACCCCTTTCGCAAAAAGCCAAATAGACATGATCGCCACCGCTATCCAAATCATCTGCATCGTCGTGTTGGTTGCGTTGACGGTTGGTTCGCTACTTAACATCAGCACATCTTCTCATTGGTTCATTCGGGCCTGGGATTTCCCGCGGATGCAAATCCTTGGCATTGCGGTTTTTGTCGCGACCGCCTTCTTTGTTATCCAAATTTGCCTATCGACAGCGATTCCTATATGGGCTAGCTGGATGGTTGCTTTGATTGTTCTGTTCTTGATGGGCTGGCATGGATACCGAATTGTTCCCTATACACCCATTTGGCCGCAGCAAACTCTTTCACCGCCCACGCCGGATTCTGACAACAGCTTGCGATTGATTATCAGCAACGTGGAGATGGAAAACGATCAGTACGAAACATGGATGCGGACCATCGAGAAAGAAAATCCAGACGTCGTCGTTGCTCTGGAGGTCGACGATTCTTGGATGGATGCTTTGGTCGATTGGCGATCACGTTATCCGCATCAGATCGCCTACCCACAAGACAATTGGTACGGGATGCTGCTCGCATCCAAATTGCCAATCGTCGAGTCGGATCTGAAATTCCTCGTTCAGCAGGACATACCATCGATCCACGCCAAACTCAGATTGAGATCAGGAGAAACCATTCAATTGATTTGCGTCCACCCGCGTCCTCCTGAACCACTGCGTGATAACGATTCAAGTAGCCGGGACGCAGAAATGATGGTGCATGGTGAACAATTGCAAACGGAGAAAGGGCCAGTCATTGTCGGTGGCGATTTGAACGACGTTGCGTGGTCCCGAACGACGCGGCTATTTCTGCGAATCAGTGATTTATTGGATCCGCGACGTGGCCGAGGCTTCTACAACTCGTTCCATGCACAGCACGCCTTCATGCGATTTCCGCTTGATCATGTCTTCCATTCGCAACATTTTGGGCTGCGGCAACTACGTCGTCTCGGCAACGTCGGTTCTGATCACTTTCCGATTTTAATCGAACTCCAGTATGAACACGAGATGACTGATCAGCAAGAATCGTTGGAAGCTTCGGAAGCGGATGAAGAATTGGCAGAGGAATTGAAAACGCGAGAGCATGTCTAGACAGCGATACTCCGTCGAGTTCTCGTTTAACCACTATTCCTTTCTTGCTTGGCCTGGTTCGTCGATCATCGACTGCAGCGTCTTTTCCAACTGTTCGGCCAACTCGGGTTGTTCGCTAATCAAGTTATTGAGTTCTTCGATATCTTGAGAGTGGTCGTAGAGTTGGTAGGGCTTGTCGAACGGTCTGCTACTCGGTCGCGATCGCCCGCCTGAACCTCGCGTGGCAATGAATTTCCATTTCCCTGAAAAGAGTGCAAAAGAGCCGTTGATGGAATGCCCAATAACGGGTGCCCGTTCGTAATCGCCTTGCTGAGAAAGCAGCGAATAGAAACTGTAGCTGTCTTCGCCTGCGTCGTCGGGGATCTGTTGGCCAATGACGTCAGCGCAGGTGGCGAGGATATCCACGATACTGGTTGTGGTATCCGATGCAAGACCGGCCTTGAACCTCCCCGGGAATCGCACAAAGAACGGCACTCGGTGTCCACCATCGAAGATGTCCGCCTTCTGTCCGCGATAGGGGAAATTCGCATCGTGGGTCGCTGCGTGATAGCCTTGAACGGATTCGTCCGTTGTATGGTCGGCTCCATCCGCACCCACTCCTGGGTTCTCGGGCGAGTGGAGGCGTTTCATGAACGAGCCGTTGTCGCTGGTGAAAAGGATCATCGTATTCTCATCGATACCGACGTCCTGCACAGCGGCCATCACTTGCCCAACCGTCCAGTCGGTTTGAATCACATAATCGCCATACGGTCCGATCCCTGATTTCCCTTGGAAGCGTTTGGCGGGCATGACCGGCTTGTGCGGTGCTGGCAGCGGCAAGTAGATGAAAAACGGCTGCTCGGCTGCGGCCTGCTTCTTGATGTAGTCCACCGTGGTCTCGGTCAGTTGATCAAGTACCCGTTCGTGCTCGAACTCGGTTCCCGTCTCTCCGGCTCGTAAATATTCTGGGAACTCACGGTTTGGTTTCATCTCGACTGCTTCGGCATCAATCTTATCATCGTTGATGAAGACATATGGCGGGAAGTCCAATGAGGCGGTGATGCCATAAAAGCGATCGAAACCATTTTCCAACGGCCCATTGGCAACCTTGCCCGTTAGATCCAGTTTGTTTTTTCCTTGGAGTGGCAGGTCCATACCCAAATGCCACTTGCCGAAGCAAGCCGTGGTGTATCCGCTGGCCTTGAAGAGATCCGCGATCGTGAACCGCTCCGGTTCAATCAGGTGTGTTGAATAGCCATTGAGAACACCATTTTTGAGTCGGCTGCGCCAGCAGTAACGTCCTGTCACCAATCCGTAGCGTGTCGGCGTGCAAACGGCGGAACCGGAGTGAGCGTCCGTAAACGTGACGCCCTCCTTAGAGAGTCGGTCCAGGTTCGGGGTGGGGATCTTTGAATTCGGATTGAGAGCATGGACGTCACCCGACCCCATATCATCGGCCAAAATAATGATGACGTTCGGTTTGCCAGTGTTCGAATTGTCCGCCGCGCTGAGAATCGTGGTTGTGGATAGGACGATGAACAGGGATGCGAGCAGTCTCATGTTGGTGGTTCTCGGTATTTGATTTGAATTATCGGGTCATTACTTGGTAACAAACGACGACAACCACTATAGCTGAAAAGTCACTACATTCGAGGTAGTGGGATTCGCCAGGGGGCCGGTAGTGTCAGTCCTGGGGGCAAGCAGCCTCGACTGCCTTGGAAATGCTATTATTCACTGAGCGAACACAAATGGCCGTGCGTGATGAATGGATGAGTGTGCGATTAGTGCTGATTAGTGTTCCAAATTCTCCGTTCCCTCAACTTTGAAAAAACTCAAAGTTGTCTCACTCATGTTGGCGCAGAGGGGTGCGTGATGAATGGATTAGTGTGCGATTAGTGCTGATTAGTGTTCCAAATTCTCCGTTCCCTCAACTTTGAAAAAACTCAAAGTTGTCTCACTCATGTTGACGCAGAGGGTCAACCTTAAATTTCATCCTGGTTGAGGGGCGAATATGGTAACACTGATCTTCGCTAATCGAACACTCATTTTCCAGGCTGCCGCTCAATCGAACACAAATGTCCGTGCGTGATGAATGGATTAGTGTGCGATTAGTGCTGATTAGTGTTCCAAATTCTCCGTTCCCTCAACTTTGAAAAAACTCAAAGTTGTCTCACTCATGTTGGCACAGAGTGTCAACCTTAAATTGCATCCTGGTTGAGGGGCGAATATGGGAACACTAATCTTCGCTAATCGAACACTCATTTTCTAGGCTGCCGCTCAATCGAACACGAATGGCCGTACGTGATGAATGGATTAGTGTGCGATTAGTGCTGATTAGTGTTCCAAATTCTCCGTTCCCTCAACTTTGAAAAAACTCAAAGTTGTCTCACTCATGTTGACGCAGAGGGTCAACCTTAAATTTCATCCTGGTTGAGGGGCGAATATGGTAACACTGATCTTCGCTAATCGAACACTCATTTTCCAGGCTGCCGCTCAATCGAACGCAAATGGCCGTGCGTGATGAATGGATTAGTGTGCGATTAGCGCTGATTAGTGTTCAGCATTTAATTCTTAACGATTATTGGGGACGTGAAGATCGTCGATGACAAAACGCTTCCATTCCAGTTCACCTTTCTTTCCAAAGTTGATGAGATAGCCGACCCGTTTGCGGGCGATTCGCATGTAATTAAACAGTTGTGCCTCATGATCCGAGCACAGTTCCTTCAACGCCTTCAACTCGACCACGATTTCACCAAATACCAGTAAGTCAGGTCGGTACTTTGCATTGAGATGATGCCCCTTGAAGTAGATGTCGAGTTCCGCCTGGGCCACAAAGCCAATTGTCCGAAGTCCCAGTTCAACCTCCAATGCCGATTGGTAGACATCTTCAGCCATGCCGTAGCCAAGCTCGTTATAGACCTCGAAAGCGGCCCCCATCAGATCGTAGCCTTCTTGCTTCAACATAAAATAGCATCCTTATTGAGGGGCGAATGTGGGTAACACTAATCTTCGCTAATCGAACACTCATTTTCTAGGTGTCAATTGGGGCGTCATTTGGGGCCAGCCATTTTCTTTTTGATCTATCGGTTCAATCTTGGTAGATTCGAGGAACACTGATTAAACCAAGGAGAGCAAAATGCCTCGACAACCTCGCTATGAAGCCGCCGACCACGTTCGTCAAGGCGGTTGGCGTGCTGAGCGAGAAAGCCTTCCACTTCGGCGTCAATCGCGGCTTGAAGCATTTTGCGGGCTCCTTCACGGACCAGTTCATCCAATGGGCTTTTCTCGTCGAACTGAGCTCGGAAAGAAATCACTTCCGGATCGAGCGGCTCGTCCACTGGTAAAGCGGTTCGTTCTGTTTTAACTTGGTTCATGGCGTATTCCTTTGCCCACTTCGGGCCGTTGGAGGGTTGAAGTTCCAACAGGATGCGCCACCTTTTTCATTTCTTCAAGAACACAACTTTTGATAATATCTCATTTGGATGTCCCTTTCTGGAGTTTGCAAAACCTTCTTGCGAATTCTATCCGCTTGAAGTTTCTGATTAAACTCAGTGGCTACTCAGAGGGGTCGCGGAGGTACATTCCAGCTTGCCGTGGATGGTATCGTTGGCATCTCGGGCATCACGCTTGTTGCAAACTCCAACACCTTGGCTGATGGATTTGCCTTTACAATTGCTATCTAAAATGGGGTTTTCCGCCGACGTCGGGCGGCCAGGAGAATTCCAACGCTTGCTAATCCGATCGGCAGCGACGGTTCAGGCACGGCACTGATCGATACGTTGTCCAGCCAAATCGTCGTATCCAGACCGTCCGATTGGAGTGAATTCCCGGCTGCCATGAATTCTAACAATACCGTTCGCCCAGCCAGCGAAGAGACGTCCGTGGTGATCGTCGCAAACATACCATCATCCTGTCGGGTGGTTGCCGATCCAAGAAATTCCGTGCCGTCGTTATCGACGCTGAAAAACGAAGGAAAAACAGGGTCGCTGATCGCCAATAACGGGTCAAACGTATCTGGATCGAATAGTGTCGCTTGAAAGCTGTCCCGAACTCCGTTCGAATCAAATACTCCGTCGGTGCCAAGCCGATACTGAAACATCAGTAACATCGAGCCCTCAGGCAATGTGAACTCCTGTTGCAACTGAACCGCATCCGAACCGTCGCCGACGAGGAACTTTGCTTGGCCGTTGTCATCCGTCGGTGGATCGCCAAATAGCGGATCGACCTCCCAGCTAACAAAGAAATCTTGAGTGGAATCGGCAGGCGTTTCAGGTTGAGAAAAGTCACCGTTACTGATCGCGGCAACAGCAAAACTCGTCGATAGGCAACACCAAGCATAAATCGTGACTTGAACGACCTGCCGGACCGAATGAGTGGTTTTGTAGAATAATTGATTCATCGCTGTGCCTTCCATCTCAATGATTGATTTGATGCGTATTGTAGTACTTAGGGTTGGAGAATGAGAACTTTGGTTTTGTTTTTTCAAAAGAGTGACCGTTGCAGCCAATCGAGTTCATTGAACAACATGCCATCGTCCTCTCGACCTTCTGATACTCGGTCATCGAGACTACCACTTCCGATCCTTCGACTGGTACTTGGTTCGAAAAAATCTAGCAGTACGATGTCGGTGGCTTGATCCGAGCCAAGTGGATTCCGCTCGGCCTCGCCGAGAGTTGATGCGACCACCGCAGACGAAGGTTGCTGCGATAGTTGATTGATCACGAGCAATGCATCGAGTGCGGTGATCTCGCCATCGTTGGAAACATCGTACAACGGGCTGGCGGCCATGTTCATGATGCCAGCAATCTCCTCACCAACCAACGTTTCCTGTTGTGCTAAATGATTGATGACGTTTAATGCATCGAGAGCGGTAACCTTCCCGTCACGATTGACATCGCCATCGAGGTTGTCGTTATGGAATGTTGGCGGGGTCCCTTCCTCACTTGTCAATGCCAGCTGTTGGATGTTTCCATCGTCCATCGAACCACTCGACGAAACGATGCTTTGTAGCACGCCGTCAAAGTTGTAACCGGATTGCCCAGGCGTTTCGACTGCGATCACGAGCGAATCGGTGAAACCGCCGGGTGAAAGTGTTCCCTCGCCCAATATCTCGAAATACGGGGTACCGTCGCTGAGCACACCATCGGGATTGGCGACCACCGCACCGGCAGGCTCTAAGTTCTTAATCAGCAATCGCATCGGATAGCTGAAGGTATCGGGCGTCGTGTTGACCACGAAGGCTTGGAACCCCCAGGTAGAATTTCGACGATTGAATTGCCGTCCGTATGAGCGAAGTCGGACCACTTGATCCGGGAGTGAAAGCGTATTCGTGCCTGGCGTCGGAGTCGCTGCCTCCCAGCTTGACGCGTCCGCACCCAAGGGAGAAGGATCGATCCGATTCAAAGAATTGCCGGAGCCATCGGCGGAAACGGGCCAAGGGGCCAAGTCGTCGTAGAATAACTCGTCAACGTTGATGTGTGGCGTAATCCCCGGATCATCCAATGGCGGCTCATCGGGCGATTGCAGCTTGACCACGCCGTGGTTATTGGAGAGCGAACCGGAAAAGGGACCGACCAACACAACCGTCTCTCCGATTCCAAACTGAGCTTTGAAGGCCGCGACTCGGCTTTCATTAGCCGAGTCCGATGGATCAAACGTCGTGACCACCAAACTTTGACCCGACGCCATCAATTGACCGGTCGCAAAATCGAAATCAGCTTCTCCACGAAGTCTCCAATCCGTCAGGTCAATAGTGGACCCGGTCCGGTTGGTGAGCTCGATAAATTCCAAGTCGCTGGGTGTCATCGATGGGTCCAAATCCAATGCTGCTTGGGAAACCTGGCCTGGATGGTAGTTCAACTCGCTGATCACCACGTCTGAAAATGCGAAGTCGCCATTGGTGAAGCCTAGGCTTCGATCTTGCAGCGGGACCAAACGCAAGGTGTCCGGTATCCGTCCCAATGACATGCCGTTGAAGGTCGCACCAAATTCAACGGCATCCTCTATTCGAGTGACCACGCCGCCGACGGCCTGGGTCAAGTAGACCTCTTCGCCTTCTGCGCCATTGAGTGCGAAGCTGACTTGGCCAGGCAGTGCGGGATCGACGTTGAAATCCTCTTCGTCAAACACAACCACTTCACCAGGCTGCAATGCCGCGATGGTCGGGATTTGATACTTCAGTAATTCGTCTCCCGAATCGCTCAACCACCAACCACTAATATCGATCACCTGATCGCTAGCGTTGAGAAGTTCAATCGAATCGGATTGAGGAGCGTCCGTGTGCGAAAGGATTTCGTTGATTATGATTCCCTGGGGCGCCAAATAATCACCGCCGGGTGATCCCCCCACGACTCCGCCAACAGCCCAACGGTAGGGTTTTTCCAACTGGTCGGCGGGAGTGTTCAAGGGGTCGATAAGTGAAAGCGTCCCGCCGCTGCCGTCTGCGGCGATGGGCCACGGATCACTGTCAATATACTCAACCGCCATAATGACATTGTCGCTCTCGTCGATGATCTGAATCTCTTCGCTGCTGTTCTTCAAACTTCCGCTCCACGTGCCGAGAACCAAAATCGGCGAATCAGCGGAAGAACCGTAACGAGTCGCAAAGGATACGGCGTCTGCGACGACGACCGCGCGCTGCATCGGTGCTAGCACCACGTCATCGAACTCAAACTCGACGGCGTTCGCTAGACGTAGGCCCGAGAGAGAAATCGCTTCGCTGGCCGACGTGTTCATGACCTCAATGAACTCGAAGTCGAAATCATCCGCGACGGATCCTGGAACCGCATCGATTTCGGCATCGGTCACTTCATGAGGATGGTAGTTGATTTCGGTGATCCTAAAATTCGTCGCATCCGCGACTGCTCCGGCCACAACAAAGTCGGATGCCTGAAGCGCTGACCACTCGCCTTCTGTATCCACGGCCCGCGTACGAATTTGCACCGATTGGTTTAACACGATCGGATCGTCCACACTTGTAGCGCCGACCAACGCGGCATCAAAGCTAAAATCACTGCTGCCGACCGGCCCGGTTCGCTCGCCATTCACCATACTGCGGACTTGATGCACTTCGATTGCGATGACGTTGTTGCCAACGACCAACAAGTTGGGATCCAACGTGATGCCGGTAAAGGTATTGCCGTCATCAGCTGCCGCGTTGCTGGCACCGGTAGAGTAGTCGATCGAACCGGTCGGCATATTCATTCGAGCGGCTTCGACACCATTGATGTAGACGACCGCTCCATCGTCCACTTTTAACTGCAATGCCAAGGCGTCAAACGCTTCGGTCACCGTGATGGTTTTCCGGAAATACGCCGTCGGAAATTTGTCGGCTGGATCGGCGCCGTACGAAATCACCGTCGCCTCATCGGACTCTCCGTAGCCAAGTTCAGCATCGCCCATCGACCATGCCGAATCATCATAGCTGGAAAATTGCCAAGCGGTTCCCAGGTCCGTGCCAGTATCATCATACATCCACGATGCCCCGGCGCTGACGATCTCTCGCTGGTTCGTGTGGTTGTAAAGGGTAGCGTCAGGATTCACACTGCCGCCGGCAAGACGCGGGTCCGATCCATCGGTCGTGTAATAAATCGATCCAACGCTTGCGGAAAACGTCAATTCGCTGCCTGGATCCACTGGACCACCAACTTGAACACCGGAATCAATCAGTGTCTTGGGCGCTTCCAAGTTAGGGTATAACCCGATTGTCTTGTAGTCATCGAGAACAAGGTCCGACCGGTCCGGAAAATACTCATTGATCAATCGGTTAATCTCAGTCGTCCACTCCGCTTCCTTGGTGTAGGGTTGCTGCGCGACGCGGTAATCACCCCAACGAGCCGATTCGCCAGCAATGGCGTCTTGCAACTCGTCCACACGAGCGTTGAATCTCGCTTGATTGGCGGCTGGAGTCAGGGCACCGCCTTCTGAAAAGTGCATGTGCAGTCGGTCTCCGAAGCGAACCACAAATTCAGGAATCTCCGACAGGTCGGCCAACATTTCGGTTGGGTCAACCATCCCACTGGGCAGAGTACCATCGACACCCTCCAACGTCCGCTCGCTGTCCCATGCGTACATTCGCCACTTGGCGTCATCAAGTCCACCGCCAGCCGCTCGCCAGTTGTTGTGGGGCTTGATATCAGAGTTGCCACCATAGGCATTGATAATCGTGAAGTCGATAAAATTGTCGACGTCCAACCGCTCGGTCACTTCATCCCAGTCTTTGGCGGCCGCCGCTGCCTGCAGCGCGTTGTAGGAATCGATCGTTCCATCAACTGGCGTCCCCCCATTGAGTGCGTCGATTCGATCGTCATCGCCGCCATGGTAGGCAGCGTAGTGTGACGCCTCGGGTCGTTCATGCACGTTGTAGACGCCCCAATACAAACCATTCAAATACAGGTTCGCATAGGTTCCACGCCCTCCATCATCATTGCCCATCGCGATCATCGAATCACGAATGAACTGATCGCGGATCATGGTTGCGCGTTCGCGCTGTTCCGCGTTATTGTGGACCCACGAATTGTTGTACACCGCCCTCAATTGCAGGCTATTGAATTCGGTTACTGCCGAACCCCCGAGCGCAGCGTTGACTGCGTCATCGAACAGCGGATAATTTAAACGTCCTGCACCGTATTCCGATCGGAATCGAAGACTCATCGAATGCTTGGGGGACGAAGTGGGAATCCGACTTGCACCGCCTGAGATTTGAAGACCCGCATCGATCTGAAATCCAGAACTTCCGTCTGCGAGTATCCATTCCACCGATGAGGCAATCTCAATATCTTCCTCTCGCGGATTGCTGTAAATACCATCGGTACCAAAGATGTCGTCGACATCCGCAGTCAGCGATAGCGTCGGTAAATCCATGAGAGCCGTCAGGACTTCCGCATTCGCAATGTCAGGATCGACTTCGTAGTCAGCGTTCGCTGAACCCCACTTGTTCGGAAATCCGCTTGGATCCGCAGGCTGATCCACCACGTCATTCAAGTAGAAATACGATTGAGTATCGACGTTGGTTGCCAACAAACCGGTCTTGAACGCAGCGGCGCGAAGCGTCGTCGTCGTGATCGGTACCGATGCGGTTGGCGAGGTGTTTGCACCTGCGAAAACGGCCGTTCCGTTGGACAGCGTCGGAGTACTGCCGTCCGTGGTGTAGACGATTGTCGCACCCGTTGTCGCCGAGGTCACATTCACGACGATCGGCGCCGTGTAAAAGCCACGGTCCAAACTAAACGTGGTGTCTTCCACAAACCCCTCGACGCCCACTCCGTTGACTGAGCCCGGCGTTGGAGTGGAAAAGTATCGATGAGCATTCCCGGATACAACGGACGGATCAATCCCGTAGGAGATGTCTTGAAACTGTTCGGGATAGTCACTTGTCGCGGAACCAAACTCGTTGGCAACTTGACCATCGGGGCGAACCAAGGCAAGGTACTCGCCATCCGCACTGAGTTTGAAATTCGTGTGAAGTTCACCGCTCGACGGTTCGGGTGTGCCATCGCCAGATGCAAACACCACCAAGAATTCCCCCGCCGCCAATTCCGATTGCGGTGTGTCGGGGAACGTCCATTGATCCAATTCATCAGCGTCATCGGTCAAGGACCAACCTTCGAGGTCACCCGCCATGTCACCGATATTTCGAATCTCAACCCAATCCGATGATCGACCATAGCTGTCGGTCAAAGAGGAACCATTGGAAGCAAGGAACTCGGTGAGTTGAAAGTCGGCCGCCAGCAATTGGCGTTTTTCGAGTGTTTCCAGTCGACGGAGTCGGGTCTTCTTCGGTCGCAAGCGGGGCATCGGAGCCTCAAGGTTTGGTATGCATTCTAGGAATAAGAAATGATCGTCGTTCGGTAACTCAATTTTCCTATCACGTCGCCGAGTCGAAAACCTGTGGAATAACTGACTGATTTTAGCATCGTCTAGAATAGCTCGATCCGTTTGCGTTGCAATCGCTTCGCTTCTGCCCAAAGAACGTCACGCGTGGCGCCAGTATATCAGAAGAGTTTGTGGGGCATTGATGGGGAATAACGAATCTTGTTTGTTTTCCTGGCAATTCAACCTACCCCGAGCGACGTCGATTGTCCTACTGCGTCATTTGGTTGACGATTATGCCGCCGGCATTTCAGCGATTAGCGGCCTGTCGATTTAATCGTTTAACGCTTAGCCGAAGGCGTCAGCTTTTCCGTAAACGGTCGCCTATGGCTTGGCGTTAAACAATCAGTCGAGTCAAACCGATTAAATCAGCAGGCCGATTAGCCCCGGATCACGAAGCACATCCGTATCAACAGAAGGACTCTCTGTCGACTTCACCCGTTGCACCTCTCCCGACGCAGCTGGGGGAGCGATGCCCTTAAGGCATTCGCGAGGGAGGGGGCCTGCCGGAAGCACATCGTGTAGGCCCCCTCCCGAACGTCGGCTTAATGCCGTGTTCGACCTCCTTCAAGCTTCCCTTGGGAGTGGAGGTTAAGTTGTAGACTCAGCTGAACGCAATAACTGCACGACCTCTTTGCCGGGGGGCGGAAAGCCAGAGGTGAAGTCGTTTCTTTCAACCGGACAGATCTTAGGGGCTGTTTTCGTTGCAATTCATCCTACCCCAACGGGGTTTTTATTCCAAATTATTAGGGTCGCAAACGAAGCGAACGCACCCTGAAGATCGGATCAGCAAAAAAAATAGCGTAAAAATCGAAAGAAAACGCGGCAAATTACATGTGTTGAGGACGTGATGGCAATTCCGGTTGATTAACTTTTCTGAAGTTTACGGTTAATTTGCTTGTGCATTGTTTGAGACTTAGGTAGGTTAGGTAAGTGTTGATGGTTGGATCGAGGCCCCCCGGCCTGTTCCAATACTGTGATTGTTATTCTTTAACAGAGAGAGATTTTGATGAAATTTTGGAAATGTGTGGTACCGTTGGTGGCAATGATCGTCGCCGGCTCGTCCGCCTCGGCTGATGTATTTACCTATCTTGGGGATACTGGGGGTGCCAGTAACCTCAATGTTGTGGCGAACTGGTCCACAGGGGGATCGCCTGCAACGGGATTGCCTGTATCCGGTGACACGGCCAATGTGAATGTTGACGCGACTTGGCCAAATACCTCAGCTGCCCTTGGTTTAATCGTGGGCGGTGACCTTATTTTTGATGGCGGTATTACGGTGACAGCGGCTACAGACGTTGTGGGCACAACCCCTGACAGCGTTACATTCAATAATGTAACGGTTAACGTCGGTGACGACATCTTCACAGGCGGCGCGGGCGGCAACTTCATTTTCAACGACGGCTCGGTCACTAACGTGGATGATGATTTCCAAGCCAATGGCGGCGGCACCATCACGATTAATGGTGGCACCCACTTAAACGGAATTGCCCCTCAAGGTACCGCGCAGTTCGGTGCCCAGAACGCCAGCACTATGAATGTCAATGGCGGTACGATCACAACGGGGATATTTGGCGTCGGGGACACTGGCCTTATGACTATCGGCGGCTCGGCGGTGCTTTCTGGCGGTGGCGATACCACGACGCTCGCGGGCACTATCGATGTCTCGGATGCTTGGACCGGTTCATGGACCATTGATGGACTCGTCGGCACCGCTTGGCGCAGCGAAGTCATCGGTGGCGGTTGGCTACTCGATGGCAACATCGTCGATGAAACCATCTTTGACAGTGGTTTCCTTGTAACAAACAGCGGGCAAACGCTTTCGCTTGCCCCTAGCGCAGTTCCAGAGCCCGGCTCGTTGGCGGTTCTTGGACTTTGCGGGGTCGGCATGATTGTTCGCCGTCGTCGTCAAAAGTAAGCCGCAGATTATCATACCGTTTTTGCAGCGATCACCTGCAATCGACTGAGGCCGACGAAATATTCGTCGGCCTCTTTTTTTTTGCTCGCCAACAGCATCCTGCCATCATCTGAGACTCTCCGGTATTTTCATTGGCGCCCATTCGCGTCATTAGCGGGCAAAACACTTCCTTCGCGTTCGCCCAA
Organism: Novipirellula aureliae; assembly: GCF_007860185.1. Taxonomy (NCBI): domain Bacteria; kingdom Pseudomonadati; phylum Planctomycetota; class Planctomycetia; order Pirellulales; family Pirellulaceae; genus Novipirellula; species Novipirellula aureliae. The sequence continues at coordinate 526,489 of NZ_SJPY01000006.1, forward strand.
AAGTTTGCCCGCCAATGGCGCTAATTGTCGCGAATCAAATGCTGAACGAGCCTGCCGGATTCGTGGTGATTAGGGTCGATTAGTGTTCCCAACACAGTATGGGGTTTTAGGAACACTAATCTGCACTCATCATCACTAATAAGGAAATTGGAGAGGAATTGGGTTCAGGCTCGGGATTCAGAAGCGTCCGAAGAACAATCGCGATGTGCGATTGCCCGTCACGTTCTTTTGACTCTATCGCTTGCACCGGAGGGAAGCAATGTTGACCGGTAACCGAAAGGTTGCCGTTATTCATTGGCGCCCATTCGCGTGATTAGCGGGCAAAACACGTCCTTCGCGTTCGCCCAAAAGTTTGCCCGCCAATGGCGCTAATTGTCGCGAATCAAATGCTGAACGAGCCTGCTGGATTCGTGGTGATTAGGGTCGATTAGTGTTCCCAACACAGCATGGGGTTTTAGGAACACTCATCATCACGAATAAGGAAAATTGGAGAGGAATTGGGTTCAGGCTCGGGATTCAGAAGAGTCCGAAGGACATTCGCGATGTGCGACCGCCCGTCACGTTCTTTTGACTCTATCGCTTGCACCGGAGGGAGGCAATATTGACACGGTAACCGAAAGGTTGCCGTTTTTCATTGGCGCCCATTCGCGTCATTAGCGGGCAAAACACGTCCTTCGCGTTCGCCCAAAAGTTTGCCCGCCAATGGCGCTAATTGTCGCAAATCAAATGCTGAACGAGCCTGCTGGATTCGTGGTGATTAGAGTCGATTAGTGTTCCCAACACAGTATGGGATTTTAGGAACACTAATCTGCACTCATCATCACGAATAATGAAAATTGGAGAGGAATTGGGTTCAGGCTCGGGATTCAGAAGCGTCCGAAGGACAATCGCGATGTGCGACCGCCCGTCACGTTCTTTTGACTCTATCGCTTGCACCGGAGGGAAGCAATATTGACGGGTAACCGAAAGGTTGCCGTTATTCATTGGCGCCCATTCGCGTCATTAGCGGGCAAAACACTTCCTTCGCGCTCGCCCAAAAGTTTGCCCGCCAATGGCGCTAATTGTCGCGAATCAAATGCTGAACGAGCCTGCCGGATTCGTGGTGATTAGGGTCGATTAGTGTTCCCAACACAGCATGGGATTTTAGGAACACTAATCATCACGAATAATGAAAATTGGAGAGGAATTGGGTTCAGGCTCGGGATTCAGAAGCGTTCGAAGGACATTCGCGATGTGCGACCGCCCGTCACGTTCTTTTGACTCTATCGCTTGCACCGGAGGGAGGCAATATTGACACGGTAACCGAAAGGTTGCCGTTTTTCATTGGCGCCCATTCGCGTCATTAGCGGGCAAAACACGTCCTTCGCGTTCGCCCAAAAGTTTGCCCGCCAATGGCGCTAATTGTCGCAAATCAAATGCTGAACGAGCCTGCTGGATTCGTGGTGATTAGGGTCGATTAGTGTTCCCAACACAGCATGGGGTTTTAGGAACACTCATCATCACGAATAATGAAACTTGGAGAGGAATTGGGTTCAGGCTCGGGATTCAGAAGCGTCCGAAGAACAATCGCGATGTGCGACCGCCCGTCACGTTCTTTTGACTCTATCGCTTGCACCGGAGGGAGGCCATATTGACGGGTAACCGAAAGGTTGCCGTTATTCATTGGCGCCCATTCGCGTGATTAGCGGGTAAAACACTTTCTTTGCGCTCGCCCAAAAGTTTGCCCGCCAATGGCGCTAATTGTCGCGAATCAAATGCTGAACGAGCCTGCCGGATTCGTGGTGATTAGGGTCGATTAGTGTTCCCAACACAGCATGGGGTTTTAGGAACACTAATCATCACGAATAATGAAAATTTGAGAGGAATTGGGTTCAGGCTCGGGATTCAGAAGCGTCCGAAGAACAATCGCGATGTGCGACCGCCCGTCACGTTCTTTTGACTCTATCGCTTGCACCGGAGGGAGGCAATATTGACGGGTAACCGAAAGGTTGCCGTTTTTCATTGGCGCCCATTCGCGTGATTAGCGGGCAAAACACTTTCTTCGCGCTCGCCCAAAAGTTTGCCCGCCAATGGCGCTAATTGTCGCGAATCAAATGCTGAACGAGCCTGCCGGATTCGTGGTGATTAGGGTCGATTAGTGTTCCCAACACAGCATGGGATTTTAAACCAAGGAGGGCAAAATGCCTCGAAAACCTCGCTATGAAGTCGCTGATCCAGCGGAAGTCCAAGTGTTTCACCTAATCCAGCGTTGTGTTAGGCGGGCATACCTTTGTGGCCAGGATCGCTTTTCGGGCCAGTCCTTCAAACACCGCAGAGGATGGATTCGTGATCGATTGGAATTTCTTGCTAGCATTTTTGGTATCGATTGTCTTACGTATACCGTACTGAGCACACACATGCATATTGTTCTGATGTACGGCGGAAAATATTGCACGACGGGCAAACCGCGAGGACCCGTGTACGGGACGGTTCTGGGAAGGAAGATTCAAGCTGCAAGTTCTTTTGGATGAAGCGAGCCTGCTTGCCTGTGCTGCGTATGTCGACCTGAATCCAATCCGAGCAGCGATGGCCGAGACAACTGAAACGAGCGACTACACGGGAGCGAGAGATCGGCTTGATGATTTAGCCGAGCGGCAAGATCGCAGTCGACCAAGCACTCATGAGTGGGAACGTAGTCGTCGTCGCCGCAAGAGCGGCTGGATGAGTCCGATTGAGATTGATGAGAAGAACGATCCGGTTGGCCCGTGCGTCGACGCGTTTGGTCGCCGGGCCAGCAGCAAGGGGTTCTTGGCCGTTTCGATGGGCCGCTATCTGGAATTATTGGACTGGACTGGCCGTCAATTGCACCGTGCAAAGATTGGCAAAATCTCTGACCACTTGGCCCCAATTTTGAGTCGCATTGGTTTGGACACACATGGATGGTGTGAGATTGTTAAGAAGTTTGGTCGGGTTTTCAAGCGAGCAGCGGGGACCCCTGAGAGCCTGGCACGCGAGGCGATCTGTTGTGGCCAAGGTTGGATGTGTGCTCCTGAGAACCCGCTATCCCGGATGATTCATGGGCTTGGAAATTGTTTTGCTAACGTCTACGCCTTCAAGCGTTACGTTCATTGCTTGAAAAACAGTCTGCGTATTAGCCGTTTTGGCGTTAGCGGGCTGTCGATTTAATCGTTTAACGCTTAGCCGAAGGCGTCAGCTTTTCCATAAGCGGTCGCCTACGGCTTGGCGTTAAACAATCAGTCGAGTCAAACCGATTAAATCAGCAGGCCGCTATCGCCAAAACGGCCCATGAATAATCTGGGCTAGGGGTGTCTTGGACGAGGCCTTGAGTCCTCGTCCATTTGAGAACATCGAGTTGGGACGAGCCAGCTATCGTGCATCCGTTTCGGTTGGCAATTCGGCCACTTGAAGCTCGGCTTCGTTCATTGGTTCTTCAATGTTCTTGGGCCAAACTTTTCCGATCTTGTCGATGGCTTGGTCGACGGCTTGCTTGGTGACCCCTTCGATCAAAGCAAGGTTGGTACGCAGCGTTGCTGCTGACCATTGTTGCAAGAGTGGCAATGTGCTTTCACGCATCGAAACGATGCGGGCGGAAAGACTCGCGAGTGCCTTGTTGGCTTCAAACCGTTCCTCCTCGTTCTCCTGCACAACCTCTTGCTCGGCAACCTCTTGTTCGGCAACGAGTAGCACATCGTCACGGGCGACTTCAGGATCGGTCGATACAAGCTCGTCATGCCGAAACTCGTCATTGGGAAGCTCGTCGATTTCGACGTGGTTTTGCCGATCACCGATGTCGTAGGGTTCCGTGGCGATGACGGAGAAATCCCAGACGGGGACGTCATTGGAAGCTAGATCGTATGGCAGGTAGGGGTCATCCAGGGTGACGATCATTGCCGAACAACCGACTGACGCCAGCTCTTGTTTGACGATTGGCTCTGGTTCGGGTGCCGCTTCAGCCGTGAGCACGCTTTGACCGAGATGACGGTAGGCATCAACTCGTTCCGCAGCGAGCGAGTCCAGCTCGCTACGGTGGTTGCGGGCGATCTCGACGCGAGCGGCTGCTTTACGGGCCGCTACTTTACGGGCCGCTGCTTTACGGGCCGCTACTTTATTGGCCGCTACTTTATTGGCCGCTTCTTTATTGGCCGCTTCTTCAGCGGCGGCCACTCGAGCGTCTTCGGCTGCTAGTTGCGTTGCAACCGCGACCGCCTGCTGCTGCAGCTCAGCGATTTGTGAGAGCGTGCTTTGTGCGGTGGGCGTCACCATCGCGAACGGTTCCGTTATCTGTTGAACCGACACACCGACACGTTGACAAATCGATTGAGCTACTACGAACAAAGAGGTGTTAGCCGGGGTCGAATTCTTCAGGTTCGAAGCGGCAGGTTTGGAGGTGTCCTCTTTGGGCTCTTCGCTTTGAGCAATCATGTTGAATTCATTCTTCGTCTTGGGTTCAAACCACGAGTACGAGTAGTTGCCATCGTGATCGAACAAGCATCGGTCGCCCATATCCGATAGGACCGTCTCTGACGTCGCAGCTACCGATCGGTCCGTTTTGGGTTGGGCCATTTCCGATAGATCCGTGCTTTCCTCCGCTAGACGCTGCTCGGCATACCAATCATCGGTATCCCAGTCGTCAGAAAATTCTTCCTCCCAGCTATCGGCTTCAGGCATCGCTTCGTCGGCGATTCCATGATAGTCAGCGAATTCGCCATCGTACTCATCGTCATAGTACTCGTAAGAGTAATACTCAGCGTCGTCCGATTCGTCAGCGGCGTTCTGTTGGGCAACCTCATCGACAGCGACCTCATCGACCGCAACCTCATCGACCACGACCTCATTGACAGCGACCTCATCGACGGCAACCTCATCGACCGCAACCTGATCGACCACGACTTCATCGACCACGACCTCATTGACCGTGGCCTCATTGACCGTGGCCTCATCGACAGCAACCTCATCGACGGCAACCTGATCGACCACGACTTCATCGACGGCAACCTCATCGACGGCAACCTGATCGACCACGACCTCATCGACCGTGGCCTCATCGACCACGACCTCATCGACGGCAACCTCATCGACCACGACCTCATCGACCACGACCTCATCGACCACGACCTCATCGACCACGACCTCATCGACGGCAACCTCATCGACCGCAACCTCATCGACGGCAACCTGATCGACCACGACTTCATCGACGGCAACCTCATCGACAGCGACCTCATCGACGGCAACCTCATTGACAGCAACCTCATTGGCGGCGGCTGCTTCGTTCTCAGCAAACTCTTCGATCAATTCGTTTATTGCATTGGGATCCGTCAGTTCTTTCATTTGCCGGTCGACGAATTCAGCCAGATAGGCCTTCCACTCTTTCCATTGTTCGAATCCGGTTTCGGGTTTGATGGCATCAATGGCTTTGATGGCAGCAAAGAGCTGGGCATCGCGATCATAACGATCGTTGGAGGCGGATCCAACGAGTGGACTCAGTGCGACTGCACCGGTAACGATACAGCTCAGGGCGAAGCGACGTAGTCTTTTTCTAATTTGAACGTTCATAATAAATCCTCATGATTTTGGGCGGCGTTTCGCTTCGTATTCGACAATGTGTGACCTAAGCGATTGGCCGTATGGTTCGTCGCAAGCAGGGGCGACGGAGTGCTAAGAAGCATCGATATCCAAATCGATTTCTCAAAGACTCGGTGATAATGGGTAGGTACTGCGACTTGATCGAAGAATAACAATGGGTGGTCGAGTTCAAGACGACCAAGATCAAATTCGCAACACGAATCATATCGACGACTTTAGCGGAAGCGGCTAGTCTACGGACCAGGAAAACCTTAACGATTCCCTGTTGCTGATCCGGTCGGGGCAGTTAGAAGAGTTGTGAGGCTAGTGGCAAGGAGGAGAAGGCACAGCAAGCTCCAATCGAAAGCAACCGCATTGGGCAGAGAAAAGGCAAATCGACCAACTTGATGCTCGGTCCCACAGCCTCGTCTCCAACGCTTTGCAGGGACCGATGGGTTAGTAGGCAGCCGTTATCGCATCGATGTTGCTTTTGATCCGCTCATGAATTTGAGTTAGCTCGTTTTCGAGGGTCTGGTTGCTGCGGTAGAGACGCACCAACGTTTCACGAGTCTCTTTGAGTTCTTCGCTGACCTTTTTTTGGTACTCGTCGATCGCGATTCGCTCTTTCTCGACTTGAGTGAAGTCTTCTTCCAAGTTCCTTTTGATCACTTGGTTTGAAGTCAGCATCGACTCTGTCGCACGGATCGATTCTTCCAATACTTTTTGTTCGAACTCAACTTCCTGTTTTCGGATGGCTAATTGATTCAGCCGCAGTCGCATGTTTCGCAGCCCAAACCGATAATCGATCAATGGGCGAAGGTAGTGGTAGCTGATTGGCTTCACGACGTTCTCATCGAGCAACAGTTTCGCTGCATCTTCGCTGACGACGATACGTTCGCCGACCTCAAATTCGACATCGTTCCCTTCGGCACGTTGCAAGCGGCTATCGACGGCGCGGCCGCTGCCATCAAAGTAACCGCCGTCAAGAGCACCACGAGAATCGGTACTATCGACTTCAATTTTGTGTTTTTTTATAAATTCAACCAAAGTCCAGCGGCTTAGCGGAGGGTCGTCCTGCGTCGATTTACTGCCGTCCCGCAAATACGAATTCAGCGTTTCCGGTGGCACTCGATCGCCAAACAGCATTTTGACTTGTTCTTCATCGACGCGACCAAAGATGTTGTCCGCATTTGGCACACTGCCTTCGGCAACAAACATTTGGTGTCCATCGAGTGGCAGCAATTCGTAGACGGACCAACTCTTCGGTCGTCCACTTTCGATCGCTTGAATCTGCGATGGTTCGAGCGGCATGGTGGGTACAAGCGTCGCACGCTCAGGGGAACTACTGCTAACCCGGAATTCTCCCAAATAAAACGTGGGAACTCGAATTTGGCTATCGGGAAGTGTTTGTTCAGCAAACCCATAGACCACCAAATCGGGTGGCAGAAGTGGGACAGGATCGGTAGCGACGGCTTCTTCGGCTTCGCTTGGTTCCATCCCAGGGGGCACTTCTTCGTTGTTTTGTGGTTTGGTAAGCACGATCGAATTTGGATCGTTTTGCTGCATGTTCAGCGAACGCCACACTCGTCCTGTTTCCACAGCCACTTCGGACAATTGTTGCGTCAGCGACATCAAGCCTTGGCTCAACTCCGGGTCCGACGCGCTGCCGAACTTAATCGCGTACTGTTCCTCTGCCGCCTTTTCCTCGCGTTTTTCGAGTTTTTCCTTCGTTAAATGCCACGCGGCACGACTCTTCAAAGCGACGGCGACCGGAAAGATAAAGGTGACTGCCAAAATCATTGCGAACAGGGCGAAAACGATGTGATACCATCGCCAATCACGAGCCGCTTTCCACAAAACCACGAAAAACCCGATCACAAAGATGATCAGAAATGCGAGAATGACATATTGCATGATCGCTCAGGGCTATTCGCAGAGGAGTCAAAGGAGAAAGTGAGACGCAAAGCAGGTCCATCTGATAATAAGTTGGGTAAGATGCACCGTCAAGCTTTTCTCGTGATCTATCGCATAAAGGGGGCAGATTGTTTCTATCGACATGCCCGCAAAGTCGAGCCAATCGGTCGATGTGGTACAGACCGACTTGGTAAAACAGTTGCAATCGTGTTATCCGGTCAAGCCGCGCCAGGAGTTAGTCCGATTCCAAATCGTGACAACCCATCCGCGCTACATCGGTTATCGCGGCGGTTGTCGAATTTCGTGGCTGTGGCTTCTCGCCGCAGTCGGTCTTGTGCTGGAGCTGGATGTTCCTGCCACATTTTGCCGCGAAGCCGCCTAAAAACTGATAACGATTCCTGTGAGCTACCCCACCCCCCCTTTATCGAGTTTCCTGTTCCATACCGTTTTCGGACAGAGCCTAATTTTGGTCGCGGTGTTGATCGGCGTCTCTTCGGGATGCCATCGACAATACTACCGCAAACAAGCCGATTGCGAAGCCAATTATTTGCTCGACGAAAAAGCGTCCCATCTGTCGCGACCACCCGAAACAGCCCTGCGAATTGACGTCGACCGCCGCAGCCGAATGTTCAACCCGTTTGACCTTGATTTTCAACCGATGCCGCTCGACGACCCGTCGTCCTACGAGTACATGCAATGCGTGGATGGACGCCGCGGATACCCGATGTGGGAAGCGGCTGGCGTAACCAATACGGTTGAAAGTCCCGATTGGTGGCAGTTCTTGCCGCTCGATGAGAACGGTGTTCTGGTCCTGAATGCTGAAAATGCCGTGCGTATCGCGCTACTGCATTCCCCCGATTATCAAGAGCAACTCGAGGAGTTGTATTTGGCCGCATTGCAGGTCAGCAACGAACGTTTCGTTTTCGATACCCAGTTTTATGGTGGGGCCCAATCGTTTTTAACGGCCAGTGGTCGTCGTCGTTTCGGTGATGGCGAAAGCCGTACTGAATTCCAAGTCGGCACCTATGATGACGGCAGCAATGCTTTATCAATGGATCGTCGATTCGCGACCGGAGCAACCTTGGTTGCCGGTTTGGCCAACAACATTGTTTGGCAATTGAGCGGTCCCGATACCCAGAACGTGAATACCCTTCTCGACTTTTCATTCATCCAGCCGCTCCTTCGCGGTGCAGGTCGCGATGTGGTTTTGGAAGAACTCACGCTTTCCGAACGCAACCTGTTAGCGAATGTGCGGGCGTTCGAGCGTTATCGTCGCAGCTTCTTTTTGCGAATCACGACCGGTCGAGGTTTGGAAAGCACGGTCGGCTTGAACGGTCCATCGATTAGCATTAGTGGACAAGGCTTTGGGACCAGTGGCGGAGGGGCGAGTGGTTTTCTGGGGCTGTTGCAAACTCAGCTTCGTATCCGCAACCTTGAAGAAAATATCGCGCGGCAGGCCGAGAACTTGCTGATTCTCGAAGACACCCTGATTGAACAACTGACGAAATTGCCCGAGAGCGCCGAGACGGGACCGGCAACGATTCTGAGCGACCGGCTTCAAGTTGCCCAAGCAAAGTCGAGTTTGTTGCAATCGCAAACCGACCTGGTTACTCAGAAAGCTGGTTACGAACGTTCGGTCGACCAATTCCTGCGTGAACTCGGTCTACCGCCCTATCTTAGCGTCAAATTGGAAGACCCTATCTTGCAGCGTTTCGAGTTGATCGATCGTGACCTACTCGGTCGGCGCCAGCAATTGGCTGATGTTCGAATCCAAGTCGGGCAAATCAACGTCGCAATCCTTGAGGAAGGAAAATATGAGATCGATGAGGAAACGGGTTTGCCCGTCTCTCAATTGCAGTGGACCGAATCTCTGAAAGAAAATCTGGCCAAACTTCGGGAATCGCTCAAGCCTCTCGATGAATTCAATACAACGCTGATCGAAGAAGATTCGCCACGGGTTGTGACCGACATCGAACGCTTCACGAAATCGCTCGACCAGCGTGTGGTTCAGAACCAGAAACTGCGTGCCAACTATCAAAAACAAAAAGACCAAATAGGCACGTTGCTCAACACATCCGATATCGACGAGTCGCTTTTCGATATCGAGGAACTGGCAACGCTATCGGATGAATTGACGGCAACCCATCAAGAGCTGGGCGAACGATTGGCATTGTACCAACAGCGGATTGAAAAGCTGGAAGCAGACATCGACCGTTACGTTAGCGAGGGACCCGAGGAAGACGATCCGGTAGAGATCGCACGCGTGATTCGCAATGAAGTGATCTTGGCTTCTCAGGATTTGTTGTCGGAACTGGCCGACGATGTGTTGACATTGCAACTGGTTCAAGCGAAGGCCCGTGTCGAGAGTGTCCTGCTGCCGGAAGTGGAAATCGATCCCGCGACCGCGCTGCAAATCGCTCGGGTCAACCGCCGCGATTGGGCAAATGCACGTGCGGATTTGGTCAACCAATGGCGATTGATCGAGGTGGTCGCAGACGATCTGGAAAGCAACCTCGATGTCGTCTTTAGCGGAGATGTTCGGAACGTTGGTAACAATCCGCTGAATTTGCGGTCGTCGACAGGCCAACTTCGCATGGGCTTACAATGGGATGCACCGATCACTCGGCTCACCGAACGGAACAATTACCGGGCGATTTTGATTGGCTACGAACAAGCCAAACGTGATCTCTATTCGTTCGAAGACAGTGTGTGGCAGCAATTGCGTAGTGAAATCCGACAATTGCAAGCGAACCAATTGACGTTCGAATTGGGGCGACAAGCGGTGGGAATTGCTGCATCGCAAATTGAACTCAATACGGATATTCGCGCCATCAATGAAGCTCGCAACCGTAGCAACGGGCCGACCGCCGCTCGTGACGCAATTAGTGCACTCAACGACTTGCTTCGCGCCCAAAATACGCTGCTCGATATCTTCGTGAACTACGAAGTGGTGCGGCGAAGTTTGGATCTGGATCTTGGTACGATGGAATTGACCCCCGAAGGATTGTGGATCGATCCCGGTAAGCTTGATCCCGAATACTTGCTGACTCTATCTGGAACGTCGCAGTCGGGGATGGCGGGAGCGTGTAGCGATTGTTGTTTGCCACGTCGCCCGCTGCCACCGGAGCCTGTCTTTGCGACACCGCCACTGGAATTCGCTGACGGTGATCCGATCGATGAAGCCGGATTCGAGGCAGAGAGTTTTCTGCGGAGCAATTGACGACCATCGAGGTGGTAAGCTGTGGATGCCGGGTCATGTCGTTTGTAAAGAAAACGATTTGACCCGGCCTACGCTATACACCCAGTCTTGCTCTCGCTTCCTCCGCCCAGGGGCTATCAGGGACGAGTTGCAGGAATCTTGACCAATGTTCGGTTGCCTCGTCCGGTTGGTCGAGTTCGTCGAGTGTTCGAGCGAGATAGTAGTGAACGTCGCCGTATTCGGGATAGACACTTAAAGCGCCAAGAAATGCAGCAACTGCCAAATCCTTTTGTCCGGTTTCAGACAGCACGATCCCCAAGCTTGCTCTGGCTTCAACCAAATCGGGATCGAGTTCGATCGCCATGTAGTAGCGTTCACGAGCGGCGATCGGTTCATTCATACGGTACAGAAGCTCTCCGATTTGGAAACACAAATCGGCACGCGCTCCATCTCGAGCGAGAATGGCGTGGTAAAAATCGACGGCACGCTGTAGATCGTCTTCGTCTTCGGCTCGGTAGGCCTCGTGAAGCAGTGGGTCGTCTGTTGCGGAATCCCGTCCCGAACTAGGAAACGAATCGTCCACCTCGCGGACGATCGATAAGACGTGGCGTGGCTGCTCTTCGCTGGCTCCGTCGTCAGCCCTTGTTTGGGGAGCGATGGGCGGTTCTTGTAACGCATCAAAATCAAACCGCAATTGGCCTCCCGGTTCAATCAATCCCTCGCCGCCTCGAAGCAGCACCTGCTTGCCTTCGATCAGGATCGACAGCTGATCGAGCGGGCGGTGGATATTTGGCATCAGCTCTATCCACTCGACCAACCGCTGTTCGATCACGGTTTCGCTTTCACCTTCTGCAATCCAACGAGCCAAGCGTTTGGCTGTCGCGACTTCCGCAAAATCGAAGTACGGCAATCGGTGTAGCATTTCGACAGGCGTGATTAATCCGAGACGTTGCCAGCGACGAATGACGCGAACGGAAACGCCTAGCAGGTGGGCCAGCATGACAGGGGTGTAGAACCGACGACTCGATTGCTCTAAATCGACCAACCCAAGGCGTTGCCAAAGTTCCGTTTCATGCAGTAGTTCGCAGGATCCCGTTGCGATGGCCTCGCGTGTCGGTTCGTCCAACAGGTTGGCTTCGGAAAGAGGAGATTGGTTGGCGCCGATCACGACCCAGTCTACCTGTTGTGGATTGGCATCGGCAGCTTTTGAAACGATCATTGCACCGAACGAACGAAGCACGTTAGCCGCCTCGCGGCGGGGCATCGATCCAAACCGGCCCCGAAGCGAGATGCGAATACCGCTAAGTGAATCATCAACTGAGGAAACGCCGCGAGGATCGGACAAAGCAGGATCATTCCTAAAAGTTCGTTTGACGGCGTGCCCAGCGGGGCCGCTGCTGGTTGAATAGCATTGGACGAGGCCTGGCGAGAACTGGATCAAATCAGCCTGTCCCACAGGTGACACGGTTTAACGGGAACAATTATCCACAATTCAAAATAAAAAGCGAGTGATGAACCTTGGCGCTTGGTGCATTGTCGGTCATCTTGAATTCATGGTGTCATGAGTGGGCAAGACGATCGCTGGTGCGACGCCTTTTTCGAAAGGCCAGTCGTTACTGGAGGAAAGTCCGGGCTCCAAAGGATAGGATGGTCGATAACGTCGACCGGCCGCGAGGCTAGGGAAAGTGCAACAGAGAATAGACCGCCACCGATTGCCTCCTTGAGAGGCAGTTGGCGGTAAGGGTGAAACGGTGCGGTAAGAGCGCACCAGCGGTCGAGGTGACTCGATCGGCTTGGTAAACCCCATCCGGAGCTAGACCAAACAGAATGCAGTGAACCGGTCCTTGGATCGTTACAGCGTGTGATCCGCACGCTTATCGACATTCGGGTAGGTCGCGATCGAGGCGGCGAGCAATCGTCGTGCACAGATAAATGGTCGTCGGCGAAAAACATTTGTGATTCGTTACAGAACCCGGCTTACCAGCCCACTCATGACACATTTTCTTACAATCTTCTCGCCTGCGACTTATTATCACCTTGAATGATGTGTACAATATCCGTATGCGGGCGCAAGGGCAAAAATTCTCGCACTCGCTTGCCGATAGCGAGGCGTTTAGCAGGTCGGAGGGGCTGTCGGTTTTGTAGCGAAACTCGCCAAGCGTTTCGGTCGCGGCCAAGAGGATGCCCAATAGCCGAAAACCAATAGCCGAAAGTCTTGGCGACTTTCGCTACGATAGAAACGAGGATTGAGCCCGGTTTCTAGAATATCACAGCCTCCGAGAGCGATACGTCGAACGCAATATCATCATCTCGGCCTAGGGGCTTGAGCCTGAAATCACTTTTCCATTCACTCGCAGGAACCCAACAACATGGTTTTCAATCGATTGCGATTGCTGTTCACCACTTGCCTTCTGCTATCTTGCTTCGGATTTTTGGCCGTTTCCAATTCGAACGCCAACGATACGGTCAAATCGCAAGTCGAACGGATCAACGATGCGATTGAACAGGGGTGGAGCGATTACGAAATTCGCCCTGCTCCGGTTGCCAATGACGCCGTTTGGTGCCGCCGCGTTTATCTCGATATCCTTGGACGCATCCCTACGCTTGAAGAGTTGAACGAGTTTCTCGCCATCCGCGGGACAGACAATCGCGCGAAATTGATTCAAACGCTGCTGTACGATGACCGCTATACCGAAGAGTATGCGAATCATTGGGGGACAATTTGGACGAACATTCTCATTGGTCGTTCTGGAGGAATGGATAATCGGGAGATGACCAATCGCGACGGGCTGCAGAAATATTTGCGTGATTCCTTCGCGTTCGAGAAACCGTACGACACGATGGTCCGAGAGTTGATTACGGCGACGGGCACGACCAAACCGGGGACCAAAGATTTTAATGGCGCCGTCAATTTCTTAATCGACAAGGTCAACGCCGACGACGCCGTGTTGGCGACCAGCAGCACGTCGCGGATTTTTCTCGGTCAACAAGTACAATGTACCCAATGCCACAATCATCCGTTCAACCAATGGAAACAACAGAAATTTTGGGAGTTCAATTCGTTCTTTCGGCAAACGCGTGGTCTAAGACGTTTCGTTGATGGAACGCGCGATGTCGCGTACGGTGAACTGGCAAACCAAGATTTCGCAGGCGAAGCGAACGACCCCGAAGATGCACTGATCTTCTACGAACTTCGAAACGGATTGACTCGCGTTGCCTATCCCGTGTTCACCGATGGAACCGAAATTCCCAAAAGTGGGTATTTGGCCGATGTGAACCGGCGTGAAGAACTCGGACATCTGATGATGGAGAGCGAATTTTTGGACAAGATGATTGTCAATCGAATATGGTCTCACTTTCTTGGTTTTGGGTTCACCAAACCAATCGATGATCTTGGTCCGCATAATCCGTCGTCGCATCCGGCGCTGTTAGACTCGCTTGGCAAAGCGTTCCGTGATAGCAGCTATGATTTGAAGCAACTGATGACATGGATCACGATGAGTAAGCCTTATCAGTTGGCGGCGGTACTCGGAAAAGCGAACCAGATCGATGATCCGTCGATTGGCGAAATGCCGAAGTTTTCGCGTTTCTACTTGCGTCAAATGAGTGCCGAGCAATTGTACCAATCGCTGGTGACGGCAACCGACGCAGGTGCAGTGGGTAGTTACGAAGAACAAGAGCGGCAGCGACGTGAATGGTTGAAGCAGTTTGTGGTTGCCTTTGGTACCGATGAAGGCGATGAAGCGACCACGTTTAATGGTTCGATCCCGCAAGCATTGATGCTGTTCAACGGTGACTTGACTCGTCAAGCTACCAGTATCAAGCCGGGCAGTTTTTTGGATCGAATCCAGAAAGACGGCAAAACGACGCGAGATCGTTTGACTTCCTTGTACATGGCAGCGGTAGCTCGGCGTCCGACTAGGAATGAGATAGCGGTTGCTGCGAAGTTGTATGCTGCGCGGCAAAACAACGAACTCGAAATGTTACAAGACATGTGGTGGGCGCTACTCAATAGCAATGAGTTTATCCTGCAGCATTAATAGTAGCAGCGTCTCTCCGAGACGCTGGGTTTTCGAGTCTCGGAGAGACTCGGCTACTTGTACGCTGGGTTTTCGAGTCTCGGAGAGACTCGGCTACTAGGACGCTGGGTTTTCGAGTCTCGGAGAGACTCGGCTACTATTCCCCTTTCCCTTCATGGAAAAAAACGATGACTCAATACTGGCAAACTCCGGCTGGAATGACCCGACGACATTTTATGAGCCATCTTGCTGGCTCCTCGGGCGCTTATGCGGCCTCCTTAATGATGGGCGGGACCATCTACGCTCACGCGGATGAATTGAAACAGAAACGGCGATCGGCCATCATGTTGTGGATGGGCGGAGGACCAGCAACGATCGACATGTGGGACCTGAAGCCAGGTGCTGCGACGGGGGGCCCGTTTCGTCCTATTTCCACGACGGGAGATATGCAGATTTGCGAGCATTTGCCCTTGATGGCCCAGCAAATGAAGCACATGTCCGTCGTCCGCAGTATGTCGACACGGGAAGCCGATCACGCTCGCGGACGCTACTACATGCACACCGGTTTTGTGCCCAACCCAAATATCGAACACCCCAGTTACGGATCGGTGATCGCTCATGAATTGATCGGCCAACGACCTGAATTGGAAATCCCACCCTTCGTTTCCGTCGGAGGTGCCAGTACAGGACCGGGATTCTTGGGGATGGCTTGGTCACCTTTTTCAGTCAGCAGCAATGGTCGAGTTCGAAATCTTGAAATGAAGATGGAGGACACGCGGTTGATGCAGCGGATGGCGGCACTCAGTATGATCGAGGATGGGTTCTCAAAAAGGACTCGCGATACTCCCGCGTCGGAGCACGCCAAAGTGCTACAGAAGACCTATGATCTGATGACCAGCGATCAAATGAAGGCGTTCAAGGTTGACGAAGAACCGGATGATGTCAAAGAGCGTTACGGCACCAACGGGTTCGGCCAAGGATGCTTGCTCGCCCGTCGTTTGGTCGAAGCGGGAGTTCCCTTTATTGAAGTCGATTTAGGTGGATGGGACAATCATAGTGGCGTTCATGCAACGCTGCAGGACAACAAATTGCCAACGCTCGACAAAGCGATGAGTGCACTCATCGAAGATCTCGATCAACGTGGCTTACTGCAAGACACGGTGGTGATGTGTATGGGGGAATTCGGACGGACGCCAAACATCAATGCGGCCGCCGGACGTGATCACTTCGCCCGTGCTTGGTCCTGCGTCGTCGGTGGCGCAGACATCAAGCCCGGGATTGCGGTAGGGGCAACGAGCCGCGATGGTTCGGCGGTCGAGACCGAACCGTTTACCAGTGAAGACTTGATGACAACGGTTATTAAGGGGCTAGGCATTTCGACTGAGAAAACGTTCACCAGCAAGAATGGACGCCCGATGAAAATCGCAGGTGGCGGTAAAATCATCACCGATTTGATCGGCTGATTCGCCTGCCGTTGTCGTCGTGGCGGCTTCGAGTCGCCATCGGTGTTATCCGAGTGCAGAATAGATGGTGGCTAGAAGCCACGACGACACCGATAGCCCGCTTGTCAGCTTGTATGCGATGCTGCCAACATCCTTAGATGCCCGACATCCTCGCACGAGACGATTTTACGCTGTCCAACGACCCGGGAGAATGAGGACACGGTTGCTCTTGGCGTTTTCGCAACCGGGACTTGAAAGAACTCCGTCGAATTGGCTGGATCGCTGTCGCCTTCGGCATCTTCTTTTCACGGTTTGTCATCGCTTTCTTGCTTGGTCCGCTCGTTGCTGGTATTGCGGGACTTGCAAATGGACAAAACGGTGCATGGTTCTTTCTAGGATTCGCTGCATTTTCTCTTCTAGCCCGGATGATTCATGGGCTTGCAAATTGTTTTGCTAACGTCTACGCCTTAAAGCGTTTACGTTCATTGCTCGAAAAACAGTCTGCGTATTAGCCGTTTTGGCTATCGCCAAAACGGCTAATGAATAATCCGGGCTAGGTGGCTTGGGAAACAAACGTGTTCCGCTCGGCGGCATTGCCGATGCCGCCTTTCCCATGATGTTTTCGGTCGTCTTCAGCATGGTCGGTGCTGGAGTGATGATTGTAGCCCTTGTCGCACAACAGCGGAGTTTTGTGATACACTTTGACAACCGCAATCTGGTGATCGAGCGACATGGAATCGGCAGTGAAAAACGATGGTCGTTTCCTGTCGAACCGATCAAAAGTCTGGACATGGCCGATAGCGGCATGCAAGCCAACGGGCGAGCCTGGCCGGAATTACAAATCGAAACGACGGATGGTAGAATCGTCCGCCTGTTGACTGGCCGAATGGAAATGCAGATCGCACCCCTTGCCGCCGTTTTGCACCAAGCGATCTTTGACAAACGTATCTCGAGCAACGATTCAGGAAAACAATGAAGTACTTACTAGGATTTGACGTTGGCAGTTCCTCGGTCAAAGCATCGCTACTGGAAGTCGAATCAGGTAAATGTGCGGGAACTGCCTTCTATCCGAAAACGGAACAGAAAATCGATTCACCAGAGGTGGGATTCGCCGAGCAAGATCCTCAGCAGTGGTTTGATTGTGCGGTTTTGGCTTTGAAGGATGCGATGTCAGATGCGCATGCGGAACCCGACGATGTGGTGGCGATCGGTATTGCTTATCAGATGCACGGACTTGTTTGTGTCGATAAAGCTCAAAACGTTTTGCGGCCTGCGATCATTTGGTGCGATAGCCGCGCGGTTCCTTACGGAGAAGCCGCGTTCGAAGCGATTGGAAGCGAGCCGTGTTTGAGTCATCTGATGAACTCGCCCGGAAACTTCACGGCTGCTAAGTTGGCTTGGGTGAAAGAGCATGAGCCTGAGATCTATAGCCGCATCGACAAGATTATGCTGCCGGGTGATTTTTTGGCAATGAAATTGACGGGTAAAGCCGCGACCACTGTTTCGGGGTTGTCCGAAGGCATCCTCTGGGATTTTTCGCAAGAGACGCCGGCCGATTTGGTTCTTGATTACTTTGGATTTGACCACTCGATTCTGCCCGAGATCGTGCCCACCTTTGGGACGCAAGGCACTTTGTCGGACGAAGCGGCGGCTACGTTGGGACTGCGAGCAGGAACGCCCGTTTGTTATCGCAGTGGTGATCAACCCAACAACGCATTTTCGCTCGGCATTACCGAACCGGGTGAGATTGCCGCAACGGGCGGAACCTCGGGGGTTGTCTACGGCGTGACCGAAGCTAAGAAATTCGATCCAAGGTCGCGAGTCAATACGTTTGCTCACGTCAATCATCACGCCGACAATCCTCGCTTAGGTGTGCTGCTTTGCATCAACGGCACGGGGATTTTAAATGCATGGATCAAACGTTTGCTCGGTGATGTCTCGTATGATGAGATGAATGCATTAGCGGCGTCCGCACCGATTGGTTCGGGCGGGATCACCATTTTGCCATTTGGTAACGGAGCCGAGCGGGTGTTGTGCAATCGCCAAATTGGCGCTTCGATAAGTGGGATCGATTTTAATCGCCATGACCGAAGTCATCTATGCCGTGCCGTCCTTGAAGGCATTGTGTTTTCGTTTATGTATGGCATGGAAGTGATGAAAGAATCGGGCATCGAGATCAAGTCGATTCGAGCCGGGTTTGCAAACATGTTTCAAAGTGAGGTTTTTTGCGAAACGCTCGCTGGCGTTAGTGGTGCAACGATTGAACTGTACGAAACCGATGGTGCTCTCGGGGCTGCTCGCGGTGCGGGCGTAGGTTCAGGAGTCTTCGAATCAATGGAAGACGCATTTGCCGATTTGGAAAAACGTAAAGAAATCGATCCGTCCACTGGAAGCTACGCAGAAGCATACCAGGTTTGGAAGCAGCAATTGGATCGTGCAATTGGTTGTTGACCTTTAGGCATCAAAGTCGAGATGACTCTGTGAGTCAGCTTCGCGATTTTGATATAGGTCATTGCTTGGTTGGTTGTCACTGGAATCATCGTCGGTCTCGGCTTGCTCAGCCTCCGCTGACGATTCGAACGTATCGTACATCTGCCGACCATCCGCATCACGGTCGCTGGTTTGTTCCCCCGCATCGATCGCTGACGTCTCCCCTGATTTTCCAGCTGGCGTTTCCTTCGTTGCCTGTTTGGCTACGGAATCTGCCGTTTGCGATTCGGCATCACCACCTCGTGCGGAGGCTCGGATCGACCCGGCGATCGAAGCGGAGGCGGCGTTGGGTTGGACGTTCATCGATCAGCTCCGTAGTTGAAAGGGGGATGTTTTGATTCCCGTTACTGAAACCAACTCTTTCGTTCGCTCTGTGCCGCACGCGGTTTCGTCGCTTCAGGCATTGTACTGGAATTGGCTGCAGTCGGGGGTGGAGAACGTTTTTCTTGATCGGTATCTAAATTCGCTGAGGCATTCGCCTGAGCATTCATGTTTGGGAAGAGCCACTCCAGTGTTTCCCCCATTCCTTCAAACGCGCGTCGTTCAATGGTTGGTGAGTGGACGGGACCGCGGACGTCCATCGTCCAAAGTGTATAGCGGTCTCCTCGAAGCGGCCTAACGACACTGGTGAACACATTTTGTGGGCTGACTCGCGTATTGAACGTTAGGTCCAGTTCACGCCGTCCGTCGAGTGTCCCGGTGCCTTGCAGGGCAACCCAATCACCCCACAAACGGAGATCATTGAAGGTGATCAAATCCCCGAATATTGTGAAATCGACCGACCCATCGGTAAACGCAACGTCTTCGCTTGGACGGATGCGTAATTGGTTGAGAACCTGCATAATGAATGGCAATTGATAGACGTTGGCACCTGAGATTTTCGCATCACCGTTGCCTTTCAAGAAATCCATCGTCCCGAGACTGCCGGCAAACGCGGCATGCCCACTAAGGACTCCTGACAATCCATTGTTGCTATGACCAAGATCGGCTAACAATGTTGGAACCGAAGCATTTCGCAAAGTAAAGTCGACGTTGAAATTGCCCGACGATAAGAGTAGGTCACCTTTCATTTCCAAGGTTCCGTCGAAGACCCGCCCCATCATCGGCCGCTTAGAGAGTGATCGAGGATCGTAGGCGGATGTGTTAAGCGGAGCATTCACCCATGCAGCATTTGAAATAGCGTCATTTGCAATCGCGGCCAATCCAAAATCCAAACGATCATCGACAACTTGAAACGGACCACGAATCGCTGTGATTTGCAAGTCGTTGATATGCATCGAATCGATGGCCACTTCACCTGCAGCGCGGATGCCATCCTCATCTCGTTGGCCATTGACTTTTATCTCGCCACGTAGTGAATGGACTGGGCCAACGTCAGCAATTCGGTTGCCTTCAAGTTGTAGTGTCACATCCCAGTTGAAATCAGGTTCACTGTGAAAACGGTCGGGCAGCGTCAATTTCGTTGCCCCACGAATGCTTAGGGGGCCTCTTAACTGTAATCGTCGCATCGCTTCGCGCATCGCGCCGGGAAGAGCGCCGATCAGTTCCGCATCGGGCAGAAGACGACTCCCTTCTTTAAGATTGAGGGACAATTCCCAACGGCCACTTGGCCCACGTACGCAGATACCATCGGCTGTCAAACGCGATGCGCCATGCTGTCCTCGAAGCGAATCGATACGGACGGTGGAACCATCGTAGCGAACGGTCCCGCCACTGATGTCGATACGATAGGGTAGGGAACAGGGCCGCATACTAAGACTTCGATTATTGACCTGCGACGAAGCAAATTGACGAGCGGTCAGATCGACTTCGATCGGATCACCATTCTGTTGCATCGAAATCGACACTTCCGCCTCATCGAGAACGCCACCTGGTGCGATCGAATCCCAAATCCGCTGGGCCGATTCTGGCAGCGACAAGCGTAGCGATTCGTCCATTGGAATGGTGGACACTTGGAAGTCGAGTTGTAACTGTTTCGGATTCACCAGGGAATTGTCAGAGCTAGTGATTCGGAATAGATTCGATTCCGCGGTGGACGGTTTTGGGATTTGGTAAGTTCCATTGCAAAGGACAACGCCCGAGTTGGCGCTCATGCCTCGAAAACCAACCAAACGAACCAAGTCATCTTCGATTTCGATTTGGCCCTCGACGTTGTAGAGCGGGTAGGCGAATTTTTCGTAGCGCAAGTGCCCGTCCTGTACTCTCAAATCAAGCTGCCGGGTCGTCCGACCGGCGGCATCGGTTCCAATCGTAACACTCGCTAGATGGATACGCCCACGCGGACGAAGGGTACGGACAAATGATTCCAGTTTCGACTGTGTGACCCCGCGATGGGACAACGCATTGATCAACGTGCTGTCAATGGCGATGGATCCATCTGCCGCCGCTACAAATGTTTTTTCGTTGGTGATTCCAGGACGAATGGGCAAGCGAAACATGCACCGCAATCGATGGCTGTCGATTCGTCCAGTCACCGAATCGCTCGACGCGATCCCGTTTTGAATTTCGATTTGGCCCACCACGTTCTGCACGGGGTAGGGGAATTTCTCATATTGAACGTCGACGCCTTTGCAGTTCACGATTCCACTTGTGTCCCAAATCCCATCACGGCAAATGACGTCTGCGTTCACATCGACCCGGCCATACGGTTGAAGCTTGTTCCATGCTTCCCGCATTTTTGTTGTTAAGCTATTGGCAAAGGAAGCGTCGAGGAGCAGCCCTGCGATCGAGATTCTTAGGTCGGCATCGCATGGCATTTGGTAGCCATGAATACGTCCGTTCGCTCGGACCAAAGCATCGCCAAAAGTTGCTTGCGATGCTTCGATGTGGATCTGCTTCGGAGTTGCAGAAACAACCCCGTGCAACTGTGTGATCGGTTTGGGCAGTTTCGGATGATGAAAACTGCCTTCGTGAATCGTGGTTCGAACCGCGAAATTTGGTTTCTTGCCATCGCATAGAAGGGCTGCAATCGACAGATCACAAATGCAGTCGAGCCCCCGTGATTCTAGCAGTGGTTCTTGGAATGCCAGCGGTAGGTTATCAAACAATCGTTGCTCAATGCGCAAATTGCGAACGGTGCAGCGGATGTCGTGTGTCGCTTTTGTCTTTTTGATTTCTGCGTTGATACCGTCCGCGTAGTCGGCTGAGCCCGAAACGGTAATGACTTGGTCAATGCTACCGTCAAGCTGCGGGCGATTTAGCAAGCTGATGTTTGTCAACTCGGTGGTGATTGGACGGCGTGAAGTATCATTTCCATAGAGGTGGATTTTGGCGTCACGCACATCAATGCGCGGGCAAACGGGGCCGAACTTCGGTAGTGGCAACAACCTTCCAATCGATGCAATGGCATCATCCGAAACGGTGATGTTCGCGTCGATGCCGGTCAGAGCGATTCGGGTCGTCGTTAAAGGGATCTCTTTGTCAAACAGTTTTTCGGGGTGGACGTTTGCAAAAACGATCATCCGTTTGACCGAGATCATTTCACGAAGTGGTCGAGATGTTGCCGATCTGTCGGTGATCAACAAATCATCGAAGACAAGCCCGACTTGCGGTTCAAATCGACCACGACGAATCGAAATCTCGATCTCTGTCACGCCTTGCGAGGCATAGTGATTCTGGAGTGCTTTGAGAAAATGTCGGCGTGCTTGTTCGCCGATTGTATCGGGGGCCAACATCCGAGCGGTAAACACGATGGCCGTCAGAATTAGCGCAGCCCATAACCACTTCGAGAGGAAACTCGATTTCGCGTCTTGCGGAGCAGCACGACTCGGAGACACTCGGGCGATGCCATTGCATAAAAGGAAGATGCGTCCATGCTTGTGCAGAATCACCGCAAAGTGCGGCGATTGTTACACAACCTACCTCCGCAATGGTACGCGCAGAATCAGTTTGCAATCCAGCCCAAAAAGTCCCAAAACCGATAGATCCAAGGCGACTGCCAGGGCGTGTTGAGTGACGTCGAGACGGAAAAGACGCTCAATGCAAGCAATGTCATGAAAATGCCTCGCCCGCGCGGTTTTTCCGCCATCACGTCGACGACCGGGGCAATAATGATCAACCACATCGGTGTAAACCACAAAACCCAGCGGAAACAACAACTTACGCCCCCATAATTACGGTCGATCGTTGGTCGAAACAGATAAAATAGGATGCAAACGAGGCTGGCGATGAGCACACACCTCGTAAAACGCCGGAAATCGTAAGGCCCATGATCCATGCCGCTTTGGAAGCCCCATGGTAGCAATAGCCAGAGGGGGGTCAGCGAAAAGATCCCATAACTCCCTAGCGTCATATTCAAAAAGTATCTCGGAATCGACGCTTCCCCCTTATCAACACCCTTCCGCTGGCCCGCTTGCCAATAACTACCTGGGTATTCGTACCAGTCGTCCCAATCGTGAAGCGACCACATCTCGGGGCCTTTTCGAATCAACGCAAACAATTTGTTTTCGGTGGATCGCACCAACCAACGATTTTCTTCATCCGACGTCTCAATTGAAATCTCGCTGTCCAAATCGATCGTATTGTCTTGTTTTAGCTTGCTTTCCACGATCGCTTCGGAGGGAGGTTCAGCCGACGATTCAAAATCGGTGATATGCCACCCTGTCCCACGATGGGCATAGGCGGGACGGATACTTTCATGGGCAATCCAATTGGTACCGAAAAAACCGATCGCAACCACCAACACGCCGCCGAGAAACGGGGCCAACGATCGGATGTCGATCATATTGAACAAGAAAAACCACAACACGAGCATCGCCAATGCTGGCAATTCGTTTGCGGCGACAAATGCGGCCGCAAACCCGGCCAAGAAGTACCATTCCAAAGGAACAAAGGTGGATTGGTCGCTAACCGTTTCATCGGTCTTCTCAGCCGACATCAAGTAGATGTACGTTACCAAGGAAGTGAATGCGACCGCGACGAGATGATTGTTTAGTGACATGGCAAAGGGGAACACCATCGTTCCGCCGACGATGGCTAACGACAAGGCGTAGCGAGTCCAATTGCTTGCCGTGATTCGTTCGATCGATGCAAAGCTAGTCGTGATGAACAGAGCCAGTAGCGGCAAATTAACGAAGATTAGGATCACGCGAGGCGCATAGAGCGGATCGGTGGACACTTGCAGACCGGAGAACAGGTGGATGAACCACGTGACTCCAGCGACGATCGTCGGAAACAGCGGCGGTTTGCTGCTGTAATAGTGCAGTTCCCCATCATCACCCCGGTGTCTCACTTTGTCGATCGTATCAAAAGGGCGGTGTTTTCCCGTTTTATCCTCGATTTGAATCAGTCGATCGATTTGATAGGTGCCGTCTTCGGCTAGCGCCGCCACGGTTGCCCAACGACTACGATCGTTGGCACTCAAGAATGCCGAATTACCATCTTCACTCGTTGCCGACGCAATCCGCCCAGCCGCGAGCGCGAGGGCGAAAAGGAGAAGGACCAAGTATCGATCTCGGCGTCGTTTCCTAGCTTGTTCGTCTTTATGCATCATCTATTGTTTTAAGTCATTGCTGTTCGATTCTTGAGCATCTGACACACCGACGCGGTCAGCGATGCTATAGGGATCATTTCGTTCACGCGAGAGCGAAACGATGAGTTCGGCCAACAACCCAGCCAAAAAGAACTGTGCTCCGAGCAGAACCGCCAAAATGCAGTAGTAAAAGATCGCCGTCGCGTGCAGGTTGAGATCGTCCATCGTGGTCGACAAACGCGAAATGACCCACATCGCCGACAGGTAAACGATTCCCAATCCTCCGACGGCGAAGCAGCTCAAACCGGCAGCTCCAATGAAGTGAAAGGGACGATTGGCAAACCCGGTCAAAAAGTAAATCGTAACCAGATCCAAAAAGCCCTTGAAAATGCGGCTGACCCCATATTTCGAATGGCCAAATTCACGAGCGTGATGTTCGACTTCGATTTCGCCAACTCGCCAGCCTTTGCTGCTTGCCAACACCGGAACAAATCGATGGAGTTCTCCATACAGTTTGACTTCGTCGAAAATCTGGCGTCGGTACGCCTTGAAACCACAATTGTGATCGTGTAATGCAACACCCGTTAGCTTACTAACCATCCAATTGAACACGCGGCTCGGCCAGACTTTATGCCAAGGGTCGTGACGAACCCGTTTCCAACCGCTAACGACATCGCACCCGGTAGCCAACTTCTTCAAGAATCGAGGAATCTCTTTCGGGTCATCTTGTAGATCGGCATCCATGGTGATGACAATATCTCCAATGGCGGCGTCAAAACCGGCTGACAATGCGGCGGCTTTACCAAAATTCCGCCGCAGCCGAATGGCTGCGATCCGAGAATGATCGGTCGCTAACGTTTCCATCACTTGCCACGATTGGTCACGCGAACCATCGTCGATCAATATCACTTGATACGACAAATGCTCTTCCTCGCACAATGACTCAATCTTCGAGCAGAGCGTTTGTAGCGATTCTTCTTCGTCCAAAACGGGAATGACAAACGATAACATCGGATTGGGGGCAGGCCGATCGTCGAGCGATTCGCGTGACAGTCGGTTCGTCGTAGGATCGCCTTCAAAAATGAGTTTTTCGGAACTTGACATCGACTTCGCTTGATTTATTGCAGGAGGGCTTGGTTTATTGCAGGAGGGCTTGCGTCTATTGCAGGAGGGCTTGGTTTATTGCAGGAGGTAGGTTGGTCCTCTTCTATCTTTTGCGTTAGTGAATGATCCGGTTCGAAGTTGAATCGCCAATCATAGCAACTCATCCAATATACCCCATTAGCGGTAAACGCGGAGATTCTCCGCACCATGATGTCGGTTTTTTCATTGTTCCAAAATAGTAAGCGAGTTTGCATTGGGCTATAGCGAGGGACGGTTCCCTGAACGACTGGGCAATAACAGTCGATTTTCCAGCGTCACAATCGGCACAATGCTCACGCGATGAGCTTCATTTCATCGCATGCCAATGCTGTTTCTGGCGTTTCAGGACGAGGGTGCGTGGTAGAACGAAAATCTTTGGATGTATCTCGATGCGATCAACGCCATCAGACACTCGACGACGATAAAAACGAGGCGGGCGAGGATCGCTGCCAACAAGGCTTGGGTGGCACCGATCGCCAAGCCTAGAATCGTGGCAAGGACAAATTCTCGCACGCCCGCACCACCGGGAATTAAGGAGACGAATCCGATCACCATCGCAAGCGAAATCGCGGCGGTTGACATCGGCCATACCGACAAGAAGGCTGTCTTCCAATCCGGAGGAGCCGCTGCCGATGGGATCGCCGAAACGAGCATGGCGAACGAACTGCCAATGCACAACCAAGACAAAATCGACCACCCCCAACCGCTCGCACAGGCGGCCCAAGCGCGACTGCCCAGCCGTGTGTCGCGTCCTATAAGCCGGTTGGTTATCGGTTGTAGCAGCGGCGGTAATGTTGGCAGACTGGCGACGATCGCCCCGATCACTGCGGCAGCGAGCATCCAAGGCGGGACTGGCAAGGTGCAAATAATGACACCCGCAACCGCCGCTCCAACCGCCATCATCATGAAGGTCTCCAAAAACACACTAATGGTCGCAGGCACGGCGGGCACCGAGGCCTTCGACAAAGCTCCGACTCGCATCACGACGACCATTGCCTTGCCAGGCACGTACTTGCCGATATGACCGAGTGTTTGTGCTGCGATAATGAGCAGGCGATTCGGACGATGTCCAAACACGGACAACCATCCACCGAGCACCATTGCGTTGGGAAGCAGTCCAAGGGCGTACAGTGCCGCTGCCATCGCAATCCGCGTCCAGTACAAGTTTCCAAGTGTTGGTAGACTGCGACGCATTTGGTCTCGCTTTTGAATCAACGCTACCCGCTCGTCAGAATCCGGCTGGCTGGCAATTTTCAGTTCAACTTGAGTCACTTCTTCATTCAGTCGGCTCGCTTCAAATCGCCACTGCTGAACCGCCGAGCGGGTTGCCAATACCAGGCCGACGATGACCACGATGATGACAATCCGCTTCAAAATTCGGCGAAGCATTGATTTTCGCCGAGCAGCCTGTTCCAATCGCTGCGTGCTTTCGGTTTCCGTTTTTGGCATGGTGGCAGTTGGGCTGAGCTTTCCTTATCGAGTAGTAGCATGAGCCTGGGTTGCTCAAATCAGGGCTCGTCAGCAAGCCACATCGAGCAAGTCCACTCCCCCCGGACTCGCGCCCGGGTCCATTACCTGCCGTCGCTATCGCGACGATGGCAAGAATGAAAAACATACCGGATTTGCTCTTGAAAACCGGATTTTGAGAACCCGCGGCTCTAGCGCCGTCTGCTCCGTTTCCGGTCGCTGGCGACCGGACAGGGCTGGGTTTTGCACGAACCTTCGACAAGCTATACTGCAAAAGTGTAAACGCAAGTTATACTCGCCCTCGTAGCTCAGGGGATAGAGCACCGCTTTCCTAAAGCAAAAAGGCAACCCTTAGACCCCGCTAAAACACCGTAATTTACGGGGTAAATCGTTTTCGGCTACCCTCTATCACCCCCTATGATCCGCCCTTCGGGGCGTCACTGACGCCCCGTTTTTTGAGCATTACGTCAACAAAAAACCGCAAGACCTATTTTGCCAAACGGAGTACTCCATCGCTGGATCCAATGACGAGGGCCCCAGCGATGGCGGCAGCCGCAACACGACGCGGCTGGTGATGAGAGACTGCGGTCGACCGTCGCCGGAAAACGCGTCGGCGGCCGGTGACGCCGAAAACTTTGTCACTGCAGTGACGCATGAAACAGCGCCCCGTTTGGATGATCATCAACTCACGCTCTCGGAACTTTTGAAAGGACAGTCATGAGTGATTCTATATCGGGGAGGTTCCTGTCACCCCAGGTCAGGAACGGGGAAGCAACACCGGCAAGTCTTTTTCCAAGCCTAGGATCTCGCGATAGACTCGGGGGGCCACGGGATGTGGTGGTAAAGCTGATTTTTGAAAACCAAGACGGAGAAGACGAACAAGAAGGAATAATTTACCTCGATTCGTACCAAGCAAAGAAACTTGGAGTAAGACTAATCGAGCTGTCTGCGGATTCACAGTCTCGCAGGAAATAGTTTTTTGGGTTGGCAAGCGGCACGCCCGCCGTGATTTGAAGGGTAGCCCAACCAGGAAGTTGGCTTGCATGGTGCGGGACGTCCCGCATAACCGGCGGCCGTTTCTGATGTGGGCCGTGGCTGTGGCTTGCCATGTCAAATGATGACCAATAGCGACAATGCAAAATGCCACGTCTGACCACATCCGCACCAACAAAAAAACCGCACCAGTTTCCTGAATACGGTTTCGTCTATTTGCTGGTGATCGTTTCCTAGTCGAGATAAATCCGTTTGGCTACCAAGTTCGGAATGACCATTTGCGGCGGTGGCACAATCTTTTGAACCAGCCAACGCCAAATCCTGCGGGTGGTGGGGAAGTTCATCGTGCTACCATTTTGTTGGTTTTGATCGCACCTCAGCCGCCGTCGCCTCGAACGGGTTGAAATCGTCGTCGATTGGTCGGTACTCCACCCAGGGAACCGAATCGTCATCACCAGACGCACCGCATAGCGTCCATTCGTCTAGCAGGCTGGCTGGTATCCCATCGGCATCGTGAAACGCCTGTAGCAACGAGGACTCGCCAGCCAGTGCGTCATTGGCCTTGATGTGCGTCTCGACGTCGTCATACTGCTGCCGATCTGTGTAGGGTAGCTGGCCAGCGGGGTAGAAGATTCTCGTACTCATCGCAATTCAACCTTTCGCCCGATGTGGGCGCATGAAAACGCCGCTCTACACGCTTAGAAAGCAGGCAATCACACCTGCCCGCTGGCCTTCACTCCCCTGCCTGTGCAAGATCAACGCTTGGGATCCCAGCGACGTATAGAACGGCGTTCTCATTCTCATTTATCCATAGATGTGATTGCTGGTCTTGTCGCTCCTGGTGAAGAAAACCAAAAGCCAAGTCGAGTGAGTTTCTAAGCACAATCGACAACCGGACTGCTCTTAATTTGTCGGATACTGCGGGCGGCGTCAATAGCGGTTGTTGACAGAGCTTGTTGGGTACGTCGGCATCGATTGTATGAATTACGTAAATCCGGTTTTCACTCAAAATAGCTCATCCCATGGTCGGACTGCGGAAAAACGGTGTTTAGCAATGTTTTGCAGGGCACTGCACCTGCATGCGGATTTTAGGCTAAACTAAAAGAGATGCACCAAGCAAAACGAGGACTACAACAATCACTCTTCCCGCTCGAACACAATCGCTTTACGGCCGTCTCGGCTCCCGGGGCATAGACCGCAGGTTCGTTCGTAAATTTATCCTACCAGAATGGTGGGATGACAATGCTACGAGTACGGACGCTGGCTATACCGAACTGGCGCTGCGGATTTCCCAAGGTATTGGTTTTTCTCTTGAATCTCTACTTCAAGACGATGGTCCTCCGCAACTTGTCACTTCCGGTAATTGTAAGTTCAAAGGTGAGGCGAGATTAAACGACCAGGATTCAGTCGTGGGAATCTGTAAGCGTGCGGCAGAACTCGCGACTGCGGCTATAGGCGGCCTGCCTAGTGAGCTTGTCGGTATCGAGCCTGAACAAATTCGCAACGAGATTTTGGCAGATGGTAATTCTTGGGTGGATCTTGAAAACCTCACGGAGTATTGCTGGTCTCGAGGGGTTCCTGTTCTTCACGTGACCAATTTCCCTTCTGGCATCCACAAACCAGACGCTATGCTTATTTCGGTTCATGGGCGGCCTGCAATTATCATCTGCAAGAAGAACAAACAGCCCGCGTGGTTATTGTTCTTTTTGGCCCATGAACTCGGGCACCTAATTGCGGGACATGTCTCAGGCGACTCGTTGATTGTCGATTCCAAGATCACCGATGATGTGGATGAGAAAGATGATGAGGAAACCATTGCAGACAAGAACGCGATAGCAATATTAACTGGAAGTGAAACTCGCAGCTATCGAACGAATCGAACACCACCAAACGCCTCTCACCTTGCCAAAATCTGTCAAAGAAAAGGCATTAATGACAGTGTTTATCCTGGCCACATTGTTCTAAATTACGTTCACGGATTGAGCGGTAGTTTTCATGCTCTTGGAGCGGCCGCACTTCTTGTGTTGTATCCGAACGCCAATGCTCAGAAAGTTCTCAATCGATGCCTCGCCAGAAACATTGACTTCGACGAACTCCCTGAGGACCACGCAGAGTATTTGATGCGGATTGTCGGAGCGAATGAACGTTCTAGCTGACAATGACGCGTTGGTAAAATTGGCTCAATGCCGGTTGCTTTACGAAGTACTGCAGTGTTTCAGCGACGGTTCACGATATGTTGCTACTGAGACTTTTAATCCGTGGCTTCGACGAAGACTTAAAAGCAGAAGGCTCCCTGCTATTGTCTCTGAAGAGATTGATAAGATTTCGCTCACGACAGTTGAACTAATCGACTCCCAAAAAGAGATGCTGATACAACTCGCCTCTCCAAAGATCGATGCAGGAGAAGCGGTTCTGTTTTCAGCTGCGTATGGCGAACCATCGGTGATTGTATGCACCGGAGACAAGCGAGCAATCCGAGCATTGGCCGAACATCCTCTAGTTACCGATTTTGAAGCCGGGTTCCGCAGAAAATTCTTGTGTATCGAACAGGCTTTGCTTTTGGCAATACGCGAGCATGGCTTTGACCCAATATTGCGAAAAGTGAACCTTGGGCTTTCCGAGAGCCTTCCTCTTGACACCGCAATCCGCTCTTCATTTGGGAGTGGACGCGATTCAACCGAGGAAAATGTCATATCGTCGCTGACTGGCTACATTGAGGATCTCCGCAAGGATGTGGGTGATTTGCTGTTCAATTCAAGTGATTTGTGATTCGTTTGAATGGCAGCTAAAGCTGCCTGGCTCACTCACCCCGAAGAAACGCAATCAGCACGCCACGCCGAATACGTCGCCACCTGGATCCCGGCATTTGCCGAGCGGGAAGGAGGCCCATCGAAATCCACTTTCTCAGTGTGGCGGTGCTGACGCCTGCGATTCTGGAAGCCTCGGTGATCGTCAAAAGATTGTGGCTGTCATCGGCGTCATCGTCGCTATCGTTCTGCTCGATCATCATCGGTGCACACTACGAAACGGAAATGAGAAAAGGAACCGCCGCCCAAGATATACGGCGGTCCCCCTCACCAGCCAACGCAGCTGATATGTAAAAACCGCTCACGCCAAATAGCCATGACGCGAGCGGGGGTGCGGACTCACAACGCCAAAAGGACGAAACAGCGAGCAAGCCACGCACCTTGGTCTGTCTATCGACCAACTGCCTCCCAGAGTGTTGCACGAATCACTTCCGCAACATCGTTAACCGCTGGCCGTTCCGGTAGAATACGCCGTCCTCTTGTCCGTCCCTCAGCTATCGCTATGGCTTCGATTATCTTCTGACGCATGTGGTTCAACTGTTGATCATAGCTGGGTGGCTCCTCTGAATCCGCCGAGCCATGTGCCATTATTCGGCACGCTTGTTCCTTCAAGTTTTCGGGGATGTCGGCCGCTTCGAGCAAATCATGTAGTCGTTTCCATCGGACCCCGTACCACTGGTGCGTATATTCCTGACCGTTCAACGCACAATCCAGCTGATACACAAGTTCCATCATTTGCCGCGATCCATCACCAATAACCTCGCCACTTCTGGCGCGTTCAACTAGCTCTTTTCTGCTGATAGCCAATAGGCAAAAGACTGGTCCGCCACCTCGAACAGACATTACGTAAACCTCCCACCGTTTCTTTGATTCTTGACATGCTTGGCCGTGGCCGCTGTATTCTTCGCAGTTTGCTGAGACGCTTTTAATTGTTCTCGCTCGAAGTTTCTTACAGCACCTCCCACGAGGTTTGCCGCAAATGCCGAGAAGGTTCCCGACGGTCCAGTGCGTCGCATCGTTTCTTCGATCGCCGCATCTTGCTCGCTAGCTTTTTCTTGATTTCGCTTGCGAGCGGCTTCAAAATCTGCCTCCGCTTGCGAAAGTGCTCGGTCAGCCTTCGTGTCGTCGAAGTCGCCAATACCTCGCAATCGTTCAATCTCAGCTTTTCTAGCGTTGAGTTCTTCCAGTGGAGTACGCATCGCATCGGCCATCGCATTGGCTTGCTGCTCCATCGTTCGCATTGCGTTGTCGAGGTTGTCGTTCGCTCGAGTGCGTGCATCCGCCGCATCATCTTTGTTGATCCGACCCGCTTTTTCGTCGGAGTCGATTTGCCTGTTAACTCGCTTATAGATTTCAGCCGGTGAAACGCCTTTATCTCCCCATTCCTCAGCCTTCGTGAATATTGCGTCCGCTCGCTGGCGGGATGCTTCCTTTTCGGCTGCCGCTAATTCCTCAATCACTTTCTTCTTTGCTTTGAGGACTTCGATCTGTTTGATTTGTGCTTCCGTAAGTCCTTCGTCGGCTAGCCGCTTTCGATCGGCTGCGTCCTGTCCTTGTTCGAGTGCTAGAATTTCCAACTCGATCGCTTTGACCTTTTCAGCGAAAACATCGCTGTCACCGTCGGAAGCACCACTTTGACTTCGACGATCCAACTCGGCTCGCATTTTGGAAGCTTCCTCGTGACTGACTTCGCCGGAACGTTCCATCTTGTCAATGATGTCTCGTTTTTCTTGCTCGACTTCCGCTGGTGTTTTCAATTCGTCCTTAAGTGCTTTGGCTTCTGACTCGCTTTTGTTCTTCTTCCTGGCAGTCTCAATCTTCGCCATCAACGCGTTAAGTTCTTTTCGAGCTTCATCCGCATTGGAAGACACATCGAACGAGACCGACATGCTGGAAAGATCAGCTAACGTAGACGCCAGTTTTCCCGCTGCGTCTAGCGGATGAGTGATCGAATAGACAATGGCACTCATCGAGGACATAGCCATCAACGTCAAACGGACAAAGAAACGCTCGCCCATAGCGAGTGCTTCGCCATACATCCACTTGAAAGCGTCGATAACTCCCGCGACGCCCTCCCAGAATGCAAGCCGGATCCCTGCCCACAATGCTTCTGCCGCCATTCCGTAATCGCCGACGGACAAAGCACCCATCAACGTGCTCGACACAAGTTTGATGACTCCGACAACGCCCGATACCATCGACTTGACTTTGGACCACGCAGCACCGAAGTCTGTAACGGAAACAAGTAGAGAACCCAACACGCCCGCTATAATCGCACCCTCGGCAAGGAATACAGCACCGACAGCGCCGACGGCCAATATGATTGGTGTGATCGGTGCGAAGACGACAGCCCAGAATGTTGACCATGCGGTCGTTGCGATCGCGGCCGCTGTGGTCCAGGCGGCCGACACTGTGAACGCTGCGGCCGACATCAATGACGCTGGAGCCAATGCCGATGACAGCACCCACGTAAATCCTGCCCACGCCGTTGACGCGATCCCTGACGCTGCGGTCCACGCCGCTGCAAGGATCCCGCTCTCAGCAATTCCTTTTGCGGTAATTGCTGAACGAATCATGCTGTATGCCGTCCAGGCTGCAGCGGAAATACCTGCCGATACAGAGTTAGCGCTGGTGAACGCCGTGATAACAGCCGACAACCCCGACCAGGCTGAAGCAATAAAGGTTGCAGCCGCACCCCACGCTGTAGTCGCAACGCCAGCCAATGACGCGATGACTCCACTGGATGCTGTCCAGGCGGACATGATGAATCCAGAAGCTGCCCCCCACGCAGCCGAGACAAACGACGAAGCCGCGCCCCATGCAGCTGAAGCGATTGCAGCCGCCCCGGTTAATGTCGCATCAACCCCGATCATTGCGGCCGAAATCGCGAAAGCAGCACCGCCCCACGCAGCGGCGACAATCGCGGCACCCGCAACCCAAGCCGCTGTGCTAAGTGCCGATGACAATACCGTCGACAACACGGACCAGGCCGTCGAGATAATATTTGCCGTTGTCGACAGAATTCCTCCCAGTGATCGCCACGCAACCCCGATCGCTGACGCAGCAACAGACCATACCGTCTGCAGGATTTTTGCGCTGATGATCGCTTTGATTTGGAATGCGTAGAACGTATAGGTGGCAGCTTTCCACGCGATCGAGATCCCAGCCGTTGCTATATTTGACGCGGTGACAAATGCACCGATCCCCATCGCCGCGGCTTTTGCTGCAGCTCCCGCTGCGATCATGCCAGCACCAGTTACACCGACGGCGACCGTTGCGGCTCCGGCTGCGTAAACGAGGTCCGTGTTCGCTTTGACGAATTTACCTATCCCGT
Organism: Novipirellula aureliae; assembly: GCF_007860185.1. Taxonomy (NCBI): domain Bacteria; kingdom Pseudomonadati; phylum Planctomycetota; class Planctomycetia; order Pirellulales; family Pirellulaceae; genus Novipirellula; species Novipirellula aureliae. Next base: position 560,332 of record NZ_SJPY01000006.1, read on the forward strand.
TGACCGCTGTAGCTGCCAGACTGACGAAATCGCCCATCGATCCAATCATCGGTCCACCGAGTGCCGCAGAAACGTCCATGATCGCGGACCACAAACGTTTCTTCGCATTCGCAAACTCGTCAGCGGTTCGAACCGCATCGCCCTGAGCTGCGATTGTGCCACGCATAATGATGTTAAGGCGGGCCTGTGCCTTGGCTGCGTTGTCGGTGATTGCTGGGTCCAGCCCCATCGCAAGCATTTCTTGCTTCACAGCCGTTTCGGTGAGGATGACACCATACTTCTTCATCACTTCGCCGGATCCGGTCATCGCAGCCATCAAGTCGGCAAAGACACGATCCGTTTCCATATCGTTGAACGAACCGAGATCAACGGCAAGTTTCGATAGCGTTTTGCTGACCCCTGTTGCATGTGCCGGCATCATCCCCATCGGGACGAGCAAGTCTTGCATCCCGGCCAACATCCCCGACATTTCGCCCTGGGTGGTTCCGAGCGTTGCCGCCATCTCGTCGGACCACTTACGCATCTCAGTGGCCGAATCACTGAAAACGACGTTGAACTTACTCATCGTTTCTTGGACGCGAGACGCTGCGATCAACGGTCCTGCCAGTGCGGCACCACTTGCGGCGCTCATCATCGCACCAATGCGTGTTATTTTTGTGCCCAGTTTGTCGAGACTATCTTGGACGCCCTTCGCGCCCTGTTCAATTCGATTGCGAATGCCGATTTCGACATAGCCTTCGCCAGATTTGATTGCTGCTAACGCCATCGACTAGCCTTTAATTAAAGTGAAGTAAACGTAGTGGCTGACTGTAACTGTGTGTACCGGGGTTCAGCATTTCGAGGGAAAGCAAATCGATCTAGTGAAGTACCTTTGCCCCGGGGGGGGTACATGGGCAGGAACGCGGTTTCTAGACGCTCCTGCCCACTACGACGATCGCCAAACATTTATTCCTGAAGGGAAACAAACGCACGGTGCTGACGATTCGTCGCTTTCCCCCTTATTCCGCTTCAATGCCAGTAGAGCGAACACCGCCGCGATATTCGGCCATGGCAACGCCTATGTCGCTATACCCTCGCATCGAGACGCCCAGAACGCTGAACTCGGCTTCGGCTGTTTCGATGACTGGTTCGACGCGGCCGCCCAAAGCAACGATTTCCGCTACTGGCAAAATCTCGGGATCCGCGAGTAAGTAGTAAGCCGAAGCACTGTGTCCCGTGAACGATGAATCGCTCATGTAAGGCGATGACTCGGGTGTGAAGCGATCCTTCCAAACATTAGCGTCAGGTTCGTCGGTGGATCCCTTGATTTTCTCCGAGTTCATTAGCTGTAGCGAAGTAGTTCTGAGAAGCGTCGGAACCAGAAGGATCGAAGGCTGTACCCCAATCGGATTACCGTTTGGATCGGTCTGGGCAGAAAATACTGCCTCGGCTGCAGCCAGCCCAACTGTGCCCAGTGGCTCTGTGCTGACATTATTGTTCGCGTCTTTGAAGAATGCTGAGTTGTTCAGGAACTTAGTCCAGAAGATTCGATTCAGCATCAACGCAGCACCACGGCCGAGTTGCTTTGATCGATTGACCAATGCGCCAAGGTCATCGTTGACGACATCCGTCCGAGTGATTGTCAGCATCCTGGCATAGGTGTCCGCCTTGTTTGTGTAGTCGGTTTCTCCTAGGTTGCCATGGACGATCGAGCCATCTGGAGCCAATCTTTGGAACGCAACATCCCCAACGAGCGAAACCGTAGTTGTTTCTTTGAAGTCTGTGACGCTGCGGATAGCGGCAATCCGAAGTGGGGTAGTGTCGGCAGATTCCCAGCCTGCCATCAAAAACTTGTTGGCAACGTTGCTAAGAATTTTCGGTAGCGAAACCGATGAGAAACCACTGGCAGATAGGAAGCCAAAAGCGTGTCGGTGTGCTTCGATCGAAACTCTTGGTTCATAATTTCCCCGGTAGCCATTTTCTGCAGCCGCGGTGAGGATCAATTGGTTCAGTCCACAGCCACGGGGGAAACGACGATCGGACTCCTCCAATGTCGCGGCTGAATAGTGGTTATCGATCGACGGCAATCGGCCTGCTTTGCAGATTGCGGCTTCGAGGACTCGACTGTCGCTAACGGTGTGGAGGTAGTTGGTTTCGACGCTCATTGCATGGCTCCTGTAAATGAATTGGTTGACTGACCGGATTCTACTGCCTGTCAAAAGTCGTGTTGCCAGAAAATGGCACGTAATCGATGTTGACTAAAAACACTGCGAGACAATCAGGGTTGGTGCATCGGGTGCGTCTAGTTCGGGTGCCATCTGGTTCAGGCCACGAGCGTAACGTTTCAATCTCCTTGCATCCGCAAACCTCGCAGCGAGCTCGGCAAATGTAGACGGTCGGCAGTCGTTCGTTTTTGTTGCTCATCGTTCGCTTCCAATTTCAGACGTGTCCACTGCCGGTCGCGGCTCCTTTGTTGCCCAGTTACCTGGCGGCGGTCCTACGTCGATATGGAGCGACCTGATAGCCAAGCCTGATTCATCGTTCGGTTGCTCGATAACTCGGACCAACCAGGGTCGTAGGTCGGTAGCTTTTGCAATCGCGAGCAGACTGCCAGCGGGGATGTCGTGTTGCACTCGGCCAACTAACGCGCGGCCGTTGTCGATGGTGAGCGGGATCAACACGCAAATGGTTTCGCTCGTTTGTTTCGCTTCGCTCGTTTCATTCATTTGATTCATTCACTTCGGTTGTTTGTTTCGGCGCGAACGTGATTCGGATTGTGAATCCTGGGTAATGCCATGACCTAAGCGATACTCGCACATTGCATAGCAGTAACTCACCTAATCGTTTCGCGTCACTCGTTGCTCGCTCGGTGCAAACGCTGTAATACGGCTCCAAGCAAACGTGACGCTCGCCATCGGCCTTGATGACGAAAGGGTGGTCCACAAGGTGGCTGTACCCTGCTCGGTCCAGCACATGGGTCAATTGCTCCCATGCTCGCCTCTGTGGTAGATCACCCCGCTCGGCCGCCTGACGCATCGCGGTCTTGAGCCACGGCGGGTCGGAGTAGGTCGGTTCCGGTTCGGTCAATCGCCATGCACGACGAACCGCTTCGATTTCGCGGTCTTGGTCGATTCTCGACGGTGGTGCGGTTGTTCGGTTCATTTTTGTTTCGCTCGCTTTATTCATTTGATTCGCTTCGTTTGTTCCATTCATTTGATTGCCTGCCAGGGAAGCATTCGCGTCCGCCTCTTGACTCCCGATGTTCACTAGTTTCTGGTCCAGGTGGTCCAGGTTTTTCGCGTTTCTCGCATCGGACCTGTAGTCAGTGTTTTCTATTCATCCTTTTAGTCCTGTAGCGGGGTGTTTTGTGTGTTATTTAAGTTGTCACTAGGGACTTGAAGTGGGGAAAAATTAGGACCACTTGGACCACCCCGTTATTTACGGTGTTTTTTGAATTTATTGCTTGGACCAAAACTGGACCAAGCCACCAAAACCTGGACCACTTTTTTTGACGCAACGAAGCTGTTTATTCCCCAAGTGTCCTGATCTTGTCGCGGTCCCGTTTTTGGTCCAACTTTTCCCTACCCTCTTGGGCAAGCTCGATGTTCACTAGTTTTCGCGGTCGTTCGCCTTCTTCTCTCGGTCGGACTTCACTAACAAACGGATAGGCCGACATCAATCCTTGTAGGAACTTGGCTCTCGTCCCTGGGTGGTCTCTTCCGCATTCATGGCAATAGCCAATCCAGGAGTCGTATAGGTCATCTCGATGAACGAGGTATTCCGGCTCGTTTGGGTCGTCCATGTCGCGAAGATGGCAACACTCCTCAACGAAACCACGAATTGGTGAAACAGCACGTTTGAAGTTTTCAAGTGCTTCTCGTCCGCTCTCAGGCTGTGGCAATCGATGGTCGTCGTAGACTCGGCAGAATCCAACCAGAGACCACTGAAATATCCCAGCCATTTCATTGAGCAGTTTCTTTGTTAACTCAAAATCTTCTTTGCCAGCGAATGAGTTGTTGAACTTGAGAATGACGACGCGATTGACGATTGCCATCGCCGGGTCATTCAGCGTTGGTATTCCGTTACAAAGCAACAAGAACTTCGTTTTCAGTTTCGTCGATGTAGCGGCGTCCATTCGTTTGACGTTGACGTCAATCGAGTCTTCACCAACAACCGCAAGTAGCGTTTCTAAAATCGATTCAGTGTCATGCCGATAACGATCTAGCTTCGCATCCCCGATTACGGTCAGTCGCTTGTTTAGCAACGGTTGCAACCCAAAATCACCCGCAAAATCTTTTAGCTTCGGCGAGGCGGTGAAGCATTCCCCCACCATGTGTTTGAGCACCCGGGCGATGACTCCTTTCCCTGACCTTGAAACGCCGTCAAGAATCAGCATCTTTTGCAGCCGGATGTGATCCATTAAGCAGTAGCCAAACCATCGCTGGAGCGTATCGATCGACTCTGTATCTACTAGTTTGGTCGATCGATTCCAGAACACTTGGTCAAGAAACTGGATCCAGTTTGGGCAATCGGCCTGGAAGTCAATTTCGTAATCGTGGCAATACGAGCTGAACCAACTCGATGTATGCGGCAATACTTCCTGGGTCGCTTTTTCGGCGAGCTTATCCAAATTAAGCAAGCCATTGCTGCCGGCCCAGAGGTTTCGAGCGGTCTTATCTGGTAGCAAGCACCCCATGTCGATGTGATCGGGCAGGATGCAGATCGACTGAACGGCCTCGGTTACATTCCGGACGAGTGCTCCTGTCACTGCTAATTTTTTCGGTCTCGCTTTCGCGGCCGCCTGGTCGCTTTCATATTTCCCTTTGTCAACGTCTTGCTCCCATCGCTCGGTTGACTCTTCGCAGTCTTGGCGGAAGCGATTTTCAATAAACCCACGAATCCGAGCACGGATATAAGTTTCGGTTTTTGGCTCCCAGAATTGGCCTTTGTAGGTGTACCATCTTTCTCGCCAGTGCCGAATGTCTCGACCGGCTGCCCTGTACGATGCCAAATTCTCTTCGGCCAAACGGGCTGGATCGTTGATTGGAATTTTGATTTCGACGGAACCGTTCACTGCCAGCGAAGAAACAAACTCCCTGGCCTCCTCACCCTCGATCACTCGCGGCTCGGCGCCGGCCGCCAGAGCGTCATCAACTCCCTTTCCTTGGTCGGCTGGCCACGTCTCGATTGCGACTGACTGGATGGGTGATCCGTCGCCGCTGAAATACTCGTAGGACTCGGCGATTGACTTAGCGACGTCTTTGTTCGTGGCGTGATCAGCGTCAAACGCCAATAGCAACCTTTGGGATCCAGACGACTCGATAGCGTCAATGGCGTGCTTCCAATTCCCAACGCCAGCAACGCCAATCGTACGTACCCCCGAAAGCGACGCTGCAACATCAGCTTTCAATGGTCCCTCGGTGAAACGTACAGTATCGGCTGAATCAATATCAACTTTCGCTGGTAACGCGAAATGAACGATCGTTCCGGGCGTAGGGTAGAACTCTCCAATTTTTCCACCATCTTTGTATTGAGACGTATACGGCTTGTACTTACCTTTGCTAGGGTCGTCCGGCTTCGTCTCTATCGCGATGATGTTCCCGTCGGCGTTTCTCGCAGGAATCATTAAGCAGTCACGCGACTTGATGACTATTGCCCGGCCAGGGAAGACGCCTGGTACGTGTCGCGAGATGTCTTCAAATTCATCTTTGTATTCGGCATGGATTTTCATCTCAATGCATGACGAGTTGTCTGCTGTAAAGTAGCCAATCCGATCAATCTCATCGTCGGTCAGTCCGCGCTCTCGCAGCTGCGAGCGGTGATCATCACTGAGACCGCATAACTCAGCCAGGCGGGAGTAGATGCGATGACGAAGCGAAACCACTTCCTCTGGCAGGGGCTTTAGTTCGGGCTTTTTGATGGCTGATTTGCCATTCGCTTTCTTACTCGATTTTGAACTACGCTTCTCGCTGGGTGGAATTTTCAAGTAATCGCCAACTCGATCCACCGCGTCGGGAAAGCCAATCCCAAGAGCCCACATTAGCACCGCGAGCCCATCACCAAACTTTCCGCATTGGTTACAAATCGCTCCCCCCTCGTCGTCGAGATTTGTGAAGTTCCAGCGATCAGTACCACCGCATTTTGGGCAGGGGCCGTGAACGCCTGGGTTTAGATAATCGTCACCGATTCCAGCCAGGGTGGTGATGATTTCGGCCCATCGTCCGCGTGACGCTGCTTTGACGTCGTCGACATTGTACGTTGGCTTATTCTTTTGCTGCGGTTTGCTTTTCTGCTTCGGCGGCTCGGGTGCAATGATGGTTCTCATCGTGTCACCTCCGCTGCATGCGACTGACGCGAGATACCGATACGGGCCCTGTGTCCGTCGCATGGCTGCCACGATACGCGGTATCCGCAGGCATACGCGGCCGCGAGGACCGCGCCATCGCTGACATGCTGGCCGGTCAGACACGCTGCCGAGTGCCGGGCTGTTTCGGTGGATAGCCACCGGGTGGTCGACGGCCGCTGGGTAGCCAGCCACTGGGCCGCGGCTGATATCTCGTCCGCTCTAGGCGGTGGACCTGCGGGTGCAGCTCGGTGATCGCTGACTATTCCGTGGTCGTCGATGGGGATCTGCTGGCCCTCGATCGTCTCGACGATCGGGTATTTCTGGTTGACCTTTGGCCGGGGTGTCCGTACCATGTGTTTAGATTCCTTGTGATGTTTCCGTTTTGCGGCGGGACGATTCAGATAACGGCTCGGGTTGCTGCCCTGGGCCGTTTTTTTGTTGGTGGCTCAGACGTACTGCTTTGGCTTTGGGCGTCGTGCGACTTTGGGCGTCGATGTCGTGACGCTGGCAGGGTGACGCCTACGCAACAAGAATTTGCCAAGCTCTGATTCGCTAATTCGCCATCGCGGGCGTTTGGCGTTTTGTGTCTTTGCGACATTCGCGGCGGCAAGCTCGCCGCTATGGATCCAGGCTAGGACCTGTTCGGAATCGACGCCCAGCATCGTGGCGGCGTCCACTGGGGCGTAGTGTTGTTCCAGCATGTTTTTTTCTCCGGTGATTTGATTTGAAAGACGTTGGAAACGTTGTTCAAAATCTACGCGGGGAAAAAACAAAAGCACGCCCTACCAGCGTTTTGGTAGGGTTGTGGTAGGGTCTGATTTGGTGATTCGCTTGCAGGAAAACGACACGAAAAAAACCGCAAAAAACTTTCGTTTCATGCGGTTTGGTAGGTTTTTTGGTAGGGATGTTTTCGGCTCAGTCGGGCTTTTCCGGCTTTCCTGGGTATGGAAGCCGTTCTGACTTTCTCGTTAGTTGCGTGATTGTCTTGGTTTCAAAGGGATGTAATTTTTTCCAAGCAATCGCTCTATCACGATGGCTTCCTGGCGTTATCTCGCAGTGCAGCTTGAACGCATCCACTATCGGCGGTGGTTCCGGCTGCGAATCAGGCGGCGGCGTTTTGGCCGACGACTTGTCCAACGCATCCCAAATCATCGACCGAAAAGTACGCAATATGTCATCCATTGATTCAGTGATTGCAAGCCGTTCCCTATCTAATTCAAGCACGGTCCTAATCGCCTCAATGTCATCTCGCCCCCTCATTGCAAAACATGTTTCTTCAATCTGTTTTATGCGGTCAATCTTTGCCAGCGACTCGGGCAATGAGTATTCCGGTATGAAATCAAAGATCTCCGGCGGCAACGAAGGAAGGTCCAGAACATCGGTTCTAAACGCAACTCTGTGCGTCGTCTCGGGAATGTGTCCGTTTTCGCTGAATCGCAACCACATTTCACGGTCGTACATTTGCCTTCGACGCATGGCCTGAATACTTTCCATGACTTCCAGATATGTCGTGATTGCTTTTTCAAAGTATTCCAGTTTCAAACGGGATTCAGGCAAATGCATGGCAGTGTGTCGCTCGCTCATTTTTCACCCCCTTCGCTTTGCATCGACTCGGCAAACATCGGCTTAACCCACTGATAAACGTGATCGACAACGGCTTGCAGTCGATCTGGTTCAATCCACTCGACATACATAGCCCCCATCGAATCGTCAGAGTGCCCCATGATCCGATCGATTGCCGCCCGATCGCGGCTCCCATCGGCTACGGTTCGGAATTGATGACGCAACGAATAGAACCCTCTGCCCTTTTGATGCAATCCACAAGCAATACACAACTTTCGAAACTCTGCGGATAGCGGATTCGCGCCTTCATCTTTGTGCCAGCTCAAACCTCGTTTTGTTAAGAACACAAGCGGGCAATCTGGCTTGCTTGTTTGCCGGGTTGCTTCTATCGCTGCTTTGGTTTCTGCCCACAACGGGCAATCTCGTTCTACCGATGTTTTCGGCCTGGGGGACCGCATCCATTGGCCATCGATGTGCCGGCCTTCTAGTTGCCCGATGTCGGAATTGCCGAAACCACAATTCAGGGCAAGCAACATAAACGTTTGCATTTGTGGGCTTGCTTCGCGGTAGAGCGTTTGCAGTTCCTCTATCGTGAAGATCTTTGCCGGCTTCGCTTGCTTGGCCTTCTTGATCGATTTACGGCTTGGCTTTTCAAACCCCAGCCCAAACCTTACCGGGTGCTCGATCAAACCTTGCTTGTAGGCGAAGTTGAAAAACGTTTTTGTTCTGCGGATGAAATCGCCAAGAGCGATTAGTTGCAGTTTCTTTGAATACTTTTCACGCAACTTTTGGAAATCGCTTGGCGTCAGTGACTCGACGGTTCGGTATCGCCCCCAGTCCTTTATCAGCGATCGGCCGACACGCCGGTAGTCCAGCCAAGTGCGGCGGCTCAACTCACCCGAAAACACTTTGGCTTCACGGTGTTCGAGCAATCCGTTGACCATGTCCTCAACCGTCAACGCTTCGACATTCCTGGGCGGTGGAGTCTTGCCCTGTTGAAGATAATCGTTTTCGTACTGCCAACGCTCAAGAGCACCTTTCCAGTCGTCCCACGGTCCAAAATAGTGGGTTCGCTTGTTTATCTTTTTCGCCCAACGTTTGCTGTTGTGCGGATACAAGGGAAAGTCCGGATACGGCTTGTTTGGTTTCTTGGGGCGGGTAGAATCGTTCACGGTAGTTACCTCGGGGTCATGCTTGTAGGTGACTGCTTGACGCCCTGGCCGACACTGCTGGGGCGTCACTTTTTACGCCTTTTGATGATAACCCTTTGTAGCCGGGGCGTCAAACGGGGCGTCAACTCAGAAACGCCTCACTTTGAAAACGCCGTAAAACAGCGTGATTGACTACAAAAGCCCTCGTAGCTCAGGGGATAGAGCACCGCTTTCCTAAAGCGGGTGTCGGAGGTTCGAATCCTCTCGAGGGTGCTGGCGGCTACAAACCGCACGCCCGAAAGAAATTCGCCGCACCCCCACGAAACGCCGGAGGCGATTCGTGGGGGTGCGGCGAGCGAGGAATTTTGCGTTCATGGTAGCTGCCACCTGTTGCTCCGCCCCGACAAGCCGGACGGAAGCAGGAAAACCCGACAAGCCGGACGGAAGCAGGAAAAACACCCCTGTGAAACTCACTCCGTTTTTCTTAAGTCCACGCCATTCGTCCCAGACTCGGGGGGGGGAACCAGGGAATCCGTGATCAACGTCCAACGTCCCGTTTGGCGTTGAAACCGCTTCCATTTTCAGCTACAAAACCACCATTGTTGGCGGTTTCTATGAAGAGCATCCACGCGGAAGTTAGGCAGCCATGTCGATGTCTCCACGAATTATTCTGCTTCTGGGCGCAGCTCGCGAGTTCGACCGGGGATTGCTCTCGGGGATTGCTCGCTATGCCTCGCTCCACGGTCCTTGGACGTTTTATCGTGAGCCGCATGGTTACTTCGTGCGTTCGACCAGAACGAGATTCGAGGAACTCCGAGCCTGGAAACCGGACGGAGCCGTATGTCCTACCAGCCGGCTCGATCTGATTCGGCGGCTCAATGTGCCCGCGATCGTTCTAGACGTTAACCAGTACGATGGTAAATATCCAGGCGTTCAATCAGAGGATGATAAGGCGGGACAGTTGGCGGGTGAGCATCTGCTGTCGTTGGGGCTAGAGCACTTTGCCTTTTGTGGCTTCGAATCGATGCGTTGGTCCCAGCAGCGTGGGGCCGCTTTCCGCTCAACCATTGCCGAGGCGGGCCATCAGGTTGATGTGTTTCAACCGGCTCATCGACGTGCGGCTACTTGGGCAAAGGAAGAGCCACTCATTCAATCATGGCTTGAGTCATTGCCAAAGCCGGTCGGCCTTTTTTGTGCCAACGACGACCGTTCGGCGAACATCTTGGAGTGCTGTCGAGCATTGGATTACGGTGTGCCAGAGGACATTGCGGTGATCGGTGTAGACGATGATCCCTATGTCTGTGAAATTGCCAACCCACCACTGAGTAGTGTCTCGATGGCTTCGGATCGGGCAGGCTACGAGGCTGCAGAGTTGCTTTATAAGATGATTCTTGGCAAAGAAAAAATGTCTGGGCAACGCATCATCGCGCCTGCGTCAGGCGTCGTCGCGCGGCAATCAACCGATATCATGATGGTCCGAGACGCCGATGTGCGTTCTGCGCTTCAATACATCCGAGAAAACGTCGCTCGGCCGATTCAAGTCCGAGATGTTGTCAAGGCAACTCGCTTGTCACACCGAACATTGAACGATCGATTCTACCGAGAATGTGGCTCATCGATCTTGAAGCATCTCACAGCTGCTCGCGTGGCCCACATCTCAAAACTACTGCGCGGCACAAGTTTGCCGGTCTGGAAAATTGCACAAATGGTCGGCTTCGATTCCGACCATCATTTCGCCCGATACTTTCGCAGAGCAACCCACTTCACGCCGCAGGAGTATCGACAGAAGTACTCCCCACCGTAGTGGTTTCAGTAGACCTCGTGGACGAGGTTACGGAACCTACGGATGGCAAACCCACCAACTAGCTGCCTTTGCACGCTAATCACGCGAATGAAATGAATCAAGACCGTTGGTTGATGTAGACGCCTAACCCGCTAATGAACGCTAATCAAGCATGAGCGTCCTGGTTCGAATGATAATCTTAGCGTCCCTTAGCGTGCATTAGCGGTTCGTCTTTGCGGCCAGCATTTGAGAGTGGTAGGAAGATCGGAAGAAAGCAAGTCAGATGCGAAAGTTGCGTTTTTGACGACCTCTCAATCACCAACCGACATCTGGACCTTCAATGCATCATCGCCGTCGCTTGCTCGGCTCATCGCCTGTTGAATCTCTTTGAGCGGATAGACGCCGGTGATAAACTGTGGCAACTTCTCGATTCGTTGGCTTGCGGCCAAGCGAATCGCCGTCGTGAATTCGTCGGCGTACCGAAACGTCCCCAGTAAACTGATTTCACGGAGCATGATATCGTTGACCGGTAAGGTGATATGGTTATTACCGACCGTCCCAATCTGGACAATCGTCCCGCCACGGCGAACCATCTGCATTGCACCTAAAACGGCTGGTTCCGCTCCCGAGGCTTCGAAGACTTTGTCGAATCCTCCATCACTTAATCCGATTGCATGCTCGATCATGCCGTCACTTGTCGGATCAAGAACATGATCGGCTCCCATGGCTGCGGCCGTATCGCGACGTTGCCGTGACGGCTCACTCACCGCGACAACACTTGCACCAAACGACTGTGCAGCTACGGCTGTGAGTAAACCAATAGGGCCACCGCCGGTAACGAGTACGCGTTGACCGACAAGGTCTCCAGCACGGCGAATGGCGTGCAACGCAACGCTGAGCGGTTCCATCATCGCTGCGATTCCGTCATCCATGGAGTCAGGAATCGAGTGGCACTGATGCGCCTGCACCTTAACATATTCAGCGTAGGCACCATTGGTTGGCGGCGTCGTGCTGCCACTGCCGAGCATGACAACATGCCTGCAAAGATTCCCACGACCCGATGTACAATCTTCACAGCGGCCACATGAACGTGCTGGGTTAACGACAACCCGCTCGCCGGGAGAAGTTTGCTTTACGTCAGGTCCAACGGAATCGACGATCGCGACGAATTCGTGCCCGAGGATAAACGGGCGCGAGGGAACAAAAGGGCCACACCTGCCGTGTCGGTAGTAATGCACATCTGACCCACAGATACCCACCCGTAGAACACGCAGCAAAACTTCGCCGGGACCGGGTTGGGGTTGCTCCGTCGTTTCGAGACGCAGATCGCGCTCGCCATGTAGTATGCCCGCAAGCATGAATCGTCACCTTACTCGTTAGAAAATAGTTATATGTTTGGAAACAAGTGGCACAGGCTTCCAGCCTGTGATGCCCAAAACCCCAGGCTTCCAGCCTGCGATGGCCAAAACCCCAGGCTGGAAGCCTGGGATGGCCAAGACCACAGGCTGGAAGCCTGTGATGGACAAAACACAGGCTGGAAGCCTGGGATGGACAAAACACAGGCTGGAAGCCTGTGATGGACAAAACCTAGGCTGGAAGCCTGGGATGGACAAAACACAGGCTGGAAGCCTGTGCCACGTAACGGCTAAGCCGAAAAGTCCAGTGGACCGCTGGTGGAATCGTTGTTCTCCGGCAGGCCGAAGATTGCGTTGCGGTCCAGGACCGGAGCCAAGATTTTCTCCACTTCCCGAATCGCTTCTTCCTCGTACGGATCGTCGAGCCATTTGACCCAATTTCTTACGTTCTCTGGCTTCCCGGTACCGATCACACACGTCGTGAGATCTTCGCAGCGAGTTGAAAATTGTACGCAAAGCTTGGCCGGGTTCATATCGCGAGAACGACAATACAAGATCGCTTCTCGGCAAGCCTCGCGAGTTATCGCATCGGCAGGATGCCAATCCGGCAAATCCTCACTCGTCAACAACCGTTGTGCAAAGGGAGCGGCATTGATGATTCCAACGCCATGTTGTTTGAGGACACCGGCCATCTCGGTGGCAAGCCGGCGATTCTGCAACGTGTAATGGTTGTAGTTCAGCGTGACGTCAAACTTGTGATTCTGCAATGCGTAAACCAGCGGCTTGAATGGATATCCGGCAATCCCAACATTGCGAACCTTGCCTTTCTGTTTCTCCTTGAGTAGCGCCGGAAGCGCCTGATCGATCGATCGCTGGTAGTCGGTAAACTCAACGTCGTGCAGGAAGACAATGTCGAGGCAATCGGTACCGAGGCGAAACAAACTCGTGTCGACGCTCTCAATGACTCTTTCAGGGCGAAAGTCAAAATGATCGTCTCCAAAACGACCGAGTTTCGTGCTGATCGTGTATTGATCGCGAGGCACATCACGCAAAGCGATTCCCAGTAGAACTTCCGACACGCCCCGACCATAAAAAGGAGAGGTATCGAAGTGATGGATGCCAAGTTCCAAGGCCACCTGCACCGCCTCTAAACCTGCTTCGGGGCGAACGTAATGAAAGGCGTGGCCGAGCGAGGAGGCGCCGAACGAAATGATCGGCAACTCCAAGTCCGTGTTTCCAAGTCGACGAGTTTTCATTGAAAGCGTCCAGTCAGTCTCTGTGATTTGAAGTGAAAGTTGGATGCGAAGTGGGAGTTAGCCCAAAGCAAAGTAGAATACGCCCATAATTGCCAACAAGAAGCAGGCGATCAAACGAGGATCGGACCAGCCAACCAAGGGACCGTGGAAAATCACTTGCAGCGGATTCGGCCAAGTGGTCAATTCGGTCTGCTCGCGTGAAGGTCGTGGCGTTGCCAAACTGACAATGACGTAGACCGCGGACCAGATAATGAATCCCCACGCCGCCTGCATCATAAAGCCAATTCCCAATCCGTGCTCTGCGTCCGAGACCCACTGCACGTCGCCAAACGCTGGCAGATCGATCAGGAACACAACGAAACCGAGGACAAAGCCCAGAATTAAAGTCACCAATGCGGCTTGTTTGGTGCCGCGTGGCCAGAACACCCCCCAGAGAAACACAACGGTAATCGGCGGCGCGAGAAATTGGGCTGGCATTTTGTTGATCGCTTCAAAGATGGAACCGAACTTGTCACCTTGAGTCGACCAAACCATCGCTAGTAACATGACAACAATTGCCGTCATTCGGCCAATCAAAACCTGCTGGCGATCCGACGTTTGAGGCCGGAAGTGTCCAACGATGTCCACCGCCATCAACGTTCCTGCGCTATTGAGAGCAGCAGCAATCGTACTCATCAAAGCAGCCAAGAGCGCCGCTGCAATAATGCCTTTGAGCCCAGTCGGAACGAGTTCGTTAATCATCACTGGCAACGTCTTAGCCGCCTCGTCACCGATTTGGTCTTTGAACAAAACGTAACCGAAAACGCCAGGCAAAACCATTAAGAATAGAGGCAAGATTTTGAGTGCTCCAGCAAACAGAGCCCCTTGTTGCGAGTTGGCTTGGTCTTTCGCACCGATCGCCCGTTGCACGATCGTCTGGTCCGTGCACCAGTACCATACTCCAAGAACGGGATAACCAAACAAGAACGCATACCAAGCGAACCCATCGGCATTGGAAGCATGCAGCATGCTTAACTGCTGTGGCTTGGTCGCCTCGCGAAATTCGGATAGCGAACCGATACCGACTTCAGGTAGAGCGAACAAGGCCAGCAACGTGACAAGGACAGCGCCCGCCAACAAGATCACGGTCTGAACCGTCTCGGTAACGACGACCGCCGTCAGCCCTCCGATCACTGTATAGATTGACGTGACCAACGAGATCACGACGATCGAAGCGACTACATTGAGCCCGAAAAACTCTTCAAACACGGCGGCGCCAGCGTACAGCGAAATGCCAATGTGAATCAGCAGTGCCGAAGCGATTGACATGAAGGCCATGATCGTGCGGGTCTGACGACAGTAACGTTTCTCAAGGTATTCTGGCAGCGTTGTGATCTTGCTCTTGAAGTAGAATGGAACGAAAACAAGAGACAGCAAAATAAGAGTGAAGGTGGCCATCCATTCAAAATTCCCCATGACCAGCCCGTATTTGTAGCCGCCTTCCGCAAGCCCCACCAGATGGATCGTTGAGATGTTCGATGCGAACAAAGCCGCACCAACCACTGGCCATTTGAGCGAACGCCCCGCCAGGAAATACTCGTTGCCCGTTCCCGTTTTCCGGCGTACCGAAAAAATCCCAATGAGCATGATGCCAATTAAGTAGAAAACGATTACAGAAAGATCGAAGGTCGAAATATTCATTACTTGGCTCCTGCCAAATCATCGGTAACACTTGCATCACCCGGCCCGTCCAGATCGTAGAATCGGGCGCAGGTGCCGCCGAGAATGGCATTGCGTTCATTCTCCGCCAGTTTGTTTACGTAATCCACAACGATCCCCATCACGTCTTCGTAAGTAGCGGCTAGCGTGCAAACAGGCCAGTCCGAACCAATCATTAGCCGCTCCGGGCCAAAAGCCTCGAGAGCGATGTCGAGGTAAGGCCGGAAATCATCCACTTGCCAAGCGTTCCACACCGCTTCGGTGACCATCCCCGAGAGCTTGCAGCAAACGTTGTCATGCGTTGCTAGGTCTCGCAGATCGCGTTCCCATTGCGTTGTTCGGCTACTGGTCGGTCCACTGGTCGAGGCAATCGCCGCAATCGCCGGTTTTGCAAGGTGGTCTACCACAAAGGGCTGGTTGGGAAACTTCTCCACCAGTGTAATCGCAGGGCGAATGTGAGGCGGCTTCAGGAGTAAGTCGTAAGTCAAATCGAAGTTTGCGAGCTGAGAGATGGCCGCGAGGTGGTTGACGCTGATCGCGTAATCAATATCAGCCATGTCGTGGATTAACTCACGGACACCCCTGAGTTTTGGATGAGAGGCAAAACGTTCGAGCTGCTCGCCGAGCTGTGGTGATTCGAAATCAACCCAGCCCACGACGCCCTTGATGAAAGGATGCTGGTCAGCCAACTCGAGTAGCCATTCGGTTTCAACGAGCATTTGACGTGCCTGCACAGCGATTGTGCCGTCAAACCCTACGGCTCGAAGCTGCGGCTCGAGGGTTTCCGGTAGGAAATCGTGCCGCAAAATACTCATCTCCTCGGACATCCAGACATAGTCCGCGGGATTGTACTTCCAGAAGTGCTGATGACTATCTATTTGCATCGGTTCCAACTCGACAGGATGAAGCGTTGCTGTCTGAGTTTAGCAGGCCTCTTTGAGGAAAAACTCCCCACTTATGGCGATTGAGTCACCATAAATGGCGTGTGGCCGTGAGAATGGCTGCCGACGTTCCTGCCTGATCGCGAGCCGTTCAAAAACGACTCGGTAAAAAATGGCAATGGAAAAGCGTGATTTACAGCGAGGTGCTGCTCTTTAGCACGGGGACGAGCAACGCCATCACGACTGCCAGGACCAAGATCGCCATGACGAGCAACATAATCGGTTCCAATAGGCGGACGAATAAATCGAGTCGACGAAACGTTCGCTTTTCCAGAGAGTCGGCGATTTCGGGTAGCACGGTGTCGAGCGAGTTGCTCTCTTCGCCAACGCTAATCATCTCGGTCACACTGACGGGTAAGTAGCCGGAGGCCCGCAGTGGGGTCGCCAAGCTTTCGCCGCTGCGGATGTTCTCGGTGGCGTCGGCAATCGATCGACTTAATAGTCGGTTGCCAGTCGCACTACGGCTGATTTCCAGCGACTTGATGATCGGGACCCCATTGCCCAGTAGCGTCCCGAGCACTCGGCAAAAGCGGGCGACCGCCAAGTTCATCAAGATGTCTCCTAGTACCGGGATTTTTAACTTGAACGAATCGGCCAAGTCTTTTCCTGAATCGCTGTTTAGTTTCATCTTCACGAGCACGAAGGCAACCAATGCCAAGACTAAAACGATCCAGCCATAACTTTGGAGGAAGTTACTAAAGGATAACAACGCTTCGGTTGCCCAAGGCATCTGTCCTTTTTTGCGAAGTCGCTCAAACAGCATTTCGAATTTGGGAACAAAGAAAACGAGCAAGACCGTAATCACAACCGTGCCGACCGAAAACAAGAAAACCGGGTAAGCCATCGCACTGACGGTTCGGCCTTTCAAGTCCTCTTGTAGCTCCGTAAATGCACCCACTCGCTCAAGTGCATCCTCGAGAAACCCGCCTTCGCTACCTGCCCGTACCATGTTGACGCTCATCTCGCTAAACACACCTGGGTAACGAGAGAACGCCTGTCCGAGTGGTTCGCCATCTTCGACACGCGCGCGGATGTCGCCGACCACTTCCTTGAGCACTTTGTCGGAGGTTTGCGACCCGAGCACGTTGAGCGAGCGGATCATCGGCACGCCTGCGCGTAGCAGCGATGCCAATTGTCCGTAGAAAATCGACATCGTTTGACCATTTACTTTTTGCTTTCGGCCAAAAACCGATGCAAATGACCCGCGAGACGATTGGGTTGTGTCTTCCACCGTGACGGGGAACAGGGACCGCTCGGACAAGATCGCAGCGACCTCGCGAGGTCCCGTTGCTTCGATCGTCCCGGAGACTTGTTTGCCCGACATATCGCGAGCGATGTAGCTGAACACTGGCATGCTTATACGGCCTCGCCCCGAGTCACGCGGAGAACTTCATCAATACTCGTTTGCCCTTCGATGACCTTATCCCATGCGTCCATTCGCAGGGTTCGCATACCATGCTTGATCGCCGCCCGCCGAATATCCCAACTGCTCGCTCGATCTTGCGCCAGTTGGCGAATCTCTTCATTCGTGACTAGCAATTCGTAGATCCCCATTCGTCCGCTATAGCCTACGTGCCGGCATTCACGGCAGCCCACGCTTTGGTAGAGCACCGCACCATCGGGGTGTTCAGCAAAACGATCCCAAGGGAAATCGGCCGGGATATCCTCTTTATTTGGCTTTATGGCCGTCTTACAGTGTTTGCACAATCGCCTCACCAGTCGTTGAGCCATGACGGCTTCGACTGTACCGGCTACCAGGAATGGTTCGACTCCCATGTCGCCCATGCGGGTAAACGCTCCTGCGGCATCGTTGGTGTGCAACGTACTGAAGACCAAGTGACCGGTCAGTGACGCTTGGATCGCATTTTCGGCCGTCTCCAAGTCGCGAATTTCCCCCACCAAAACAATGTCGGGGTCATGCCGCAAAATACTTCTTAAGGACGCTGCAAAGGTTAGCCCAATCTTCGGGTGGACCTGGATTTGGTTGATCCCATCAAGTTGATACTCGACCGGATCCTCCGTGGTGATAATCTTCGTCTCAGGGCTACGGATTTGCAGCAAGCTGCTGTACAAGGTTGTCGTTTTACCCGATCCCGTTGGGCCGGTGACCAGTACGATGCCGTGCGGGTATGTGATGATTTCACTAAAGGTTTGGTAAACCTTTTCGTTCATGCCCAAGCTGCGAAGATCAAAGACCATCGACGACTTGTCGAGAACACGCATCACCAGGCCTTCGCCGTGAATCATCGGAATGACGCTGAGCCGGATATCAACTTCGCGTCCATGGACGCGGAGTTTGATTCGTCCGTCTTGAGGCAATCGTTTTTCCGCAATATTCAATCGAGCTAGGATCTTGAGGCGGCTGATAATGGCTGCCTGGAAGCGGTTGATCTCAGGGGGGGTCGGTTGAGGATGCAAGATACCGTCAATACGATAGCGAATTTGCAGTCCATCCGATTGCGTTTCAATATGAATATCGCTCGCTCGTGTTTCGATCGCTTCGAGCAAAATCTCGTTTACTAGGCGGACGACGGATGCCTCCTGAGCCATCTCACTCAGTTCGCTGCCGTCGGTTTCGATTTGGTCGAGCAGTTCGACGTCATCATCGACTTTCGCGGCCATCAATCCTTCGACCGTCTCGCTGCCGACCCCAAGATGTTGTTTGACCAAGCGAGCGATTTCGGCTCGCTCGGCCACGACCGGTACAATACTTTTGCCCGTAACCGCGCTCGCCTCATCCAGTGGGTAAAGATCAAGCGGATCGGAGGTGGCAACGATGATCATGCCATCGTCGATGCCGATCGGAAACAGGGATTGTCGATAGATGAGCTTCTGTGGAAATCCTTCTAGCGCCTTCAGGTCAACCTCGATTTCGCGCAGGTCCACATAGTCGAGACCGACCTCTTCGGCCAACGCCTGCATCGCATCTCGTTCGTTGACGAAGCCGAGTTCTACAGCAGCTTGAATGACATTGGGCGAATTGCTTTGTCGACTCTGTTCAAGTTGTTCGTTACTAATCAGTCCGCGGCGTTTCAGGATTTCTCCGGCTTGCATCGTGCTATCTTTCTTATTCAGTTGTTTGATAATTCAGTGGCCTAGGGTTTCAGCCACATTTGATTTTAGGGTCAGCCGTTTTGGCGTTAGCCGCGGTTCCGTTGATGAAACCGTGGCCAACTCAAACGGCTAATGTTGCAGATCTTATCATAGATCCTGCGGCCTGGGGATCTTTGACAAGATCCACTACCACCAACCCTAATTTCTTTATCCGCGACAAACCAAACCGCTAAGGATGGCTATCTGCCACCGCCACCGCCGCCGCCACGTCCACCGCCAGTGTTGCCGCCGCCGCCTCGGCCACCGGTTGTTTGGCCGCCACCGCCTCGGCCGCCGGTTGTTTGGCCGCCGCCACCCCGGCCACCGGTTGTTTGGCCACCACCGCCTCGGCCACCCGCGGCGCTCTGACGCATCGCGCGAATCATCGCGGCTTGACGAGCCGCGTCGTTGCTTGAGGCATTTGAAGACGTAGAATTTGTTGAGCCGGTGGTCGTTGTCTGGGTTGATGCGCCGAGAACCGATTCAAGTGCCATGCGAACGACATCTGCCTTAATGTTTCCCTTCAGCGTCACCACTTCGACACTTTCTTCCGTTTGCATCCCACCTTCATCAAGTGCGAGGACCAGTTGTCGGACCTCTTCGAAATCTTGCGGTGTTGCGGTTACCACAAGCGAGTTACTGCGCGCGTCCACCGCGATAACGATCTTGGAGGGCTCGCTCTGAGTTGTTTGGGTACCGCCACGGTTACCTCCACCACCACCACCACCACCACGACCACCTCCCCCGCCGCCTCGGAGCGCCGCGATTATTTCTTGAGGATTCGTTTGTCCACGCCCGCTCGATTGCGTGCCGCCATTGATACGATCAGCAAACACACTCTTGACCACTTCCGCCACGCTTGCCGCATCTTGGTAGATGATCGGAATCAATGCTGGCTTGGCAATCAACTCGATGTCTTCAGGGCTTTCTTGAATGTCTAGCTTTCGCAAAATCATTTCAACCAATTCCAAGTCGAGCGGATTGGCTTGGACAATCAAGGCGTTGAGTCTAGCATCGGGAACAATGCTGATTGATCCGGTCGAGGTCAAAACGGATCTCGCAGTCGATCCGCCACCACCGCCTCCGCCACCACCGCCACCCATTCCTAGTAGCCCAAGCATCCCTCCTCCGAGGCCACCTGAAAACGAATCGCCCATCGATGAAAGCGAGCTATCGACGCCGCCAATAATGGTCGAAATCAATTCGGCGGTCGCATCGGCTTTGGCATACTTGAGCCAAAAAATGGTCGGCAAGTCCGATTGGGCTGTGGTGTTTGGAGCGAACGATTCCATCAGCGCTTCGAATGTATCGAGTGCTTCGGTATCTTCGGAGGCGACAATCATGCCAGCCGGAGTAAACTGGACGACAATGTCAGCTCCTTCAAAATCGAGTGTGATCGATGGTGGATCACCCTCGGCGACCGTAGCCGACTCGTTTGCTGACGCCGACTCGTTTGCCTGGGCCGCGACCAATGTGGTCGGCGATGTGAGCGATGAGCGCACCGATGCAAAATCGGGAGCTTCAACGGAACCGCTTTCCGAAGGGCTTCGGAAATCGGGTTTTCCGTCGTTTGCGGGGATTTCATCAGACGGTCGCTTCGCGGGCTGTGGATCCGGATGAATCCGCCGATCGGGAATTCCAGCCCGCGTCTCCGATGAACCATTCGATGAACCACTTGAGGGCGAGATGGTTCGAATTTGGTTCGTGCGACCGAGCACCGACCATACGTCTTGAACTTGCCTAAATGCATCCATGCCTGACGGACCATTGTAGGGCAGCATGCGAACCTTGTTGCCAAGTTTGCCCATGACATCGTTGCCTTCGAGCTCTCCAATCAATTTTTCAACCATCGCGATCTGGTCGGCTGACCCGCGAATCCATAGCCGGTTGGTCGAGGGGTCGCCATCAACAATTGGACCTTGGCCACCCGTTTCGGTGATGCCGAAAAACTTGTTGATCGTTAGCAATGCCTGTGCGGGATCTAGCTGCCTCAAGTTGATGACCTTGAATTCCTGGCCGCTACCCTCTAATTTCGCAATGGTCGCCGCGATCAACGCTTGAGTTTCAGGCCGCGCGTAGGAGACAATCGACTTTGTTTTCGGGTCGATCGCAATACGCGCATCCGGCGTTCCAGCCAACAAGGTCTGCAATACATCGAACACCGTCGAACTGTCGGCAACCGTGACTGGATGAGTTTCAAACAAAGGCTTTGACGGTTCGTCCGTCGAGCCCTCTTCGGCGGTCGCCAGCGGTTTGTCGGCTTTGGAAACAATACTTTCAAGCAGACTGACTTTTCCGGGCATTCCGGTTGCATAGATCCGCTCGCCATAGGCACCGACGGAAAGACGAATCGATTCGTTCGAGTTTTGCAAGTCTTCTAAGCCTAGCAGCGGTCGAGCGATCTCCAGAACCTCATCAGCACCGCGATACTTCAGTACGATCTCGACCACGTTCGACTCGGTCTCTTGAGCATTTGCCAATAGTTTGCGAATGGCCAACAACTTGCTAACCGTTTCGGTCACCTTCACTTGCCGAGCACTATCGAGAACGATGATTCGGCCCCACGGCCCAATCAGTTGTGCGAGCTCTTGCCGGGCGGCATCGGGCGTTAAACTGCCGAGCGGAAAGACACTGCTGACGATGTCACTTTGACTGCGACCATCGAGGTCATCTAGACTGACCAATTCAGCTAGCTCGCTGATCAAGTTTGCCGCATTGTCTACCTCTAAATCGATCAACAACAGCATTCGGCCGCGGCGAACCAATGCGTAGCCACGGTCCAAAAGCAAACGGTTCAAAATGTCGAGCGTCCCATCAACACTATAAGATCGGGTGGGGTCGACATAATTGACAGATCCAGTGGGATAGCGATCGATCTGTAGCGACAAATCCGCTTGCTCAGCATACCAATTTAGCACGTCTTCCCAGGCTGTGCCCTGAAAGTTCAGCACCAATTGCTCCATGGAACCGCTCTGTACCGGCTCGTCGGGTGCCGTGACGGGCTCCTCAGCGTTAGCGGTTTGAGCTTCGACAAGCTGGGCTGCCGCCTGTTGGGCCTCCGCTTGCTGAGCTTCCGCTTGCTGGACTGCCGCTTGCAGGGCTTCTGCTTGTTGGGCTTCCGCTTGCTGGACTGCCGCTTGCTGGGCTTCCGCTTGCTGGACTGCCGCTTGCAGGGCTTCTGCTTGTTGCGAGTTTGCTTGTTGTGCGTTTGCGACCGAAACGTGCGACGCTAAGAATAGAATCGCAAGGACGGCGAAGGAGGTACTCTGGTGAAGCGATTTGTTCATTCGAGGAGCATTGTTGGACGTGGAGGAGCGGTAGGTTTGGAAATGCCCAAACGCCGGAAAGAGAAAAAGGAAGCATGCAATTCCAATATGGTAATCACGCGATGGAGCCACCGTTCCGGCGACTTCGCTCAACTTTGCTAGAAAACCTTTGTCATGCCGCAAAAATCAGCACATTACTCATAGTGCTCCCAATACAACCCCTGTGGTCGGCCAGAGTTTCGCTTTACCGGTGTCATCCGTCGAACAAGATCCTAAGTCCTTTGCAGAAAACGACTTGTAGGCACCCTGAAAAAAGGCTGGCCCGTTGTGCGAAAAATCGCCTCATGGTAGAATTTTGCCCTGGATAAAAAGAGCCGATCTTGGCTTAGAACGGGTGTTTCTCGCACCATCACTCCTGTTAGGACAGCACGTTGGCAGACGACGACAATAACAACGAAGAAGGCCAAGATGAATCGACCTCCCCCGAGCAATCGGGCGGTCCCGAGCAATCAGGCGGTAATTCAGGCAATGGCAATGGCAATGGCAATGGCAATGGCAATGGCAATGGCAATGGCAATGGCAATGGCAATGGCAATGGCAATGGTAACGGCAACGGCAACGGCGGCGATATCCCCGTAGGCGGGTCGGAAGGCGGGGCGGGCGCGTTTCGAATGATCGACTTGCCGATCGAGGACGAGCTTCGCGAAAGCTACCTGACCTACGCGATGAGCGTCATTGTTAGTCGAGCGCTACCGGATGTCCGTGACGGACTCAAGCCAAGTCAGCGGCGGATCTTGGTGGCGATGAATGATTTGAATCTCGGGCCGGGCAGCAAACGAGTCAAATGTGCAAAAATCTCAGGTGATACCTCGGGTAACTACCACCCCCACGGCGAAAGTGTGATCTACCCGACGTTGGTTCGGATGGCCCAAGAGTGGAATATGCGGTCATTGTTGATC
The DNA here is from genome assembly GCF_007860185.1 of Novipirellula aureliae. Taxonomy (NCBI): domain Bacteria; kingdom Pseudomonadati; phylum Planctomycetota; class Planctomycetia; order Pirellulales; family Pirellulaceae; genus Novipirellula; species Novipirellula aureliae. The sequence goes on from NZ_SJPY01000006.1 coordinate 583,722, forward strand.
GACAAACAGGGTAACTTCGGTAGCGTTGCGGGATTGCCACCTGCCGCGATGCGGTATACCGAAGCGAGGCTCAGCGCGGTCGCTGCGGCCATGCTCGGAGATTTAAAACTCGATACCGTCGACTTCATTCCTACCTATGACGAAGTTCGTACCGAGCCGACGGTGCTGCCAAGTAAATTTCCGAATCTGCTCATCAACGGCAGTGGCGGGATCGCCGTCGGGATGGCGACGAGTATCCCGCCGCACAACCCGAGCGAGGTTTGTGAGGCTCTGATTCAATTGATCGATCGTCCCGACATGACGATTGATGAATTGTGCGAAATCATCCCCGGTCCTGACTTCCCGACCGGCGGGATCATCTGCGGACGTGCTGGAATCCGGCGAGGCTACAAGACAGGACGCAGTACCGTTGTCGTGCGCGCCCGTTGCCGTATCGAAGAGATGAAAGGCGGGCGTTCGCGAATCGTCGTGACGGAGATCCCTTACCAGCAATACCGTGATCGCGTGATCGAAAAGATCGCGGCACTCGTCAACGGCGAACGGATCAAGGGCATCTCGGCAATTCGCGATGAAAGCGACTTGAAGGAGCCGGTTCGCTTGGTGATCGAGCTGAAACGCGATGCCGATCCTGACGTGGTTCTCAACCAGCTCTACCAATTCTCGCCGCTGCAAGACACCTTTTCGCTGATCTTCTTGGCGCTCGTTGATGGGAAGCCGCGAGAACTCACTTTGAAGGAAATTCTACAAGAGTTTCTGCGGCATCGTGTCACCGTCATTCGTCGTCGGACCCAGTTCTTGCTCGCCCGTGCTCGCCGCCGAAAACATACGGTCGAAGGCTTGCTTTTGGCGCTCGCGGATATCGATAAAATTATCCGCACGATTCGCGAAAGCAAAACTCAGCCCGAAGCGAAGCAGCGTCTGATGCAAATCGAATGCCCCGCGGCGATGATGAGGCGGGCGCTCGGCGATAGCGGTTTCGACCAATTCGTACTCGAACGCGGAGAGGCCGAAAACTATACGCTGACCAGCGTCCAAACCGATGCCATCATGCGGATGACGCTCGGCCAATTGGTCAATCTCGAACAGGAAAAACTGATTGGCGAACACACGGCGTTGCTCGAGGAGATCACTGATTATTTAGATATCTTGTCGAGCCAAGCTCGCATTAATTCGATCATCAAAGAGGATTTGGAAGAGATGGTTCGGCGGTTCGGCGACAAGCGGCGAACCGAAATTAGTATGGAGGAACTCGGCAATATCGATCTTGAAGATCTGATTACCGAGGAGACGATGGTCGTGTCGCTCAGTCATCGCGGCTATATCAAACGCACGCCGACAAGTGTTTACAACACACAACGCCGTGGTGGGAAAGGACTCAAAGGGGCAAAGACTGACGAAGAGGATCCGATCGAGCACTTGTTTGTCGCTAGTACTCACGCCTACCTGTTGTTCTTGACGACGACAGGAAAAGTGCGCTGGCAAAAGGTTTACGACTTGCCTCAATTGGCTCGCGACTCCAAGGGCCGCGCCATCGTCAATCTGCTGAATCTCAGCGACGATGAGAAGATTGCCGAATGCTTGGCCGTTCGCGACTTCGATCAAGCTGGCTACTTTGTCGTCATGGCAACCCGAAGTGGATTGGTCAAAAAGACGCCGCTTGAACAGTACAGCCGCCCTAAGAAGAATGGCATCATCGCCATCAAACTTCGTGAGGGCGATGAATTGGTCGATGCCGCCGTCATCGGGCCGGGCGACGAAGTCGTTCTGGTGACCGCATCCGGTATGGCGATCCGCTTCCGCGAATCCGATGCTCGCCCGATGGGCCGAAACACCTCAGGCGTGAAAGGCATCCGTCTCTCCAAGGGCGACAGCGTCGTTGGTATGGTCGTCGCCGATCCCGATGCGACGTTGTTGACTGTCTGTGAAAATGGCTTCGGTAAGCGGACCTTCTTCGGCCCCAACGCAGCCGTCGAGATAAGCAATGGTTCCAACGACGGTGACGATGATGAAGAAACAAGTGAAGATTCCCCTGAAGAGGTGTCTGAAGAGGAGAATGGCTCTTCCAGTTCTCGCTATCGCACACAAAAACGTGGCGGCAAAGGCGTTCGAGATATTCGTACCAGCGCCCGAAACGGTAGCGTTATCGGTATCGCTCGCGTGAACGACGACGATGAGCTGTTTATGATGACCAGTAAGGGCAAGCTGCAACGGATCAAGGCAGCCGATATCAATGTGATCGGTCGCAATACACAAGGCGTTCGCATTATGAACGTTGATGAAGGCGACAGTTTGATCGCCGTTGTCCGCGTTCCGCCCGAAGAAGAGTCCGACGCCCCGATCGAGCCAGTGGCCGTCGAGGGGAACACGGTTGAAGGTCGCGTCGTTGACGGTGATGCGGTTGAAGGTAACACGACGGAGCCACCGGCAAACGAAGGACCAACCGAGAGTTAACCGGCCTGTCAATTAAATCGGTTTGACTCGACTAATTGTTTAACGCCAAGCCATAGGCGACCACTTATGGAAAAGCTGACGCCTTCGGCTAAGCGTTAAACGATTAAATCGACAGCCCGTAACGCCAAAACGGCTAATACGCAGACTGTTTTTCGAGCAATGAACGTAAACGCTTTAAGGCGTAGACGTTAGCAAAACAATTTGCAAGCCCATGAATCATCCGGGCTAGGGACAACGGCGTCAGGGAGGGAAGAATGTCTCGCTTGGCTTTGATAAAACGGCTTGTTTTGCCGAGGTTTATTTTGGAACGTCCGATTGCCGATGCACCGACAACATTCTTTTCGCCCTGCGGTGCCTGAAAAACCTATCCTTCGGTACTTGGGATGGATGAATCAACCCACGGATTCTTCGGTGGAGCCAAATTCAGAGGCGTGGATCTTGCCAAGGATCCTTCCGCGCAGTGATCTTTAGTAAGGCAGGGGATCTTTAGTAAGGCAGGGGATCTTTAGCAAGGCAGAGGATCTTTAACAAGATCCACTGCCTCCAAACTCTCATGGTTCTAAATCGGTTTTCTAAAGAATCGCGAGCGGGTTTCGTTTCGATTCGAGCGTGCCTCGGGTGACTCCTAGCCGGTTGGTCGCTTGTAGCGTTCGCCACACTTCGCCACCCGATAACTCTCCGGCAAGGAGTTTTTGGTAGGTGTCGACGACTTGCTTCGATTCGGTCGCGTTTTGTTCGAGCAACTCGATACGATACCAGTTGACACCACTTCGTATCAGATCGGCAACGATTTCCGAACCGCTTTGCGCGGTCGCGTTGTAAAGGGTATTGCGGCATGCAACATCCGCTTCAAGCGGATGCTCGGCCCCGACTCGGTCGCGCAGCTTGACAAGGTGCCGATCGCAGGGGCGTCCGCAATTGCTCTTGTTCGTGCCTGGTGACATGACGCTACAAAACACACAATGCTCCATATGAAACATTGGCATGTGTTGATGGATGACGACCTCAAGTTGACTTGTTCGAATCGAAGCGACCAGGTCCATTAATTGGTCGCGATTCAAATCGTAGGACGCGGTTACCCGCTCGGCTCCCTGGTCGATCAACCATTCGGCAGATCGATGATTTGCGGTGTTCAATGAGAAGTCGGCGACCAGAGGTTTTGCGGTTTCACGCAAATGCCGCAGCGCCGCCAGGTTTCGCACGAGGAAACAATCGGCATCGAGTCGTTGAAGAACCCGCAGCAAACCCATTTCTCCTGGCTTTTGGATTCGCACGTTAGCAATGCCAATTCTCGCTCCATTGTCATGAGCGATTTGAACAGCGTCTTTGTATTGCCGAACGTCGTGAAGGTCGGTGTAGATGAGGCATGAAGGGTTGCATTTCGAAACAGCCTCGATTTGTTCGAGCCTGCGGCACAGGACAGCCAAAGATGGTTGGCTCAGTGGGGGGGCAATTGGCGGTGGTTCATTCCCCAATGGTTCAAGTAATGCTCGGCCTGCGGTGGCATTGATACTCCGCAATGTCGGAGTGGAGAGTTTTTTTGTAAGCGCATCGGTTAGTTCACGCCGGAGTTGGTTCAGTAGACTCGTCGGGACCATTGGTTCCCCAACGATCGTTGCGTGAAGGGTTCGCAGTTCGAATGACGTGCTTCCCATACGGCCAAGTTTTTCGCGAAGCAGGGTCTCGTCGAGTGGATGTTTGCGAGCGACCTCGAGTTTCTGATCGCCTTCGACATCAATCGATATGCCATTCTCTGTCACAGCAGAAAGCCGTAGCGTTTGGCCGGCTTCGGCGTGAGCGGTGACGTCAATCGGTTGGCGACGTCGGGAATCTTGACCTGAGAAACTTTGCCGCAAGCGTCGATTGAGTTTGGGGTCGTCGTTTTTATAGACGGCATCGCCCGTTTGGACGTTTAGCCAATCGATTTCGCCTCGCCCGAATCCAATCCAGACCCGATCGTTTTGCTTAGCCGATTCGAGGCGGTTTCCATTGTGGTCGTCCAGTGAATAAATGCGTCCGCCTTGGATCGAGATGGATGAGTCGGCTATCCCGGTCGGTTCAATTGCCAATCCATCACCGAGGGATACCGGTGCATCGACGATTAGGCAAAGCCGCTCCTTCTTTACGGCGAAGACTTCGCCGAGTCGGATGCCACGTTTGGCCGAGTGGACGCCGGGAACCAAGCGTTTGTGATCGTTGCCTTCCATCCAACCTGGCGAGAAACCGCGTGAAAAGGAGAGTTCCATTTCTTGACGGGCTGTTTGATCGACATGCACTTTTCCAGTGCTCGTCACATCGTCGATCGCTCGTCGATAATGCCCGGTAATGTTGGCGACATATTCGGGTGTCTTCAATCGACCTTCGATTTTTAGGGAGGCGACTCCAGCATCGATCATATCGGGAATCGCGGCGTAGCCGGCTAGGTCTTGCGGGCTAAGCAAGTAGCGGACCTCGCCGAGATCACGATCTTCGCCATCGACAATTAATTCATATGGCAACCGACAGGCCTGGGCACAATGGCCTCGGTTCGCACTGCGACCGCCCAGCGATTCGCTCGTCAAACATTGGCCACTGTAGGCCACGCACAATGCACCATGAATGAAGCACTCGACCGGCATGTCGGTTGCTTGGGTGATTTCTTTGATTTCGTTTACCGACAACTCGCGAGCCAAGACGACGCGTGACAAACCAAGATCGGAGGCAACTTCGATGGTTTCGGCGCTGGTCAAGCTCATCTGGGTGGAGGCGTGGATTTCCAAATCGGGGCACACCGCTTTGATTATGCGTGCGACGCCAAAATCTTGGACCAAGACGGCATCGACGCCTGCGGTAGCGACTTTTTCGATGATCTCAATAAGCCGCGGCAATTCGCAGGGGAAGGCTAGCACATTCATCGTCACATAGCCGCGTACACCGCGAATCCGTAGCCAACTCATCAATTCATCGAGGTCGGCAAGGCCAAAGTTCTTGGCCCGAACACGTGCATTGAAGCCGCAGTCGAGTCCAAAATAGATTGCGTTGGCGCCGTTTTCGACCGCCGCACGGGCACATTCCCAATCCCCCGCCGGGGCAAGTAACTCAATCGGATGGCTCGGTAGAGGCTGGCTGGTTCGGTTCATGCACTAAGTATGACAGGCGGGTGGACGTTTGGGAATTGCAAGAGTTCGTGGGTTGGGAGATCGCTGAGATTGGCTAAGATCTAAGGCCAATGCAATGGATCTTGATAAAGATCCCTGTCCACCTGGATCTTTAGCAAGAGGATGATCGGTTGAAGAAACAAGAACGTGCGGACTTGGTTCGCCTGCGTTTGCAGGCAATGTATCCTGATCCGCCAATCCCGCTTGACCATCGAGATGAGTTTACATTGCTCGTTGCGGTGCTCTTAAGTGCCCAGTGTACGGACAAGAAGGTGAACGAGGTTACGCCGGAATTGTTTGCTGTCGCAGGGACGCCCCAGAAAATGCTGGAACTCGGCGAAGCAGAGATTCTGCGATTGATACGACCGATCGGATTGTCAAATTCGAAAGCAAAGAATTTAATGAAATTGTCTCAGCGCTTGGTCGAGCATCATGACTCCGCCGTGCCCCGTACATTCGAAGAGCTCGAAGCCTTGGCAGGCGTTGGCCACAAAACAGCCAGCGTTGTCATGGCACAGTCGTTTGGTGTGCCGGCGTTTCCAGTCGATACACACATCCACCGACTGGCCCAACGTTGGGGTTTGACGAGCGGCAAAAGTGTTACGCAAACCGAAATGGATTTAAAAAAGTTGTTTCCAATCGAATCCTGGAACGATCTCCATCTGCAGATCATTTACTATGGCCGCGAACATTGCACGGCTCGCGGTTGCGACGGAACCAAATGTGAAATTTGTCGTGAATTGTATCCGAAGCGAACCAAGGCGGTTGTTTGCCAAAAGCCCTCGTAGCGGGCTTTAGGCCCCTTCGCGACGAATCAATTCAACCAAGCTATCGGCGGACGTGAATTTGCCGACCACGCTCGTTTGAGGAAACATCAACTTAGGGATGGTTCCCTTTCCGACTCGATTGTATATCTCAACATGCTTAGCGATATACTTTCCAGGTGTCCCCGATGATAGTTCCGCGTTGATTTTTTCAGCGTCGACAAGGGATGCCACTTTTGCTTTTGCCGCCGCATACGTTGGCGGCGTTTTGCTTTGGAGCATCCAATTGTGGAATTCTTCAAACGCGGCGGGGTCGACCCGCCAAACTGCGATCGCAAGACTCGTTACCTCGCACGATTCACGATACATCGGGTTGGTAATGCGGATGCTGGAATTGCAGGCGGCATTCAGTGGAACGGGCAACAACATGACAGCCAAGTCATCGCCTAATTTCTCCCTTGCACCTGCCACTGCGGCGTAGGTTTCGCGGCACGAAGGGCAATAGTAGTCAAAAACTTCGACAACCACGTACTTGGCATCGTCGCGGCCAAGATGCGGCCACTGGGCTAGGTTTAACTTGATCGTTCCACCTTGGATCGCTGCGATTCGAGGAGACGCTTCCGCTGGCTTGGCTCCCTCATCAGCCACGATTGCCGACACCACCATCGTGGGATCGAGCAAAATCGGTTGGTTCGGAATGTACTTGGCAACAAATTCCGACAGAGGCGTCCGAGTTTGGCGATGCGTTGTTATCGGGGCCTCGAATAAGTCGTCTCCTGAAGACTCTTCGCCAGGTGCCGTCAGCTCCGGTGAAATACTGCTAGGCGGAGCAAACTCGAAACCGTCCGACTCGGTTTTTGCAGGTACTTCAAATCGCTCGATCCGGTAAGTTTCAGGCGGTGTCGTCAGGAATTGCCCCCCGACAAGGATAGCTAGGCCAGCCAAGCTTAGGCTCGCTGTCGCCGCCATCGCTTTTCCTCGTAAAGGGCTCTTGGCTAGCATTGTTCCCGCAGCAACCAACCCGCAAACATGAGCGGTCATGCAATAAACGCAAATATGTTTAAGAACCAAAAACTGGATGCCTACAAACCAAATGGCACTCAGCCCAGCCGCTAACGCGGTGACCGTCACAACGGTCCATCCGACTTTCCGAACCGATCGGCTACAACGCTGTGTGCTCCCCGCGACCAAAGCGGCGGCCATAACGAGGTAGATTCCGATTGCAAACAGACTGACGGGAATTCCAAACCAAATGGACCAGCGACTGCTCGAGACGCTGTCGCAATCGATCCACCCACCGCCACCACCGCAGCCAGCAATCGGGGACGATGTCAAATCAGCCCAAAGCAAATATCCACTGCATCCGAGAGCGACCGCAATGCAAACGGAGAGAATGAGTGTGACGGTTCGACCGGGCAATGATTTGATGTCATGAAACAGCCATTGGAAGGTTGTTAGCCGACCCGATTTGGATGACCGTTGAGAAGGGGTTGCTGAAGAGGCCGCGTGGAGTCCCGAGTTTGTCGTGCTTGAGGAAGTCATAATCTGTTCGAGGTTGGTGCAGGCTGGTTAAGAGGTGGTTCTGCGGGGCATTCTATCACTTTTGGCCTAATCGTCATACCTCGATTGTCGAATGATTTTCGATTAGTCACGATACGCGACGTGGCATGCTTTGCAGTTCTGTTCGATCGCCTTCATGGCATGGTCCAAGCGACTCGATGTCTCTTCCGCATCCTCGCTTCGGACACCTGCTAGGAGATGCTCAATGTCGCGAGCCGCGGATTCCGATTCGGTTAAGAAACGCCGAAAATCCACGCTCTGACTATCCTCCGACTCATCACGGAGAAGCTCCGTAAAATGCTCCCGTAACAGCAAGGCAACATGCGGTGGATCAAGGTCGGGATGATCGGCGGGTGTTTGCCAGTTTGCCGCCATGATTTGTTTCAAATGATGATGCGTTTGGTCGAGTGCGACCATGCCTTCCACAATCCCTGCCACTCTAGCGACTTCAGGGAAGTTGGGTAACATCTGGTCGAGGATCTTTGTATCAAGCGGTTTTGTTTGAGCAACCGATTCGTACAGGCCACGATAACCAGGGTTCGTCTGGGCGATGCGTAGAACGGTGGCTGCATCGTCAGGTGAAATCAGGCCAGCGGCAACGCATGCTGCACTGGCCGCCGCGGGACTGCGATGCTTCCCGTGATGGCAATGAATGTACACGATCCCATCAAGATCCCGAACCGCTTTGGCAAGCTCTCGAATCCGAACCTCGGAAATACCGTCGTACCCGTGCGGCAAATGGATATACCTCAGCCCCCATTGTTTGGCCGCTGCAAGATCTGGTTTCATTCCATCGACGCTAATAATGGTTTTTACACCCCGTTCGGATAATTTCCGGAACGCGTCGGCATTTTCTGGCAAGCCGCCCGAGATGACTTTTGGATGAACCTGTACCGGGTTTGGGACAAAATCGGCATTCAGTGTTCTGGGATGAGAAAGCGGCTTTGGATTGGCGATTACGCCATCGTCCTGAGCCAGCACAGCACTCGAATATGCTAGACAGGTCCAGGCCAAGCCGGCCGCTGCGGAAACGAACGATAGGGTGGTGTACAAACGCGGGTTTCGTTTCATGGAAGTGTGCCCATTCTAGTCGTTGATCATTTCGCCCATTAAGTAGCTTTTCAAGCTTGCTGTCAATTGGCTCACACAAGGGCTTAGAGCACGGCTTCGACGATCACGGCTACGCAGTGGGCGGACGGCAAGATGGACTTTGGTGCCTTGCCATTTGCGACCGGGTGCCCCCGAGGCATCGCCCCGCACCTGCTCACTTAGTGTCAAATTTGCTTCGAGGGTGATATGGTGATCGACTTTCCTGCGGCCGCCTTCGGAGCAGACGGCGTTGACTTTAAGCGAAAGTTGGTTTTCGGTAACCCGAATGATCTCGGCATCGTGATCGGCAATAAATCCGCGAAGTTTTTCGATCGCCAGTGCCGCAGGTACAGGCGTGAGGATATCAAACTCGCAGTTCTGCTTTCCTTCGGCTCGAGCGAGCAAGCCAAACCAAGTTCGCTTTGGAGCAGCGGTTTGCTCGACCGGACGATTCCCGGCTCCAAGTTGAATCACTCGGTTGCGACCGTTGTCTTTTGCCTTGAGCAGAGCTCGGTCTGCCCGAGCCAAAATGGTTTCAGGTGAATCGCCCGCTTGATATTCCGTCACTCCGAAACTGGCGGTGACCGATTCATTGCCAAGGCTCGGCAGTGGAGTTCGTTCGAGAGCGGTGCGGATTTTCTCTGCGAGTTTCGTGGCCGTAGCGTTGTCGCAGTGATTGGCGATTAGCAAGAACTCTTCACCACCATATCGGGCCACCAGATCACCTTCACGGCTGTGGCTTTCCAAGATCGATGCGAATCGAATCAATGCTTCGTCACCTGCCGGATGGCCGTGCACATCGTTGACTCGCTTAAAGTGATCGATATCGCAAATGATCATGCTAAACGTTGGACCGCCCGATGCGGTCAAGGCCGTCGCAGCGGCAAGGGTCTCGTCAAAGTGGGCCCGGTTCCCAATCCCTGTCAACGGATCGCGAGTGGTTTGATGGTGAAGGGACTCCACTTTCTGTTCAAGGGATGCTTGGTCGGAGAGATCTCGAATCACGATCAGTGTCCCACAGGACCCACGCGACGATGCACGTGATAACTCATGCGCGGAGGCGGATACCGGAGAAACTTGCACATAAACAGGAATCGGTGATCCGCCTGGCTTCTCTAGCACCATCGCTCGACAGACCGATGCCCCTGACTGTAAACATTGCTCGATCACACAGCCAGCGTCCGATCGAGCATCTTCTTGCTCGCGGAGCCGAATGCTCTCATCGTTCCAAGTCTTTCCTACGATCGCTTCGGCTGCAATCGACGTCAAACGTTGCATCGCATCGTTCCAACGCAAGATCGTCCCTTCGGCATCCGTGAAGGCGACGCCATCCTTCATTTTGCCGACCAAGGCATTAAAGAAAGGTGAATCGCTATTTCGCAGGGAGCCCATTCGGTGACTCATTGCGACACCTTCGCTCGAGCGGTTGAACGTCGACGTCCAAAGACCTGATGTGGAGCTCTCATTAAGCTGGTTTAGCCAACGCTCGGTGACCACGCCTTGTAACAGTTCCGGTCGGTCTTCGAGCATACGGCTAAAATCGATGACCAATTCAGGATCGAACTGCGACCCCGCACCATTTGCTAATTCCTTAATTGCCAGTTCGCGGCTCATCGCATTGCGGTAAACATGATCGGTCGTCATTGCATCAAACGCATCTGCAATCGCTAACATTCTCGACCCGATCGGTAGGGCATCACCACGAGGACCCTCTTCAACGCGGCGGCTGTCAAACCATGTGTTCGCATGAAAGACAATGTCCAGAAGTTCGTGGTCCGTCGTGCAACCGCGAAGAATTTCACAACCAAGTCGGGGGCAGCAATCCATCGTCAATTGCTCTTCGACGGTTAGTTTGCCCGGTTTGCGGAGGATGCGGTCGGGGATGCCAACCTTCCCCAAATCGTGTAGGAGTGCCGCCACTTCGATGCGATCACGAGCCGGTTCATCGAGTCCCAGTCGATGTGCCCAAGAGGAACAGGAAAGGGCCACACGTAAACTGTGGGCCGCTGTTGGGATATGCTTTGCACGCAAACAGAAATACAACGATGTCGCAACACCTAGCCGAACCATGGCGAGCCGATTCTCAAACTTCAAGTCGGCTGCCTGGGAATGGCGTTTTGGGTTCTCGTCAGCGGTAGGCGCGGCGTCCTGAAGACCCGCAAGAAGTGCTTCAAGTTTGGACGTGTTGCCCGGTATCAATTGGCCTTCTGTCGGACAAACGGGGATGGAAGCACCCGTGGAAGGGCCGGTTATGGGAGTTGTGTCAATCATTCGAACAGCATGGTGGAGCGAGCGATGAAGTGCGAGTTTATAGAAAGCCTAGGTCGCATTTGAACGAGGTGTTATCAAAAGGATATAAAAAAACTGGCAAAAACTGACACCCACTCGTTCCCAGGCATCTACCTGGAACGCACCGCAAACCAAGGCTCCGCCCTTGCCTGCTCCTACGCTTGCCCTGGCACGGGTCCGCCACCATCCGGTCCCCAGGCAGGGGCTAGCGGCCTGCTGATTTAATCGGTTTGACTCGATTTATTGTTTAACGCCAAGCCATAGGCGACCGCTTATGGAAAAGCTGACGCCTTCGGCTAAGCGTTAAACGATTAAATCAGCAGGCCGCTAGTAACGAATCACGATTCCATCGACGATTTAAGATCGGCTAACGCTTTCCGCTCAGGCATCGCTTTGTAGAGCGGGTCGAGTGGATAACAGCCACTAACGATGCCGTTTCTCGGTGCGGTTGTGCAATCGCTAAACGTCCGGCAGATCTTCTTGCGGGCCAGCGTTTTTCCTGCCAATACATCGGCGGGCAATTCAGGATACGACAAAACCATCCGTCCAAGACCGACGATGTCGACCATGCCGCTGCGGACAACCGCTTGGGCCACATGGGGAAGCCAGTCTTGCAAATACGAATAGCCACTGCCGACGATGATCAAATTCGGGTGCATCCTCTTGATTTCAGCCGTTGCCTGTATGTGCCGCTCCACCCCCACCAAGGGGTCTTCCGGCGGTTGGTAGCCATCGCTTGGTGGAAAGTATGCTGGGCGGGTCAGGTGAGGATTGTAGTATGGGCTTCCCGCCGTCGTGCACACCAGCTCAATGCCTAGTTTTTCAATGAGACTCATGAGTTGTTGCGGTTCGCTCAGGTCGATACCCAGGCCCGTCCCATCGCCTCCGAATACCAAGCGTGGATCGGCTAATTTATCTGGCACGCCAATCCGATCTTCACCGCGGCAAAAAGGAACAAAATCGAAAACGCTAACCCTGACGCCCAATTCCAAACCCACCGCTTCTGCGCGAATGCCAGCAACGATATCTCTTAAAAAACGAGTTCGATTTTCGAATGAGCCGCCAAATTCGCCACGCCGATCAAAACCGGATAAAAGCTCATGGCCCAAATATCCGTGACAATGCTTGATATCGACAAAATGGTAGCCCGCTTTCCTTGCATGGACAGCCGCTGCGATAAAGTCATCAATCAAGCGTTTTAAGTCATCGTCGCTTAGAAGTGTTGAGTCGTCGGTGATCTTGAGTCGTGGATCGAGTGCTGGGTTTCGCTGTGCGATTCGTGGTTCCGCTTTCGTCTTGTCGTTTGGTTTGGCAAAACGACCGGAATGAGTCAATTGTAAACCGACTCGCAAATCGTCGCTGCTACCGACATGGTCTTCATGAGCAGCCACCAACGTTTGGCGAAGTGATTCGATTGACGAAAGATTTGCGTCGCTCATCATCAACTGGTTCGGATTGGCCCGTCCATCGTTGCGAACCGCGACGGCTTCACCTCCCCAAATCAGTTTTGCTCCACTGAGTCCAAAGTGGGTCCAGCGGCGGCGAGTTAAATCGGTGGGTTGGCCATCGGTTGTCCCGTCCCAGCCTTCCATTGGCAGGATGCAAAATCGGTTGCCAATCACCCCTGACGTTAATTCGATGGGTGCCGCCATGGAGGATTCAGACGCGGACTGAAGCTCATGATCGCTGGGAAGATCTAGGTCGAGTTCCCGCAAACGATCTCGAAAAGCACCGATCGTTTTTAAGCTGGCTATGCGAGGGTAGACCATCGGTGGATATCCAAACAGAATGAGGCAGGAGGAAGCGATACAAGAGGCCCAATGTTAGCAAATCGATTGCTGTCTTGGGATGGGCTTCGAGTCGTCCGCCAAGCGAGAAAGGACGCCGGAATGCAATGGGATCATTGGCGACTTTTAGCGATTGTGTAGATTTGTTGGAGTTTAACGGTCGTGGGTGACGATGAGGTTTGTACTGTCTGTAACGTTGCCGCGCACTTTGCCAGCCCGGTGACGATCAAAAAATCACAAACGGCTTTGGGATATCTGTCGATGCGGTTACCGAAAACCTCCTGCCTGTTACTGTCGTTATCGCTTTTCGCAGCGGCTGGCTGCGTTACTCCGTTTGGTTGCGACCCAACCAATCAATGCAACGCTAGCTGTAGTGCCAACGGACCGATCGCGTTTGGTCGCTCGGGCGGGGGCTGTGGAGACTGTGAAGGTTGTGGCGAACTTTACGTGGATCCTTGGATCAACGAGCGAGCCGATTGTTCCGATCCGTGTGATGCCTGTGGCAACCACAACGGGCAATCCTGCGGCAAATGTCGCAGTGTCTTTTCAGGTATCGAGAGTTTGTGGGGATATCGCTGTGGGGATGACACCGAATGCTGTGGCACGGGCGGCTGCGGAGGATCATGCGGCAGTTCCTGTGACGGGAGTGGCGGATGCGAATCGTGCGGAGGGAGCCAAACGTACATGTCGCAAATTCCCACCCCAGCGGGTGAGGTGATCATGATGGACGAATCAGACGGCTATTCGAGTGGTTATTCAGGTGAAAATTACCAGCCGACTCGCCAGCGAAAAATATTTCAGCCCAAATAGCAGCATCCATCGTAGCGGCGTCCATCGTAGCGGCGTCTCTCCGAGACGCCGAACAGCGGCATGCATCGTAGCGGCATGCATCGTAGCGGCATGCATCGTAGCGGCATGCATCGTAGCGGCGTCTCTCCGAGACGCCGAACAGCGGCATGCATCGTAGCGGCGTCCATCGTAGCGGCGTCTCTCCGAGACGCCAAAAAAACCTTCGTTCGGGAAAAGGATAATCGCTGAGCCAAAAGAATCTCCCTTTTTACTCCTTTGACAGCGATCGACGGGTCAATACAATAGGAACAGAGCGAGCGAGTGCTTCGCTGAGCCCCATCCTGCCTTTCGGTTCTTGTTAGAGAGCCATTTTCACGAGACTATTTGTATGATCCTACTGACTTCCGTTCTCGGCTTTATATCGCCAGGCCCTATGGAATTAGCGATCATTTTGGCGATCATGCTTTTACTTTTCGGCGGCCAGAAACTACCGAGCTTGATGCGAAACTTGGGGAAGAGTGCCAACGAATTCAAGCGTGGCATGAGTGAATCGCTCGAAGACGACGATTCATCGGACTCCAAAAACGAGAAAGCATCCTAGCATGTTTGGACTCTCACCATTCGAGTTGATGGTGATCGGAGTCATTGCGGTCGTCCTATTTGGCGGCAATCTCCCCGAGGTTGCACGCAAATTCGGAGGTAGTTACCGAGAACTTCGACGCACGCTCAACGACGTCCAGCAACAATTCCGCAATGCGGAATTTGAGGCCCAAAAAACGCTGACCTTGGATGATTCAAAAAAAGTCGCCAAGGAAGACGCCGTGGATGACGAGCCCGAGGAGCCGTCCGTTCCAAAATTCAAACCTCCCGTCTAGGCGAGAGCATTTTCATGAAACGTGGAGATCGATCGATCTCGGGGGCGATTAGCTCAGTTGGTTAGAGCGCCGTGTTCACACCGCGGAGGTCACAGATTCGAATTCTGTATCGCCCATTGTTGTACGAACGATTGTTTTTCTTATAGCCGAAACTAGTATTTTGTTACCGTCTGGCGTTCAGGCGTGCGGCATTTTTACCACAGCACAAAACGGTAGTTACCGTTTTGCGCACATGGAAAGGATGTTTCACTATGCCAAGACTGCGAAATGCTGTCCCCAAGTACCGCAAACACAAAGCAACCGGTCAAGCCGTTGTCACGATTGCGGGTTTTGATCACTACCTTGGGAAGTTCAACTCTAAAGCGAGCCGAATGCTCTACGATCGGCTGATTGGCGAATGGCTTGCAGCCGGTCGCCAAGGCCCGCCCCCAGATCCCGATGCGTTCACGATCACCGAGTTGATTGCTCGCTATTGGAGATACGCACAGGCTTACTATCGCCGAGCCGATGGAACTCCCACCGATACCGCCGAAAATATGCGGCCAGCGTTCCGTGTTTTGAGGAAAACGTATGGTGACACGCCAGTGGATGATTTCGGCCCGATCGCGCTGAAAGCTGTCCAGCAGCAGTTCGTTGAGCTTGGACAAGCTCGCAAATACGTCAATGAAAACATTGACAGAATCAAGCGTATGGTGCGTTGGGGCGTTTCTGAGGAACTTGTCAACGAATCGACTTTGCGACGACTGGAGACAGTTAACGGGCTGCGCAAAGGAAAGACTACTGCACACGATAACCCTGAGATCCCGCCTGTTGACGATGAAGTCGTTGACCTGACCCTACCGCATTTGCTACCTACCTTGGCCGACATGGTTCAGATTCAGCGGTTGACTGGAGCCCGACCAGGGGAAGTTTGCATCATGCGAGCTGGAGATTTTGACCGTCGCGGCGAAACGTGGGTTTTCGTTCCCGAAAGGCACAAAACCGAACACCATAACAAAAAGCGAGCAATAGTCATCGGACCAAGAGCACAGAAGATCCTTGAACCGTATCTGAATCGCGATGACTTGGAATACTGCTTCAAGCCGTCTGAAGTGATCGAAGAACAATTGGAGGATCGACACACGAAACGAGTGACACCGCTCTCGTGTGGATGCAAACCAAGCAAACGAAAACGCCGACGCAAGCGAGCACCCGGCGATTGCTACACGAACGATTCGTATCGCCGAGCGATTCATCGAGCTTGCGACCGGGCGTTCTTGCCGCCCGCCCCGTTGGCAAAACTAAAAGGTGAGTCAAATAACGCTCGCGTGAAACGCTTGACCGAAAAGCAACGCGATGAACTGAAAGTGTGGCTAAGCGATCATCGGTGGTCGCCAAATCAACTCAGGCATTCGATGGGGACGCAAACTCGAGAAGAGTTCGGAATAGAAGCGGTGGCTGCTGTGCTTGGACACAGTCGAACCGATACGAGCGAAATCTACGCATTGCGAAACCTGAAACTTGCTGCCGAGGTTGCGAAAGCGATCGGTTAGCGGCAATAGTTTTGGTTTGATCCGCCCAAGTGATCCTTGGGCACTCCGACGATAACGTGACGCAAATTTACGCCGAAAAGGCGAGAGAGGTAGCCCGAATGATCGGATAGCGTCATAATAGCAACATGCCACCGGCGACGGTCGGATGGCATCAATAACAATCGCCGCGCGACGGTGCGGTGGTTTAGGCCTCGTTGGCCGCTGGCGGTTTCTCTTTGTACCTCCAGCGGTCGCGATGCCGCCAAACAAAGAGAACAATGAGTATTATTCATGCCTGCGGCGTGTTGGCAGCCGATGTATTTACGAATGCTGAAGTGCTTTCCTTGCATTCTTATGAATTGACGAAGATTCCAAAGCGTGACACTGATCGAACTCGCTGCATGGTGAAATGCTTGGCAAGTGTAGTGTCATCCCACCGTGAACTAAACCCACTTGTGACGCTTGAGGTCCAACAGGACATTGGCAGATCTGCGACGAGATTAAAACGGCATCCTGATTTGCCTGATCACTGTTCGTCGGCGTTCTCGTACGCAATGGAACTTGGTTTGGAAATTTCTGTTCGAGCGGTCATGGGGATTTGGCCGGATTCCGACACCTGCATTGACTCATTTTTTGATGACAGCCGCTGGGTTGCTTTGCTCCAGTTGATTACATCGGATCCGAAAAAAGCAGCATTTGTCGACGATCGTTCTCGCATTCTGTTGCCGGAAGTTGTTCCGTTGAATCGAAACTACCGAGAATTGTCTTGCCTCGTTCAACGAGAAACGAACTATTACGAGACCGAAAACCATCCAATGGACGACGATACTATTTGCATTTTGGAATACGACTACAGCTCGGTATTGTATCGTGGCCAGAGCTACCAACTCAGGGAGCATGAAGCCAAAGTTCTGGAGCATATGTGTCTTACCCGTGCGCCCGTGCAAGACACTACGTTGGTTGCGGTCGCGAATCGTGAAGGAAGGCTACGTGACGTGTTCCGCAGCGCGAGCAATAAAACAAACAAGGTTTTTGGTGACGTAATTATCCCTCTTATCGAAGGCGGTGCAAGAAAAAACGGTTGGAGAGAACTCGTGTCAAAGAAAGTTTGGATAAAAACTGAGGATTCCCAGAAACAACCCCAGTTTTGACCCCACCACACCTTGAATACTACCAAGCATCACCTTTTACGGCGTTGCTTGGCTTACTGAACAAACCTCGCAACGTCACCCCACGTTCGCGAGGTTTTTTCATGGGCAAAGAGAATCAAGTAACCGACGATCTTCGAATTCGTTTCTCCACAGCGGCGAGACAAATCCCCCACATCACTGGCGAGTCGGTCCACGTCAGTGCCATTCATCGTTGGGCGACGCGAGGGCTCGCTGGCGTCAAGTTGCGTACTGAGTACGCCGGCGGACACAAACGCACGACCATGCGGTGGATTCGCCAATTCTTTGCCGAAGTGACCGCGGCGAAAACGGGTGAGCCAGTGCGAGCTGACACAAAAAGCAGCTCGCAGTCGCGGCAAGAGAAAGCTCGCAAAGAGCTCGAGGCCGCAGGCATCTAGTGAGCAATCTCACTCGGCAACACTCAACTCTTGAGTGTTCTTAAACAGTTTCTATCACCAATTACAAATGAGAAAAGAATGAAGATCCAGTTTTCACACTTTATGCCAAGCGTCACAAAAGCAAACGCCGACGCCGTGGCGTTAGCCGCCTGCGTCTACGCCACTCCCGGCATTGAGTACCTCGACAATGAGACAGCCAAATCATTTCTTGGCAAGTTAAGCGAACTTGCAAACGTTAGTCGCGGCGACATCAGCCAGCTATCACTAGCCGTTAGGAAAAAAGGTTACACCTCTCTGCGTCAGAGTGTTGAAATCACTTTTCGTACTGGCGTTGTTGGCACATCCGACGCGGAAAACACTTCGCCAGAGGCGTTACTTATTCAATCATCGTTCGACAAATTTGCTGCGGCAGTAATGGGATTTAGTGGTGCGGACGTTACCAACAAAATCCTAGAAAGCACTGCAAAAGCAATCAAGAACTAGGCGGATCCCAGGCAATCACTGACATCCAAATAAACAACTTACAACTTACATCAAAAAAGAAAGAAACATGAGTACCACAGTTAGCCCACAGCTCGATGCGGCAAGAACAATCGCAGCGGAGAGAGAGTCAAAAGCTTTGAACGAAAAAGCTAAGCAGTTGGAACTTGCTCGCAAGATCGCAATAGCGATCGTCGATGAAAAGCGACCGCCTTCGCCAAATGAAATTGTCGCGGCATGTGATGACCTTGGCGTATCTGTTGACTGGATGGACGAATGTGTCAACGCCTACGAACGTCGCCAGCAGTGGCACGAACTCCAGGCCGAAATTCAGACGGTCAGCGATGAGATCCTCGATAATAACATGCGACGACGTGAAGCGAGAACTCAAGTCGACACTTTGGAAAAAGAGCATTCGGCCTTAGCGCATCGAATTGAAACCAGTGATTTTGTCGGAATGTCGCTTGAAGACAAGATAGCGTTTCACAGCAAGGCCAGGATGATGCGAGGTGAATGCTATTCGCTTAACGACATCATCCGATTGCGATCCGCCGAAACCAAGCGGCTGGAGTCTGTTGTCGAGAAGCTGAGATCCAAAGCGTCGGCGATTGATCCCGGCAGCGATCCCGGCAGCGGTCTTGAATCGCCACAAGACTTTGCCTTGCCGGCTGTCCGCTAGAAACAACCGTAAAACGCAGAACCCTCGGTCTATTGGGGACCGAGGGTTGCGTTTCTTCTGTTTAGCGGCGAACAGGCCGTCTTCTTCAAGGAAACAGTATTATGACGGATCGAATACAAAAGTCAAACCGAAATAGGTTTGCAACCAAGCCACCAGGTGCTCTTTCCGAAGTGCTTTCGGCAATTGAGCTTCTCTTATGCCTGTTGAATAGTTCTGCCCAACGACATCCGCAAAACAGGATCGAAGCGGCGCAACGGTCGAGGTGGCAACGATGACACAAATCCAATGCGATGGATCACCGCTAAGTGTCGTCGCAAATAGCAAGGGAAAAGGCCAGGGCGAAAAGGCGATGTTGACCGAAGCACAAGCTCGGTCAATTGCGGCACTTCTATTGTCGTTGCCGAAGCATCCAACAAAAAAACGCCTTGCTGTTGTCAGCAAGACGTCTCGTGATCGTCTCCCCTGTTCAAGGAAACTAAGTGAAGTATGACGGATCGAAACAATAAGTCAACGCAAAATCGGATTGCATCTAAGCCGCCCAGGCAGCCAGGAACGTTGGGCGAAATGCTAACGGCCGTTCTGCTCTCTCTTATGTATGCCGAGCAGAACGGCACCAGTGCAGCCTATCAATGGGATGCTGCGAGGGATGAAGCGGCGCGACGATGGAGGCGGAACAAATGAAACTCGGAACCACCACCCACCCAAAATTCTGCCGGCTAATGCGGCACCTATCGCTATCGCGGTATTGTACCGTTGGCGTCCTAGAGTCGCTATGGATGATGGCATCGCAATTCACCGACGACGGTGACTTGTCACGGTTCTGCGCCGATGACATCTCCGCTTACATCGACTGGCCCGGCGATGCGGAACAATTGGTCGACGCGTTGGTCGATTGCGGTTGGCTCGATCGCGACGGAGGCAATCTGATCGTTCACGATTTCGATGATCACAAGCCGAATTTCATCAACGACAGAATCAAAAAACGCGAACAACGAGCTGCCGCGAAAGCCAAAAAAGAGGCCGAAAAAGCCGACGCCTCAAGAGTGTCCCGGGACTGTCCCAGGACATCCCAAGACAATCGGACGGAATCGCCCCTATTCCAGTCTATTCCAGTCCAGCCAAGCCAAGTCGATTCAAGAAATAAAGCTCCGAGCGTTTCAAGCTCCGAGCCGGCCTTGTCCCAATTTCAATTTCCGGTAAAAGCCAAGGGTGGCGGAACGTGGACGTTGCCGATGGCTAAGCTCGATGAATACATCGACACCTACGGGGATCGGAAATGGGTTGATGCGGAATTGCGAAAGGCTCGGCAATGGTGCAGCGACAACCGCGCGAAACGAAAAACGCCCGGCGGGATGCTCGGCTTCATTGGCCGGTGGCTCGCAAAAGCAAACGACACGGCGCGACCACGGACGCCCGGGGCATCATCCGACGATGATTTGCCGGAAATGGAGATGCGTTTCGCGTCGTCCAAGCGATCGGGGGTATCACGATGACCGAACCGCACCCAGAACAAACGAAAGACACCGGAACCGTAGACATCGGAACCGTAGACATCGGAACCGTAGACATCGAAACCGCCTTGTTGTATTCGGTTCTGATTGACCGGCAGCAGATTCATGTTGCCCGGTCGATCGTCAGCAGCGACGACTTCACCGGGACGCGTCGGCTATTGTTCGCCGGAATTTCGGACTTGGTTGACGCAGGAGGCGATCACGGGGACATCACCCAGCTAATGGCTCACTTTCGGTCGAAGAACGTCGTGTCGAAGATCGGAGGCGCGGGAGCCGTTGCGGAGATTTTACAAAGTTCCGCGATCCCCGTGAACGCGTCCACCTACGCCCGCAAAATCAAAGCTGCCGCAAACCGCCGACGCGTTGCGGCGATGCTTACAGTCGCGTCGGATCGGATCGCCGACCCAACGGATTCATTCGATGAGATCATAGACAGCCTGATGTGTGACGCGTCGGCGATCCGAGCAACATCGAGCACCGCGTCGACGGTCTCGATTTACGAGGCAGGTTTACAGGTGCTTTCGCACGTCAATGCCGACTCTTCCGGCGAAGTACTTTCAGGGATTACGGCTATCGATGGCTGTTTCGGTGCGTTCGCCCCCGGAACCTTGACGACAATTGCCGCGCGAACATCGATCGGCAAAAGCGGGTTGTGCCTTCAAGCCGCGAACAACATCGCGCTAGCCGGTGGCCGTGTTCTTTACCTTTCCCTCGAAATGCCCGCGATCGAACTGGCGTTTCGATGCCTTGGGAATACCGCGAAGGTCGATAGCCAGCGGATAGCGAACCGCGACATCACCGAGGACGACCGCGTCCACCTGATCGATGCGTTGGAAAAATACCGCGACGCCGGTCTGTTCATCGATGACAACCCCAATCAAACCGCCGCTGGCATCGCATCGGCCGCCCGCAGCCGAGCCGCGTCGACAGGGTTGAACGCTTTGTTCGTCGATCATATCGGCCTGATCGGTTATCCGCCGGGCCAAAAGCGAAACGAGGCGATCGCCGACGCGTCGCGGTCGATGAAACGATTGTCGAAGGAATTGAACATCCCGGTTTTCATGGCTTGCCAGATCAACCGCAAAGGCGACGACATCAAGAAAGATGAGCGACCCCGCCTCAGTCACTTAGCAGACTCGACTTCGATCGAAGCCGACAGTGATAACGTCATCATTCTGCATCGGTCCCGGCCCGCCGATCCGATCACGACGTTCGCATTCGAAAAGGTTCGGAACGGTCGAAAGGGAATCCGCATGATGAAAATGGACTTGCCTTCTACTTGGTTCGTCGATGCGGATTCACCAATACAAGATCACCCCAACTATCAAGACGACTTCGCGGAATTTGCACAATGACCACCATCACCAACACCATCACCCCCACATTCCGCGACCAGTCCGCCGACTACGTTTTCGTGGTCGATGGTTCGGGTTCAATCATTCGCGTCGTCTACCCTACCGGCGATGCGTTCCTACGCCGATCACAGGACGATTGAGGTCACTTGACGTATGACACCGACCAAACGATCAAACGCTCATTTCAACAAGAAAACTCCAGACCCAGGGTTTGGAGTTTCAGAAGGTCACACCGCCCAAACGATCCCACGACCACTTCCACGTGGAAAGAAACCCGACAACCAGGTTGTCGGGTTTACAGTCACACCGCCCAAACGATCCCACGACCACTTCCACAGCCCCCCCAAAACGACACGGCAAAACACGATGCAAAACGGACCAAACCACTCATACCCCGGCAAACAAAGCGGGTCCTCCTGGGGGGTGGGGGGTGCCGATTGCGGGTAGCCTTCCGAAGGCCTCTCGCTGGCACAAACGAAAAAAAAGACCACCACCACAACGTCACATTGTTTCCACCTAACCCCAGAAAACACGATAAAAACGCATCCTTAGCGTGCAAGGTGCGACATTTTGCCACGGCTAGCTTAGCCAACTCCTTTTTTTGAAAGAATTGAACCATGTCAACGAAAGTTATTGTTGAACTTACCCCCGACGAAGAAAAAGTGCTCAATGCGTTCCGGCGCGTTCAGGCCGCCGATGAAAAGACCCGTTCCGGACTGAAACAAACGGGCGATGTGGGGGCTCAGGCTGGGAAGACATTGGGGGATTCTTTCATCAAAGGTGGAATCGATGGCACCAAATCGGTATCGAGGCTAATCGCCGAACTAAAGCGGTCCGGTGATGTGGGAAAAAGTGTCGGCGGGCAACTCGACAAACATCTTTCGGACATTGGGGTCGGGGGCAAGCGGTCGATCGAGCAAATCATTGCTTCGATCGAGCGATTGCAACCCGAAGTGGCCGAGCGAGCCAAGCAGATGTTGACGGAGTTTCGCAAAGCGGACCAGGCATCGAAGTTCGAGGCGACTCGAAAGGAACTTGAAGGCCTGGGTGGCGACTTCCGTTTGATTGGCGTTGAAATTCGCAAAGCCACTGATGAGCCGTTAGTGAACGCGAGAAAACGTGCAAGTGAGATTGTTGATAAACTTCGGGCGATTGACCCAACGAAGGCGGAAGCGATCGCAACCGCGATGGAAAGGGCCGACAAGTCAATCAGCGACTCCCGGCTTGAATCGTTCGTTGGACAGCTCGCAAAAGGGTCAAAGGAAGCCCAGCAGTTGGCATCCCTACTGGGCGACAAGCTTCGTTCTGCCTCGTTGGATGCAGAGGGCGGCGTAGACGGGATCGCGCAAAAGATCATTGCCCTACGTCCCGAGATGAAATCGACAGTCGATACGTGGCGAAAGGAGATGGCGGAAGCCTCCAAGTTTGGTGAGGGGCAATATGAAAAAGTGTTGAACTCGTTGCGGCGTGGCGATTCGGTCAGCAAACAAGTTGCCGAAAAAATGAAGCAGCATTTGCTTGATGTTGGAAAAGTGGTTGAGCCATCGTTTGAGGACATGATTCGGCCACTCGAAAAGCTTGATCCTAAAATGGCCGCAGAGGCCAGGCGGATGCACGCACACTTTGACGGTATCAAAGACAAGTCGAACAACACATTCAAGTCCGCAGGGGCATTTGCATTAGAAGAGATTGCGGCTATCGGAACCGCGTATCTCGGTTTACAGGAGCTTGTTGGACTTGTCAGCAAGGCAATGGAGGACCAAAGACAAAGGTTGGTTGACGCATCGGAGGGTCACCGATCCTTCGCGACGGCCCAACAGGAAGCGTTTAAGAACCTGTCGACACTCCCATCGCAACAACAAGTGGAAATCCTAACAACTGGGGTCAAACAAATCGCGATGGATGAAGGCATCGCGGATTTGGCTTCAATCGCAAAAGGATTCGGTGATGTGCGATCGGCAGGGGCAAACGTTCCGCAGATGTATGATGCAGTCGGAACAAGCGCGAAGATCAATGGACTGACTCAAGATCTAATTGATGAAGTCGCTGTTGGGCTTTTTGACGTTATGAAGGCAACGGGAATCAACAACGCCAAACAGTCGGCCAACCTAGTGCTTGCGATCGGTAGCGAGGCGAAGATCAAGGACCCAGGTAAGCTTGTCGAAACGATGGCTCCGATCGCTAATGCGGGAGCCAACGCGGCAGATCCACTACGGCGGTCCGAAGCCGCAACCGACGCAATGGCCTTGGGAGCGGCACTGTCGAAAGCAGGAGGAGACGACAAAGGAGAATCGACTCGAACCGCCACGATGGCATTGGTCGGACGCGTGGACGCGTTTTTCGACAGAATTAAGTCTGAGTCACAGGACGCAAACAAGGCACTTGCGAGTCTGAGGCAAGAGAATCCACTCTCGGAGGCACAACAACTACAGCTTGAACAGTTGCGGACAAAGAGTGCGAGCAAGGACCTAACCGATTCCACAATTACGACCCTTGAATCCAAGCTTTCCGAGATCCAAGCGACTCAGGATCAGCAATCGCTCTATGGTGGCGGATCAGACTTCGAACGAACAAAAACGGGCCAACGAAAACGGGAGCTGAAAGAGGAACTTTCGACCGCCTACGCGAATAGGTTTACGGACGAAGATGCAGCAAAGCTTGCCGACTTCGAAGCAAGGCTAGAAGCCTCTGAGCAAAAGTTTCGCACTGAAGTTTCAAAACTAAAAAGCAAAGTTGCCAAAAATGAAGCGTTGAAATCGGTCCCACTGGGGACCCCCGGCGAGCAGGTTCTAGCATTTCGAGGCCGCCCAGAGCTTCAAGCAGAATTTTTGCAAGAGCGATTCGGCGAAGAGCGGTTCCGCCCAGGAATTGACAAACTTATCCGTGGCGGACAGACGCTTGCTGATTTTGAGCAAGCTCGGCAAACCGCGAGTGAGAACCGCGGAAGCGACAGACTATTTCAACAGCAGCTTTACAATAGTCGACACGGAACATCACACGTTGAAGAGGCAACGTTTCAACGTTACTCGGAAGCCGCTGCGGCCATCCAGAACACCTTTTCGGCTGGAGCCGCATTGCAAGGTTCTATTCGAAAATCCGGAGCGAAGACTCTTCGGGAAACACGTTCACCAGGACTGCAGGGGTTCGGGCAGTCTCTCAGTGAAATCGGCATCGACGAACCGGCAATGATGGGCTTGATTGGTGGGACCTTGAAAGGATCGGCAGGGTTGGAGGAAGGGTTCTCTCTATTCGAAAAACTCACTGATCGACTGAAAGACTTGCGGCGTGACGGTGTGACCAACGATGAAGCCCCCATGGTAGACCGCGTTGAAATGGACATCGAGAATCTGTTTCGCAGGATGCAATCACGGGCGGTGCGAGATGCGAATCCGGAAGAGTTGGAGAATACCTATCAGCGAGCGCACCGTTTAGCCGGTTTGATTCGCAACAACGGCACTACAAACCTACCAGCGGTCCGTGAGAACTCGGAACTGTATTTGCGTATGGAAAAATTGCTAGCGGATCAACTTCGCATGCAAAGAGAAACACTTGATGAGATGAAGCTGTTGAGAGAGACAAACGAGCAGTCGACCGAAGCGAACAAGAAGACCGAAAAGAACACTCGGTTGAACAAGCCGACTGCAGCCGGTGCTCAGCAAACCTTGGCAACCCGATCACCAGGAGCATCGTAATGAAACAGGCTCAAAAAAGTGTCTTGCAAACTCTCGCAAATGGAATGCAAGAAACAGCAGACCAGATTGAAACAATCGGCGCAAGAGGAGTTGAAATACGGGAGTTCCTAAATTGTCAGTTTCCCGAGCAATCACCCGAGATCGTGCAGCTTGTTTCCGGCATGGATCGCCTGGGCAAAGCGTTGGTTGTCGCAATGCATCAAATGCGAACGGTTTCCGCATTGGCTCAAGAGTCAGCAACAGGAGAGTAAATGCATCGTTACCCAGGCGAGACGACGCGTATGAAGTCGGCCGAAGTAGACGCCTTGATGCGTTTACACGGTTGGTCGTTTGACGATGCTTGCCAGTTGGTTGCATTGCATCCTCATCACTATGCAGCGGGTGAAACTCCGTTGCAGTGGTTACCGACGCCTACGGACATCGAGAGGAGTACTCTACAGATGCAGGCGGGCGAGATCAATTGCGGTAGAAATTCACAGAAGCCGTGGGAGACGCTCGACAACGGATTGACCGACGAAGACAACTTCGCAACTGCCGGGAAACTGCCGGACGATGTATGCCAGTCGCCGTCGTGGTTGTGCTTGGATGGGACTTGCTTGGGAACAGACAATGACTTCATTTTGGTTGAAGATTGTGAGGATTCCTAATCTGGGAATAGCCTGGGCTGGGTTTCCTTTTGCTCGAGTTTCCGCCGAATGAATCGATTGAATAATGGAACAGAAAAGCAGTACTTCCCGAGCCTATTCTTGTAGATCAATCCTTTTTCAATCAGGCGAGGAAGCATCTGACTGACGTCGCCAGGAGTAAAACTTTTTATCCTATCTGTTGCCTTGGATCCCTCAACAATGTCAATAATTGAGAACTCTTCTTCTGACTCAGGAAGGCTTGAAACGCAGTACAGCAAGTCTCTCTGGCGATCCGTCAGCGTTTCCCAGCGGCCTGCAAAAAAATCGGTATCCAGCTTTCGAACAATTGAATCAAGCGGAATAGTAAGGTCGTCTGGATTTGCCTTTAAATGGTCGAATGTTTCGCGACAAATGAATTGAATGAAGTATGGGTATCCATCGGACGTCTTTATGATCTGTTCCACGCCGGCCTCAGTGAAAGAATACGCATTTCCTTTCGTTGGAACGGAAATCGCGTCTCTCGAATCCTCCGGCGTCAAACGCCCAAGTTCCTGAATTGTGAACATTCTCTCGGCGTACGTGCGAGACTCGACTAGTCTTGGAAACAGTGTTGGCAAGCCCGTTAACAGGAGCAGGAATCTACAACCTTTGCGTTGAAGTGATTGGAAAGTTTCCAGCATCACCGCCAGTGGATACTCTTCCTTTGAGTCTCGATCTTGCACTACCTGGGCTTCATCGTAAGCAAACACAATTCCTTCGGTCGTCTTTGAATTCACCACGACCGTTTTCCACACAAATTCCAAAGTGGCTTTGAGTTTGTCAGCCGTGAGGCCCGGTTGGAGTTCAAAAAACTGCCAAAGAAAATTGTAATCCATCCGCTGTGTGTTCGGTTGACTTGTGAACCCCAAGCTGCCCGATTCAGCAGCGAGGGCAGCGGTTGAAGTGAAAACCGAGAGATCCGTAAGCAGTCTTTGGCAAAACTTTGCTTCGCTCAGAAAAGACGATTCCGAAAAGTCGGAACCTACCCATACCCAGCCTTTGTCCTGGGCGGCAGGTTTGTACTTTCCGTCCATCAGTACGGTTTTCCCTGTACCGCGTAGCCCGGTGAGAATCACGTTTCTCATCACCGTTTCTTGATCTAGGAACTTGGAGAATTCTGCGATCTCTGAGTCCCGTCCTGCTAAGAATGGAGGGGGGTGTCCTGCACCAGGAGTGAAAGGATTCTTATCGGAATGTTTGCCTACCACATTTTCGCTCAGCTTACGGGGAGTTATGAAGACATCTAAGATTATGCATGGGCATAAGATTATGGCAATGCATAATCGACAATGATTCTTTTTTTTTGTGTTTTTCGTTTTGGTGTTTGCTTTTGCTATCGTGTCGGAGATACCGCGATGGCGGAAGCTCGCTGCCATCGCTGTGACTTGATTTCGGCAGCTTTTAGCAGGAGGCAACAGGACCGCCTAAGTTCTTGCTGAATTTTGGCTTAGAGCAAATGACGTACGGAATACTGTTTTTTTTAATTGGAGAATTGTGAACAATTCATTCCCAAAACAGTCGATATAGGACCCTGGATGATTCTATTCATATAAAATAGATTACCGGCCACGATAGAAAAGTTGACATCGTGACTGGTTTTGCGGCACATACAACAATGAGGTGATTTGTGACGAACGAAGCTCTCAGAGAACTAATCAAAAGCCCTGCTGTTGCAAAGCAATTGCTATCTAAACTGACTAAGATTTCTCAGGGGATTCAGGTCGTAGAGATTCAAACGGCAAATGGTCGCACACGGAAACTTCGCGCTGCAAGACTTGTAAAGCAGGGTGATAAGCTTCGTGTTAGCCGTGAGTCCGACTGAGATTTTTTTGAATGAACATCGCGTTTCCGGCTTTTTTGCTGATCCTACTTGTAATGCCGGGCGTGGTTTACCGGCAGCATCGTTTTCGGAGAACTATTTATCGCGAACGAGTCACGGTAACCGACGAAATCGGACTGAGCATTTTCACGGCTGTTTGCTTTCAAACGCTTTGGTTTTTCGTTTGTAACCTACTGTCCCCGCTAACACATCTTCACGTTGATTTGAAATCAGCAATCGTTCTTCTCTCTGGACGATTTGGAACAACAGACGAAAGCTTTACGGAGGCAGTCCACGCAATTTCTGACCACCCTGTCGCTGTTGCAAGTTACTTTGGATCGTTGCTTTGCTTTGCGTATGCCTCTGCATTTGTTTGCCGCTATACCGCCGGTCCTTGGCGAAAAGCAAAGGCGAGTTTTTTTATAAAGTTCCACGAATGGCTCCCGGGCGTTTGTGTGCCACATGAAGGCCACACAAAAAGAAGCGTCCTTCATCTTTCCGATTCAATTGACGAACGTGATGACCATTCAGATGATCCAGCCGGTCGGCGTTACGGCCAGTGGTTACGGTCGTGTGAATTGCCTGAATCTGAAACGGATGTTCTTGGTAATCACGCAGTGATGTTGATTGTCGCCGCCGTTATTGAAATGGGTGGAACACCGTTTTTATTTAAGGGAATCTTGGACAAGGCTTACTTTGGTCCTGATGGCGAGCTCGAGCGTTTAACGATGTTATTTCCGCAACGTCGCGTTATTGAAGCGACAGAAATAGGCGGAGAAACGGAACCAGCGAGCGACGGAATGACAGCAGCAGAACAACTGGAAACGGATGGAACGTACTATCCTGTTCGGGGTGACGCACTTATCCTTCGAATGTCAGAGATTAAAACTTTGAACTTCTGGTATTTCGTTCTAATGCCACCAGACAATGAAACTCCCGAGGAATCGGAAGTTGCCCACGTTACTTAGTCCTGACCCCAAGACCATGAACTTTGCAATCTTCACAACCTCCTGAGCACGATTGCCAGGGAACAAAAAGAATGCACTTGACTCCAGTCCCGCATCGCGGCAAACTACACAAATCGTTGGTTGTCGATTGGGCGTAGTAACCCAATCGACTTGACCGTGGGTGTCTTCTCTGACCTCCGGTGACAGCGCCACCACTAACCTTCACGATTATCTGAGAATGACCAAGCCCATCAATTCGGGAACCATCGAAGCATCGAGCCGCCCAGGCGGGGAGCAACGAGACGTTCGACACGGTGTTAGTGCCGTGTTTACTAACCGGGTTGGTGGGCTTTGTTATTTACTATCGGAGCACCTCCCCTATGTCGTTTCCCACTCGCATTGCAGCGTCACGGGTAAACCGTGATGCGTTGGCTGATGTTGCCAACCATTCGCTAGCCCGTTCCATCGAACACGCCACAGGCGGCCGGCTACGAGTTAGGTACGCCCACGAAATCGACGACGGCGATGATCTTCGTTTCTACTCAGCCCAGCTCGATGGCGATGAGGAACAGTTCATCATTTACATTGACGGCAACGATGGAGCAGTCGCGGAGCGTCTCGCAAGAGAACTTCGCAAGATTGCAAATCGTTTTTACCGTCTATCTAAAATTGTGGCCGGCGAAGGGGGGGGACAATTATGAACAGCAATGAACAAACCGGTGGACTGTACGATGGGTTAGAGCCTACCTTGGATAATCTGCATCTATTCACGATTGGGACAAAAAATCAGTTGGCCAGGCGTAAAAAGCTTGGTGTCTCGGGATTAAGAAAAACGATACGATCGATTGAAGCCGCATTTGAGTCGGTTTTCTTACGACCGATGCAATTAGAGGACATTAACCCAGACGTGGCGATGATGCTTGTGAACCGTTGGAAGCGTGAAGGAATGTCACTAGACATGTTGCATCGGCGGCACGAATGGTTCCGCGACCGAAATGCTACAGCAGTTGCACTCGGCTGGTCTAAAAGCCAAGACTTCTCTGGAATAAACATTGGTCGTTCCGAGGCTTGGCAAGCAAGTAGGCAGGCTGTTCCGGTTCCCAAACCATTAAAAGGCAGTCGAACAAAATCGAAAACGACGATGCCGCTGCTCGATTTCCTGAATGAACACTATCGACCAACTCGATTAGTGGGAAAGTCAATAAACACAGTGCGACTATACCGGCATTCGATCAACGCCTTTTCTCGATGGCTTGGGCGGGCAGCCGTCTTGGGTGATTTGAACAATAAAACGGTGTCAGACTTCTTGTATTGGTCGCTGGAAAACACAGAACTAGCGGCAGCGACGGTGGAAAAGGACCGTTCACAGCTTTGCGTGTTGTGGACATTTGCGGCGAAGCGAGGCTGGTTGAAGGAGTTCCCCGAGATCAATGCGATACCGTGTCCCAAGCGAGTACCAGACGCATGGTCAGACGATGAAATGGTTCAATTGATGGAAGCCTGTGAATCGGCACCGGGACGGATCGGGAAAGTTGATGCAAACAAATACTGGCCTGCGCTCGTGAGCTTTATTTACGACACTGGGGAACGCATCTCTGCAACGTTAGCCTTGGAGCGACAATACCTCGAAGCGGATGGGTGGGTCACAATTCGCGGCGAACATCGAAAAGGGAAGACTCGTGACAAACGTTTTCGACTTCGACCAATAACGTTGGAACGCATCGATTCGATTAAGGTGTTCGGTCAAAAAAATGTTTTCTTTTGGCCATACAACTACGATTACATTTTCACCAGATTCGGGAAGATTCTCGAAACGGCTGGACTGCCAAATAACAGACGCAATAAGTTCCATAAGATAAGGAGAACGACCGCCAGTAATTTTGAAGCTGCTGGCGGCAATGCAACGGCGCTTCTTGATCATTCGCATCGTCGAACGACTTTGGCCTATTTAGACCCCCGTGTCATCAAAGAAACTCACCCAGCCGACATCGTGCCGGGTATCGGTGAGACAACGATCGAGTCTGGAAAAGACGATTCGCTTGTCGATGATTTCCGAGAGTTCTTGCAATCACGAAAGCCGAGGTGATGACGATGACAGAACCATTATCACTTTACGATTGGACAGACAAGGAGCAAGGTTGCTTAACGGAAAATCAAGAACGGATCCAAAGTGCGGTAGAGATGCTCGCAGAAATCGAAAGCGGCGATCCTCGATTTATGATCGTCCTAGCCTCGGCAAGGATCGACGCAGCATTGATTGATTTGTTTTCTGCCTATCGAGAGGGCCGGAAAATGCCAGGGGTATTCCATCGGCGATCATCGGTTGCCTTGGAATGCGGATTGATTGACCGTGGATACAATCGTTTCGCGCAGCACGTTCGGACGATAAGAAACCGTATCGTTCATGGAACAACGCGGGCCAGTTCATTGAGCGAACAACCATTGGCGTCATTCGTTCGAAAGATCCACGACGAAACTTCGATCATTCCGGTATGGCCCGACGGTCCGATTGCGCCCGAGGACGATTTAACAAGGTCCGTTTACGCATCAATGCTTGCTGGTGTCGTCGCGATTGAACTAGATTTCTTTGACGAAGCAGGAAAGCTGGTTTCAAAAGGATTTCCAAGCCTGCTGAGGCACTGTTTTTGAAATGGCTACGAAATCACGAGTTTGGAAGCCAACAGCGGACGAGAGAATCGGCTGGGACCATCCCTACATCAAAATGACGAAGCAAGCTCCAGGCTATTTGGTTCAAGAGTTGTTTGGCTACGCGGATACAACTTGGGAAAAGTGGCTCGCCAAGAATGGAGCGTTGTGGATTTCAAGAAATCGAAAGCCGTGGATTTTGTTGGACGAACTTTAATCATCGAACAAGAAATGACGAAACCGCATCGTGATGATACCGACGACAGCCACCAGCTATTGACGTATTCGGACGCTGGGCGAATCGCAGGCGTCAGCAAAACGACAATCGGAAAGTGGGTCAAGATTGGTGTGCTGCGATCCGTTCCGATGCCAGGCAGCAAGCGAAGGCGAATCAAACGGGCGGTGATGATGCGGTTTCTACATTCGCTCGATGAGCAATGTTAAGAACCTACCTTGGGTAACTGGGTGCGGTTTTTTCGTTAGCGGAGTCAACAGGGATTGCCGAACAACCGAAAGCACTGGAGGCATTTTGGAAAGACGGTAATTACCGTTTTGCGACAATCGCGTTTTGCAATAATACCGCAAAACGCTATCAAATCACGATAAACCGTAAAAAGCCTTGCGAAGTGTTAGGGGTAGCGATATGATGCGTAAAACACGGGGTAAAATGCTGAAAACTAGTTGGCTGAAAAACTCGTTCACACCGCGGAGGTCACAGATTCGAATTCTGTATCGCCCATTGTTCCTCATTGTCAGGAACACGCACAACACCGCTGGAACCGTCATTTACGATGGTTTCAACGGTTTTTTCTTGCGCCCGCTCAGCCGATGCTTGCTCAGGATTACCCGAAACGGCGTCAGACTGGTGCGCTTTGGTGCCCGTCGCTCCATCGCGGATTGCCCGCTGGCTGGGAGCAGAGGTGCGTTCTCGAGCAGAGGGACAGAGCATCATTTTAGGTGAGGCAGTAACACCTCGAGCAGGTTACGTCGTGATTTTTGCTCTGCCTATTGCACCTGATCGTCAAGAATCATGCATGGGAACCAGGGAGATAGGCTTTTTCCCTCGGAATGGCCGTATTGGGTGCGTACCTTCATCCTGGGGCAGCTCAAAGAGCGTCACGAAAAGAAGGAAAATCGAAGAAGGGACGCTCAGTCCGGGAGCGTCAATAGCTCGCGGGCGCGGCGGCGGAGATGGTAGCGGCGGTGCGTGCGGTGACAACGCATCGAATCGACACTCTCGGGGCGTCCAGCAATGCTGCAGAACAATTTCCCAAAGTCCTTCACCAGTTCGCACCAAGTCGCTTGCTCGAGTCCCAACCGAACCAAAATCGGTGGTGCAGCCGAAGGCGTCACTCCGCGTTTGCCCGGCGCCACTTGCCGAGCCGTCCAATCGAGTAGCTTCAAGTAATCCACGAGTGAAATTGGTAAGAAGCCTTTATCACTACATCGCTTGCCGCTATCGCTAGCACAGGGACCTACGGGATCAAGCTGCTCATCGATCGACAGAGGTGCCAAGAAAGCATCCGGCTTGTCTTCGCTTGGTGACTCGCTTTTCATGGCCTTGATTCGTTTTTGCACCGACGTATGATCGCTCTGCTCCAGCGTTTCCGCCATCGCGGCACGAATCAGGTTCAAATCCACGTAAGCGGCACAGGCCAGCAGGGATGCTTCGTCCGTCAATCGAGTTGCACGGTAGCGATCTTGGAAGAACCGGCCCGACTCCTGTTCCTCGCGATTCGCTCGCATCGCAACGCGTTGGCACAACAGCCGCATCCACCAACTGAAACTGCTCAGCCGCTCGCGGATTTCTTGGCATTTGATTGGACAACCAGCGATCGATTTGAGTTCTGGCTCGCTTGGCGGCAAAGGCGACCCGTCGGATTTGCGGCGGTGTGGACAGAGCATCAACCAGCGCCGAGCCACCTCCCTATCGCTCCAGGTCGCCACCAGATCGGGCCGCGATCTTAGGATCAAGTGGAGGTGGTTGTCTAGTATTGAAAAAGCTAGCAAATCTAAAGAAAAAAATTCCGCAAGCTGTTGCAGATACTTTTCGATCCAGATTTTCCGGTGGTCGAAGTTTTTGCCGGACACTTGGTCATTTCCCATCAGGAAACAGCGTCGGCAGGTCC